>WOZH01000009.1 GCA_011620375.1 Acholeplasmataceae bacterium
TTCAATCGGGCATTTGGATGTTGTTCCAGCGGGAACTGGATGGACTTATCCTGCGTATAGCGCAACCGTTGTAGACGGTAAAATGTATGGTAGAGGAACCGAAGATGATAAAGGTCCGACAATCGCTTTTTATTACGCGATGAAAATCTTAAAAGATCTTCAAGTTCCGCTTCGCAAAAGCATAAAATTAGTATTGGGAACCGATGAAGAAACCGGATGGCGCGGGGTTGACTACTATTTTAAAAAGTATCCACAAATGCCCGTTGCAGGATTTATTCCTGATGCCGATTTCCCGCTTATCTATGCTGAAAAAGGCATCACAAGAATTTTTTTAAATGGACAAGATAAAGGAACAGTTTTAAAGTCTTTACATGGTGGTTTGGCTGATAATATGGTACCGGAATCAGCAACAGCGGTGCTAAGCGATTTATCATATCAAAAAGATTTTCAAGCATTTCTTGCAGATCATAACTATCAAGGATCAGTTGAAGCGCATAAAGAAGGCATTCAATTGACTGTCATTGGTAAATCCGCACACGGTTCTCTTCCTCATTTAGGCGAAAATGCAATTGATCGGATGTTCGCGTTTTTATCAACTTTGAATCTTGACTCAACATTGGTCAACATGTACCAATCATTATTATTAGATGATTGGCAGGGCAAGAAGTTAGGTATAAATTATATGGATCAAGAAATGGGTCCTCTCACCAATAACATTGGTAAAATAACATTTGATAATCATATTTATCAGATTGCATTAAACCTGCGTTATCCTCATGGCGTAAACCTTTCAGAAGTCATGAAAAAAGGCAATGAAAAGGTGGCTCAATATGGCGCAAAATTGTTTTTGGACAAGCATAATGAAGTACTTTACATTGATCCCAACTCAGATTTGGTCCAAACATTGATGTCAGTTTATAAAAAACATACCGGTGAGCAGCATGCGAAGCCAATTAATATAGGTGGTGGAACTTTTGCACGCGTGATGAAAAACACGGTTGCATTCGGACCACATTTTTTAGATAAACCATCCTTTATTCACCAAAGAGATGAATATATTGAATTAACAGACTTTTTTAAGGCTATTGTCATCTACACTGAAGCCTTGTACGAACTAGCTAAGTAGGAGGAAACATGAAGGCTTATCTCGATTTATGTCAACATGTCATGACTAACGGTACATTCAAAATGGATCGCACGAAAACAGGTACTAAAAGTGTGTTTGGTTATCAAATGCGCTTTGACTTAAGTGAAGGATTCCCGTTACTCACAACGAAAAAAGTGCATTTAAAATCGATTATCCGTGAGTTATTATGGTTTATCAAAGGGGATACAAATATTAGATATCTTGTTGATCACGATGTAAAAATATGGAATGACTGGCCTTATCGACGATTTAAAGATAGTCAAGATTATCAAGGTGAATCCATGTCAGTTTTCATAGAACGAATTAAATCCGATGATGAATTTGCAGCGAAATATGGAGATTTAGGACCTGTGTACGGTGCTCAATGGCGTAATTTTAATGGTATCGATCAACTTCAAAACATCCTTGATACATTACAAAGAAATCCAAATTCAAGACGCATGATCTTGTCGGCATGGAATCCCGCAGAAATCGAAAATATGGCTTTACCACCCTGTCATACCCTGATACAATTTTATGTTGCTGACCATAAGTTATCCTTGCAGCTGTATCAACGAAGTGCAGATATCTTTTTAGGATTACCCTTTAATATTGCCAGTTATGCGTTACTGCTGTTAATGGTTGCACAGGTTTCCGGTTATGAAGCTGGTGAATTTGTGCATACATTAGGGGATGCTCACATTTACAGCAATCATTTTGACCAAATAAACTTGCAACTATCTAGAACGCCTAAGAACTTGCCTACGATGACATTGAATCCTAAAATTAAATCGCTATTTGATTTCAAATATGATGATTTTACGCTATCAAATTATGATCCATATCCAAGTATAAAAGGTAAGGTGGCTGTATGATAAATCTGATTTGGGCAATGGATGAAAATTGGTTAATTGGCCAAGACAATCAACTACCTTGGCATATACCAGCAGACCTTCAATACTTCAAGCAACATACACATAACAAAAATGTCATTATGGGTGAATTAACCTATCAATCATTAAAAGCATATTACAAAACAAAGCCATTACCGTTTAATCATATATTTGTTGCTAATTTAGATCAAAAAGCATATGATGATGCTACATGGATACCTGATGTCGTTCAATTTCTAAAAGAAACGAAAGATGATCTATATGTCATTGGCGGAAAAACGATTTATCAATTATCATTACCCTATGCTAATCGACTTTATATTACATATATATTGAATCGTTATAAAGGAAATGTCTATTTTCCAACATTTGATCTAAGTCAGTTTGAAGTTATTGATAAACGCTTGGAACCAGGATTAATCTTTACAGTTTATGAAAGAAGGAAGTCTTTATGATTTCAGTACTGTTCTTCATCATATGGGGTGCATTTGCGACCCTGATGTCACTTTCAATACATCTTGTTTATTTGATTCCAGTTTGGATAATATCGGGTTTTTTAGTCGCGTTCATTGGCACTTTTATTTTTATCACGATTAATATATATACATGGTTTCCTTTAACAAAACCTGATCATAAGTTTAAGTACTATATAACAAGAAGTATTGCTATCTTCTTGAACACCTTCATTCTACGAATTAAAATACGTGTTCAAGGCATAGAACATATTCCGGCTACAGGCCGTTTAACAACCTACGCAAACCATAAATCCTATGCTGATCCGATTATTTTAGATCAAGTCATCAAACGACCAACGACATATGCATCAAAAACAGAAATCTACAAAATACCTATTCTTAAAACGTGGTTGAAATCCATTGCTGCATTTCCTATTGATAGAGGGAATACGAGAAACACGGCTAGAGCAATGGTCGATGCCATTAAAGTCGTAAGAAATGGGCTAAATATGGCAATTTTTCCAGAAGGTGGTATCAAAGATCGATATGATAATAAAATGGTTGAAATGCGCGCTGGTGCTTACAAGGTAGCCCTAAAGGCACAAGCTGATTTGCTGCCAATCACATTGATAAACACAACTGAAATCAAAAATCGTGCACCATGGCGTAAAACCATCGTAGACGTGATCATACATCCTATCGTACACTATGAAAAAATCAAGGATATGTCAACTTCCGATATTGCTCAGTATATGTTTAATATTATTAATGAACCCTTTTTAAATATGTGAAGTGTGATTTTACATTTTCATAAAAAAAGACGCCTAAGCGTCTGGATGTCGTTCGTGACTGATAAATTTAATCTGCTTGTTTTTTACTTCAAAAGTAATGATATCACCGTTGGATAAAAAATAATCTGCAAATGAGAATTGATGTGGATCTGCTTTGACAAGCAAAGCTTTGATCACATGAGAATGTGCGACACAAAGCACATGGTCATCGGGGTATCTACTTGCGAGCTCGTAAGCTTGTTTTGCAACGCGATTGATGAGCAATTCATCATGTTCATATCCTGGATAACGATATCCTTTTGTTCGAATAAGAGGCATCGCTAAATCAACTGATATGCCATCAAGATGATAGAAATCTCTCTCAACAAAGTTTGGTAAAACCTCAATGGGTTGCTTGTACTTTAATTTTTTTGATATAATGTATGCAGTCTCTAACGCTCGAGAAAGCGGTGAACTGCTAATGACATCGAAGTGTTGAGCTTTTAATATTTGGGCAACAGCTTTTGCTTGTTTCTTGCCAGTTTCGTTTAGCGCATTGTTAATGCGACCTTGAACAAGTCGCCGATTGTTGTAATAAGTTTGTCCGTGTCGAACCATGGTTAAGATCATAGCATCCCTCTTTTCCCTTAGGCATTATAACATACAATTAAAAATTATGATAGCATAAAAATAAGGAGATGATTCATATGCATATCATCGATTTAATTACTAAAAAACGTGATGGTAAAGCACTCAGCAAAGATGAGATTGCTTTTTTAATCTCATCTTACACCCAAGGCGTCATGCCTGATTATCAAATGAGCGCCTTTCTTATGGCTGTATATTTTAAAGGTATGACGCATGAAGAAGCCACACATCTAGCATTGGCGATGAGAGATTCGGGTGATGTGGTTGATTTATCCGAAATTCCTGGAATAAAAGTCGATAAACATTCGACCGGTGGTGTAGGTGACAAAGTCACACTTGTTTTAGCGCCTTTGGTTGCAAGTTTAGGTGCAAAAGTGGCGAAAATGAGCGGTCGCGGATTAGGACATACCGGTGGTACTATCGATAAATTAGAAAGCATTCCTGGATTTAAAGTTGAATTATCAAGAGCCCAATTCATCAAACAAGTCAAAGATATCGGCTTAGCAGTTGTCGGTCAAAGCGGTGAAGTTGCACCGGCTGATAAAAAGTTATATGCACTGCGTGATGTCACGGCAACAGTTGATGTTATTCCTTTGATTGCTTCCTCGATCATGAGCAAAAAATTAGCAAGTGGTGCAGATGCAATCGTGCTTGATGTAAAAGTTGGTCGAGGTGCGTTTATGCAAACGATAAACGAAGCGAGAGAACTTGCCCAATTAATGGTGGATATCGGTAAAATGGCCGGTAAGAAAGTGACAGCTATTCTTACAGGTATGGAAGAACCATTGGGACATAAGATTGGTAACGCGTTAGAAGTCGTTGAAGCGATTGAAACGCTAAAAGGTCACGGACCAAAAGATTTAGTTAGTGTCGTTATGGCTATCGCTTCTGAACTTGTGATTGATGCTGGAATAGCTCATGATGTCAATGAAGCGGAGAAACTACTCAACGAAGCGATCAATGATGGATCTGCTTATGACAAGTTTTTACAATTTATTGAGGCTCAAGGTGGCGATCCTTCATCATTGATGCATCCGGAAGAATTATTATCTAAAAAGACGATTAACATTAGAGCAAATAAACAGGGATATATTCACCAAATTGATGCATTAAGCATTGGGCAGGCAGCAATGAGACTTGGTGCCGGTAGAGAAACAAAAGCGGATTCAATTGATTTATCTGTTGGTGTTGATCTTCATGTCAAAGTTGGTGATCCAATCGATTTTGATCAAGTTATTGCAACACTTTATGTAAGTGACAGGGGCATAGATGAAGCATCGAAAATGATTGTTGAGGCAATTTCAATTGGTGAAAAACCGATATTAGAACCATTAATAAAGGAGATCATTAGGTGATTCACGTTATATTACCAAATTATGAAAACTCCATATTAAACGTTTCAACCACGTTGCTTCATCACTATGGGGTTGAGACAAAATACGCTTTGATTCCTGAGTTGAGAGCGGCGTTGAAGTCGAAACCAAACCACGTGTTTTTGTTGCTGCTAGATGGCATGGGTATGAATATTATTAAAAAATACCTTAAACGTGATGACTTTTTAAGAAAAAACATTGTTAAACAGATGACTTCAGTGTTTCCATCGACAACAGTTGCTGCAACCAATGCTGTTTTAACGGGGAAACCGCCATGGAGTTCAGGTTATTTGGGTTGGGTTCAATATCTCAAAGATGAAGATATTTATGATACAGTGTTTTTGAACAAGGATTATTATGATAGTGAGAAAGTCATTGCGGAAGATTTGCTTGAAAAATATTTTAAGCAACCACAACTGACCGATTTGATTTCAGAAGCAAATCCCGACATAAAAACCGCGCAACTGTTTCCTAATTTTAAACCAGATGGTTTTGATACGCTTCAAGAAGCTTTGCTAGAAATGGTGCGTATTTCGAAAACAAGTGAAAAGACATTTACATATATTTATTGGGGTGAACCTGATTTAACCGAACATGATTATGGACCTTTTAGTACTATGACAAAAGCTTTAATCAAAGACATCAATATGACAGTTAAAACCCAAGCCGAAGCATTAGGTGATAATAGTTTGCTCATTGTTATCGCTGATCACGGTCATCAATCAGTAACCCCAATCAATTTATATGAAGATCAGAAACTATATGGTATGCTTGAAAAGTTACCATCTATGGAGCCAAGAGCAACAAGTTTTTTCGTTAAGTTGGAATTTATGGACGCGTTTAGAGCGCATTTCAATCAACAATATGGCAAATACTATGCGCTTTACACGAAAGCGGAGGTTTTCAATATGCAACTCCTTGGTTTCGGTAAGAAACATGCATTGGTCGATTCATGTGTGGGGGATTATTTGGCTGTTGCTATTAAGAATCGATACTTTCAATTTAAAGACAAAAAACCATTTAAAGGGCATCATGCAGGGTTAACGATAGATGAAATGATGGTACCTTTGATTATTTACCAATAAAAAAGGTCAAAAAAAACGATGAATAACATTTCATCGCTTTTTTGTTTTAGTACTTTATTTAGATTTATCTTTTGCAACTTCTGCAGCAATTAACACATTGGAAGCTAGGTCTGTGATATTGGTTGGAACGATAATCTTCGTTGCTTGTCCTTGAGCCACTTTTGCAAGTGCTTCATATGCTTTAATCGTAAGTACTGCTTGGTCAGCTTTAGCATCTTTAATTAACTTGATACCAAGTGATTCTGCTTCTTTAAGTTTATAAATTGCTTCAGCGTCCCCTTCAGCTTCTTTAATCTTTTGTTGCTTAACGGCGTCGGCTCTTAAAATAACAGCTTGGGCTTCACCTTCAGCACGAAGGATTTGAGAACGTTTTTCACCTTCAGCGATTAAAATTGTTTGACGTCTTTCACGTTCAGCACGCATTTGCTTTTCCATAGAGTCTCTAATATCTTTCGGTGGCAAAATATTTTTAACTTCTACGCGGTTAACTTTTATTCCCCACGGATCAGTCGCTTCATCAAGGGTTTTACGCATTTGCGTATTAATCAAATCTCTCGATGTCAATGTTTGGTCAAGATCTAGGTCACCGATAATGTTACGCAGCGTGGTTGCTGAAATCTTTTCGATGGCATGTAATGGAGATTCTGTACCATAAGTATAAGCTTTGGGATCAGTGATTGAGAAGAACACAACGGTATCAATTTGCATCGTCACGTTATCTTTTGTGATTACTGGTTGAGGATCAAAATCCTTCACCTGTTCTTTCAAAGATACAGTGCTTGCTACACGATCAATGATCGGTACTAAGAAGTGAATACCAACACCCCATGTTGTATAATATCCACCAAGTCTTTCAACCACAACCTTTTTGGTTTGTGTGACAAGACGGAAACTAGCAGCGATAACGATTAATATGACTGCGGCGACGACGATGAGTACGACGTAACCAGCACTCAGTAATACTGGATTTAAAAATTGTCCTAAAATTTGCATAATATTACCCTCTTTCTATTTTTATATTTTCTCGACGATGAGCGTTGCACCCTCAACGTCAAGTACACGAACACGTTCATCCACCTCAATGGTTTCATGAGCGACTGCTGCCCAATCATTTAAACGCAATTTGACACGCCCTTTTCCATTGGGTTCAATGCGTTCAATAACGGTACCTTCTTGACCGGTGATTGAATCGACATTTGTTTTAATCTCATTCACTTTAAAATACTTGATGACAACTGGTCTAGTAAAGAAGAAGAGAACAATCGTCAATACAATAAATAAAACGACTTGTATCCATGGAGGTACCTGGAGTATCGCCAAAATAAAACTTGGAATTGCTGCGATTGCAAACCAAACCGAAACCATATCAGCTGTCGCAAATTCAATAGCCACAGCAATAACGAAAATGGCCAGCCAAATTAACATCATAGTATCCATTTTATAATTCCTCCTTTAAATTGACAATCAACATATTATCTTTTGCATTCCAATTAGCTTTGAATTTATAAGATCTATCATCGAGATTCATAACAATCATATCAGATAATTCAGCAATAAATGCTTTATTTGCAACTCTACTGTAGGATGATCTGACAGTAATCCTATATTTTGCGTTATCAGGTATATCGTGTTTGACTGCGGATTCTTTCGAAAGCGGTTTAATAAAGAAAAGTTTTTTCTCTTTATCTAAACCCAACATCACACTATAAGCAGATTCAAAAAAATTTGTTGCTGCCTTGTTTAAGGTGAGATTTCCTTTTGCTACAGTTACCACACAATCTTTAGGTTTTTCATTAAACCAATTTATTTGCATAACATCACTCCTTACCATGCAAGTATAACACAAAATTAATATTATTGCAAACAATATTAATCAATATTATTTTTAATTAATCAAAATAATAATTGATTATTGTAATGCCTAAGTCGCGTCCGTAAGCGCGAACTTGCAAATCCAAATCTTCATCTGATATATCATTTTCTTTAGCCGTTTTAATCAAATCGACTATAGATCCAATCGGGTCTATCGCAGCGTAAGCAAATAACTTGGGATCGAAGATGATATATCTCATGGTTGCGTTGACTTTGATTTCTGACGCTCCATCCTTATAGCTAAATCTCCTAGCATCAACTATTTCACCGGTTGATGTTCGTTCTAAAACGCGATCGATGAAGGGCATGATGAAGAAAAAGCCAGGTGTATCTACCATTTTTTTAAATTTACCGAGTCGTTCGATGATGGTGATTTCATCTTTAACATTATATTTTATGTGCAAAACTGCAAATAAAAGCAAAATGAGAAATAAAGCAATCGTCACACGAAACGCATCGGATAATAAAATAATCATAATGTAACCTCATTGTAATATCACATTGAAAATGATATATTAGATATGATCACTACGGGGAGCAGTAGCTGAGAGGACATGTGTCGACCCGTTGAACCTGATCTGGATGAAACCAGCGGAGGGATAGTGTAATAATAGGACTTATTAACTATCAATTTCTTTGGACATCCATAGAAATTTTTTTATTTCTAAGGAGGAAAAGAAATGAAACATCATCAAGAATTGAAGAAGGTTGCATTTACTGCAACATTCACAGCATTGGCGGTCGTTTTTGCATTAATTACGAAATATGTGCCAGGATTGAATTTGCAAATGCCACAGGAAGGCACAGTATTTGGATTTTCCATGCTACCAATTATATTGGTTGGTCTTATTTTAGGTCCCAAATACGGCATCTTGAGTGGTATTGTTTATGGATTAGTCAATGTTTTAATTGACGGTGGCTTATATGCTTGGCAATCACTGTTTTCAGACTATATCATTGCTTTTGGCGTACTGGGTTTAGCAGGATTCTTTCGAAAAGGTATTTATCATTGGATAAGATTTCTATTGGCGACGATTAGTGTCGGGTTCTTAAGATATTTATCACATGCAATCGGAGGTGCAATCATATTTGCCGAATACGCACCAGAAGGGATTAACCCTTGGTTTTATTCATTTGTTATGTATAACGCGCCATATATGGCAACTAGCATTGCAGTAACGGCCATATTGGGTGTATTAGTATTACCTAAAGTTAGAGAGCTGGCAATAGAATTTGGATTTATCAAGCCAATTAAAACATCAGAAGAGAAAACGCTCGACGACTGATAAATAATCAAGCCGAGGATTAAATGCGAATTTTAATGGGTAAGCACGTTCTCTAAAAACCTCATAGGGAATCGATTTACGACCATTTGCTTGATGTTGGCTTTGCCAATACTCTTCGAGTAAAGAAAATGGTAGAACAAAATACTCATTATGTTTTTTAAAATGTACAATTAGAAAGGCAATACCACCATGTTCATGCACATTTCTTAGATGTTCCATTTGGTGAAGATGAACATTTTTAAGTGGCATTGATGTCTCGGAATTTGTTTCTTTTGCATCAAAATCTATGTAACGACCTTTATATAAACCATTAAAATCTGTCGTTGAAGGTGTCTTGTAGTAAGCTTCTGTGATTTTCGCTTTGTTGCGGGCAGGATAGGAGACATTAACCACCTGAATTGGTGTTGGTTTCTTATGAATAACGGCAATATGATTTGCCAAATAATAGGCATTCGTTGCAATAATATCGGTTTCAAGAGTCATGCCTAAATTTGCATAGTTGGTCTGTTTTTCCGGAGCTTTTCGCTTAATTGGGTATTTAATCATTGCTTTCACCACTTCTATCATATCATATACAAAACGTTTTCGTTGTGAGATAGATAAAAAACATGATATAATTACATTAGTTAAAAAGACGTTACAGTAGTAAGGGAGTGTTAATGTTGAGTAATATACGCTTTTTCGCTTTGGGAGGCTTAGGCGAAAACGGAAAAAATATGTATGTCGTTGAAGTAGATAATAGTTTATTCATCCTAGATGCGGGTATAAAATATCCAAGTTCAGAACTTTATGGTGTCGATGAAATCATACCAGATTATAAGGTCCTAGTGCATGCGAAAGATCGTATAAAAGGGATCTTTTTATCACATGCCCATGAAGATCATATCAGTGCTATACCTCACCTGATTAATGAACTGAATGTACCAATCTATGCTTCTAATTTTACGATGCAAATGGTTAAAGATCTTCTGAGTGATGAAGCGTTTGATTTAGAAAAATATACGTTGAATGTTGTATCACAAAACAGTATTATCAAATTTGGCAACGTTCGCGTGTCATTTTTTAATACCACTCACTCAATCCCTGAATCACTTGGCATTGCGATACATACGATAGAAGGATCAATCGTTTACACATCAGACTTTACCTTTGATCAAAGCGGCGATCTGCGATATCAAACTGATTTCAAAAAGATCAACACTTTAGCTGAAAAACCAGTATTAGCTTTACTAACGGAATCTTTAGGTTCTAGATTAGTCTTAAATGGTGGTGTAAATCAAGCGCTAGATTATAAATTGAACAGCATATTTGCCAATGCGACTGGTAGAATCATTATCAGTTTGTTTTCATCTGATTTAAGAAAAATTCAGCATGCCATCAATATAAGTTTAAAGCATCACAAACGCATAGCGATTATCGGTAGACGCGCTCAACGTATCGTTGATATCGCGATTGCCGATGGCTATCTTGATATACCAAAAGAATCACTTATCAATCTTAGATATCTCGATGAAAAGAACAAAAATGATGATCCTGACATCGTTGCATTAGTCACAGGTAATCGTCACGAACCTTTCTTTATGTTGCAGCGGATGTGCAATAAAAATGACCGGTTAATTAACATCAATGAAGGCGATACCATCATCTTGATGACAGCTCCTGTTCCCGGAACAGAAAAAATGGCTGCAAGAACTCTAGATGTCCTTTATCGCAGCAATGCTGATGTTGAAAATATCGACAAACGGTTGTTAACAGCCGCACATGCAACAGCTGAAGAACTAAAAATGATGATTAATTTTTTAAAACCTAAATACATTATTCCAACCATCGGTGAATATCGTCATCAATATGGTGTCAAACAACTGGCGATGGAAATTGGATATGATGAAAATCATATCATCATGCTTGATAATGGGGATGTTTTCAACTATAAAGAAGGAGACTCCTTTATATCTCGAGGTGATATTAATGTTGGCGAGATATTGATTGATGGTACGGCTGTTGGTGATGTCAATGACTTTGTCATGAAAGACAGGGAATTGTTAGCAGAAGATGGTGCCTTACTCATTGTTTCGCATGTCAATCCAAAAACAAAGACCATATTGGGTGATATCGAAATCGTTTCAAAAGGTTTTGTTTATGTGAAGGAATCTGAGCAATTGCTGGCTCATATCAAAGAAATATTTATAGAAGTCAGTAAAAAACATCTTGCGGGTAAATATATTAACTGGAATGAATATAAAAGAGATGTTAGAAATGAAACAAGCCGTTATATTTATGAAGAGATCAGAAGAAGACCTATCACAATTCCTGTGATTATCTCAACTGACGTTTAAAAAAAGGCATTATTGAATGTCTTTTTTTTAAATGTTTTATCCTCTATTTTTATGTTTAATTTGATCAATTTTCTTTAACCTTTCCGCCAGTGCTTTTTCATAAGCTGATTCCAATTTTGGAATATAATATGTATGTGTAACGATTTTATCGGGCATATATGTTTGATCGTTTATACTTCCTTGATCATGATGTGGATAGTGATAGATTTCGGGATTCAGTTTAATACGCCTATTGCTCGCTTGATCAGGAACAACACCCGTGTCTTCATTTTCATATTCTTCTAAAGCTTTATCAATCGCGGTTATCCCCGTATTAGATTTTGGTGATAATGCCATATCAATCACTATTGTACCCAAGATAATTCTAGCCTCAGGCCAGCCAACTTTAACAGCGGATTCACAAGCAGCAGCAACCTTTACGCCCATCATTGGATTGGCAAGGCCAATATCTTCATATGCGATGACTAGCAAGCGTCTGATGATAGCCTGCAAATCACCTAGCGTGATGAGTCTTGCTAAAAAATGGATGGCGGCATCTACATCAGATCCTCTAATCGATTTTTGTAGAGCACTTAACAAGTCGTAAAAATGATCCTCATGATCATCGAGGTCATGTCTGATTTTTCCTGCGACACGATATACGGTCTGACTTGTCAATTGATTACCATCATTTAAAATAATTGCGCAACTTTCTAGAATATTCAAGGCGCTTCTAATCTCATGATTGGATAGTCTAATAATCGCCCGAAGGGCGTTTTTGTCGATACGAAGATCAATGTCTAACGCTTCAATACCACGCTTGATGGCTTGCTCTATTGCGCTATCATCTAGACTTTTGACTTCAAATAAATGGCATCTTGAACGAATAGCCATATTGATACTCTGGTAAGGATTTAGGGTTGTCAAACCAATCACAATCGCGTGACCATTTTCCATATATGGCAATAAATAGTCTTGAATATCAGTATTCATGCGATGAATTTCATCAATGATGACTAGAACATCATGATACGTTGTCGTATTTAAAATACTTTTAAGTTTTGCTTTATTATCTGTCGCTGCACTAAAAAAATAAGTATCTATTTCCGATTTTTCAGCGACGATGGATGCGATAGTGGTTTTACCAGTTCCAGGAGGACCATATAGGATAAAAGACATCAATTTATGTTTTTCAAGCATCAAGCGTAAAACACCATCTTTTCCAACAAGATGGTCTTGACCAAAAACATCGTCGAATTGTTGTGGTCTCATCCGATAAGCAAGTGGTTTCATTTCTTCACCCATTCCCATTATAGCACACTTGCTAATCGCTTTTAAATGAGTTAAAATGATACCGTATTCGCAAAATAGAAAGATGTCATTGGAGGACACAAATGGACCTAAAAAAATATATTGCAGATGTACCAGATTTTCCGGAAAAAGATATTTTATTTCGAGATATTACACCACTTATGTTAGATGGTAAAGCTTATCAAGAAGCAGCGAAAGCATTCAGTGCTTTTGCTCATCAGAAAGGTGCCACTTTGGTTGTCGGTCCAGAGGCGCGAGGATTTATATTCGGTTGCCCAGTTTCTGTCGATTTAGGGATCGGTTTTGCACCGGTTAGAAAACCAGGTAAATTGCCTCGAGAAGCCATTTCTGTATCTTATGATTTAGAATATGGTTCCAATACGCTTTGTTTGCATAAAGATGCCGTAAAACCTGGCGACAAAGTAATCATTATCGATGATTTATTAGCGACCGGTGGAACGATGGAAGCAACCGTTCATTTAGTAGAAAAACTTGGTGGAGAAGTCGTCGGTTTAGCATTTTTAATTGAATTGACAGAACTTGAAGGACGTAAGAAATTAGAAAATTATGATATACTAACTTTAATTAGTTATTAAACTAATTAGAAACGAGTGTTTGCATGGCAGATACATTATTTCAATCTTTAGTCGATAGTTTCTCATCATATATCCATAAAAAGAAAGATATCAGTTTGATTGAGGAAGCCTATAATATCGCTAAAGACAAGCATATCGGCCAGATGCGTAAAAGTGGCGATCCATATATTACACATCCAGTGGCGGTTGCTAAAATTTTAGTAGAATTACGCGTGGGGCCAGCGACTTTAATCGCTGCTCTTTTGCATGATACAGTCGAGGATACCAATTATACACTCGATGAAGTGAAAGAAAAATTTGGTGCAGAAATTGCTAGCATTGTTGACGGTGTCACTAAAATTGGACAGCTTTCATTTAATCAAGTGGCCTCTCAAGCTGAAAATCATCAAAAAATGTTGTTGGCAATGGCGAAAGACATACGTGTGATTGTCATTAAAATTGCTGATCGATTACATAATGTTAGAACACTTGATGTTATGCCACCAGAAAAACAATACCGCATTGCGAGTGAAACCCTTGAGATTTATGCCCCTTTGGCACATCGATTAGGGATTTTTAGAATTAAGGCTGAATTAGAGGATCGCTCTCTTCGCTATACAGATCCACCAATGTATTATCGCGTTTCAAATATGATTCAAGCTAAAAAAGCTGAGCGTGAGGATTCAATCACTAAGGTTATTGAACACATTAAAAAATTGTTTAAGCAATCAGAGTTAAAAAACTTTGAAATCAAAGGACGCATTAAAAACATATTCTCTATTTACAAGAAAATGGTTAGAGATAATAGAGCATTTGAAGATATTTATGATTTGTTGGCTGTTCGTATTATTGTCGATAAGGTGGAAACATGTTATCAAGCGCTTGGGGTTATACATGCAAATTTCACACCTATTCCAAGAAGATTTAAAGATTATATTGCTGTTCCTAAACCAAACATGTATCAATCGCTTCATACGACTGTATTGTCAGAAGATGGCACTTTATTTGAAGTACAGATCAGAACACATGATATGGATCAAGTTGCTGAATATGGAATAGCCGCACATTGGGCATATAAAGAAAATAAAACCTATTCCAAGGAACGGGAACAATTTGAAATCGCACAAAAACTCAAATGGTATGGTGAACTACTGAAGATGAGTGAGGACGAGGATGAAGTTTCTGGTGCTGCCGAAGAGTTTGTCGACACGGTCAAAGGGGATATACTAGATGCCAATGTCTATGTTTTTACCCCTAAAGGAGAAGTGATTGAATTACCAAAAGGAGCCACGCCGATAGATTTTGCTTATCGTATCCACTCTGACATTGGTAACAAAATGGTTGGCGCTATCGTTAATAATCGGATTGTAACATTGGATTATAAACTAGCAACGGGGGATATTGTATCCGTTAAAACCAGCAAAAATTCTTCTGGACCATCAGAAGATTGGTTGAAAATTGCTAAATCTTCACACGCTAAACATAAAATCAAGAGTTTCATGAATAAACTCAATCGCGATAGCATTATTCAAATGGGTAAAGAGCAATTGGATCGTGAAATGGTTGCTCAAAAAGCAGATGAATCTATTGATGATGCATTTGTGAAAAAACATTTCGAAAAAAATGCGATTAAGAGTGTAAACGAGCTTTATCTCGAAATAGGTAAAGGCATCATTTCAGCAAAGACGGTCGTACAAAAACTGTTAGGCAAAGAGATTGATAAACAGGTTGTATTGCAGCGTCAAATGGAAAAAGCAGCAAGACAATTGACAACTCACTCTGAAACAGGTGTTGTCATCGAAGGGCTATCCAGTCCTCAGTTAAAACTTGCCAACTGTTGTCTACCTATACCCGGAGACCCGATTGTAGGATATATATCCAAAACGAGTGGTATAGTCATTCATGCGTCGTTTTGTCCTAACTGTAAACAATTTGAGGAAAGTAGATTAATCGAAGCATTCTGGGCATCCGAGATAACCCGCAAGTATCCGACGCGTATTAAAATCGTCGGAACAGCCAAACCAACGTTATTAACTGAAGTCGTAACAGGTGTGAATGCACAAAAAGTTCCAATCGTTGAAGTAAACGCGATGAACACATTAACACTCGAAATGATTATCAAATTAAAAATATTAGTAAAAGATCAAAATGAACTGCAAAACTTGATGGTTAATTTACGAAAGATCAGCGATATCTCATCTGTTGAAAGAGCATTCCAATGAGAGCGGTTATTCAGCGCGTGAAAGAGGCATCTGTGTCTGTTGACAAAACCTGTGTTGGTGCTATCGAAAAGGGATATCTCATCTATTTAGGAATCACACATCATGATACGCCTGAAATCGCTAAAAAATTAGCAGAGAAAATTATCAAATTGCGTGTTTTTGAGGATGATCTTGGCAAACTTAATCTCAGTATTAACCAAGTAAATGGAAAGATATTAGTTGTTTCTCAATTCACTTTGTATGGTGATGCCAAAAACAATAACAGACCGTCATTCATAAAAGCCGCACCTGCTGAACTGGCCATTGGATTATATGAAACGTTTATCAATCATCTGAAAACTTCATGCCACGTTGAAACCGGTGTATTTCTAAAACATATGGCTGTATCATCAATTAATGATGGTCCTGTAACTATCTTTATTGAATATTGATTGACTTTATGTGTATCTAAAAGATATAATGAAAGCATAATTACATCGCCTGTGAAGAAGGATAAAGGTTTTACGTGACACCTTCAGAGGCACATATAATCAATGAGTGCTAGATTCTAGATCTAGAACTAAGGTGGTACCGCGAATCTTTCGTCCTTAGATGTTTTTTAGGGACGATTTTAATATGGAGAATATGAAAAACTACTTAAATATGCCAGAGATTGATCTTGGCGATGTCATGCTTAGAACCATTAAAAAATCTGATTTCAAAGATATGTATGAATACGGTAGCGATCCAGAAGTGACTAAATGGTTGAGTTGGGGTCCGATGCATCGTATTTTTGAAGCTAAAAAAAGCATTAAAGAAGTATTTTTGCCAAGAATAAAACGTGGTTTACCTGTCGGATACGCCATTGTTTACCAGGCAAATCAAAAAATGATTGGAACGATTGATTTTCATGCAAAACTAGTCACAAGAAATGCCGCTGAAATTGGTTATTGTCTTAATCGAAATTACTGGGGTAGAGGCATTATGACAAAAGCATTAAAAAAGATGATTGAAATCGGTTTTGATGACCTCGGGTATGATGTGATTGTGATTAAACATTTACATGATAACATCGCAAGTAAACGCGTGATTGAAAAATGCGGTTTCAAATTTGTATCACAAATGCCATATGCCTATCAAAAAGCGCATGGCAAATTAGAAGGCATGCTCATGTGCTATGAGCTTAATAAGGAGGCATATCATGGCGATTCATCGCGTAAAGGGAACATATGATGTTCTACCAACTGAATCAGCAAAATGGCAAGCATTAGAAGAAAAAGTCCGTGCGCTTTTTAGACAATACCATATCAGGGAAATGAGAACACCTATCATGGAATATAGTGGTGTGTTCCATAGACAGAATGATCGCTCAGATATGGTGACCAAAGAAACATATGATTTTAAAGATCGCAGTCATCGTGATTTAACATTAAGACCAGAAGGAACTGCTGGCATCATCCGCAGCTATGTTGAACATAAGTTATATGCGTCACAAGAACTTGAAAAAGTGTATTATATCGGACCTAATTTTCGATATGAAAGACCGCAAAAGGGAAGATATCGTCAATTTTATCAATTTGGCGTTGAAGCGATTGGTGCTACCGATCCCGCTTTGGATGCTGAAATGATTATGCTGGCCTATGATCTGTTTTCTTCACTGGGACTAAAAGGTGTAAAAATTCGTATCAATAGCCTGGGAAATGATGCATCTAGGGCAACTTATCAAAACGCACTTATTAAACATTTGCTGCCGCATCGGGACACGTTATGTGATGATTGTAAAGAAAGACTCGATAAAAATCCACTTCGCATTTTGGACTGCAAAATTGATCAGGCACATCCTGGCATTTTAAGCGCTCCAACACCAGTGGATTATCTAGATGAGCCATCTATGACTTATTTTAATGCCGTCCAATCATATTTAGATGATGCTGATATCGATTATGAACTCGCACCTCGTTTGGTAAGAGGTCTTGATTATTATAGTCATACCGTATTTGAAATTGAAGCTGATATTAAGGGATTTGGTGCTCAAAATGTTTTAGGCGGAGGTGGTAGATACCAAAGCTTAGTGAAAGAATTAGATGGTCCAGACATCAGTGGCATTGGTTTTGCATGTGGGATGGAACGGATTCTAGATGCTTTAGCCCTGGAAGGTATCTCACTCGATGATAATGACAAACTTGACGCCTATATTATAGCCTTCGGCAATAATACGAAAAAGGTTGCTAGCACTTTGCTTCATAACTTGCGAAAAGCAGGATTAAGCGCAGATATGAATTATACGAACAAGTCGTTTAAAGCGCAATTGAAACAAGCTTTAAGAGATCATGCATCATATCTTGTCATCCTTGGTGAAAATGAGATAAAACAAGGGGTTGCAGGTATAAAGCACACGATGACTCAGCAACAAGAAACCGTTGACTTAAGTGAAGTCGTCAATTACTTACAAAAAAGGAGTAAATAATTTTATGATCTACACATATCACACAAATGGTGAACTGACCATTGCAAATATTGGTGAATTCGTTAATTTAAGGGGCTGGGTTCAAAAATCACGCCATTTAGGGGGCTTAATTTTTATTGATTTACGTGACCGTTTTGGTATCACGCAACTGGTCATTAGACCTGATAATCCTTTCTATGAACAAGCCTTGCTCATTAAATCAGAGTATGTCCTTGCTGTGGCAGGTTTGGTTGTCGAAAGAGAATCCAAAAACATGAATATGAAAACAGGCGAGATCGAAATCAACATTCAAGAACTTTATATTTTGAACACGAGTGATACGCCACCTATTATTGTTGCTGATCACACTGATGCACTAGAAGAAACGAGATTGAAATATCGTTACCTCGATCTCAGAAGACCAGTGATGCAAAATTTTCTAATTAAACGACATGAAATTATGCAATCGATTAGACACGTGTTGGTCACAGAGGGCTTTTATGAATTAGACACGCCAATTTTAGGTAAATCTACGCCAGAAGGAGCAAGAGACTATCTTGTACCATCGAGACTCTATGCTGGCCATTTTTATGCACTGCCGCAATCACCACAACTCTATAAACAGTTGTTTATGATTGCTGGTTTTGAAAAATATTTTCAAATCGCTAAATGTTTCCGCGATGAAGACTTACGAGCCGATCGCCAACCTGAATTCACACAGGTTGATATTGAACTTTCATTCACGACAGAAGAAGACATAAGGGCATTGACCGAACGCATTTTAAAATATACATTTAAACGCGTCTTGAATGAAGATATTGAAACGCCTTTTAGGATGATGACTTATGAAGAAGCACGGGAAACCTATGGGAGTGACAAACCCGATTTGCGATATGATTTAAAAATCGAAGATTACAAATCAATCTTGAAAAACAGTGATATACCATTATTTGATGGTAAAGAATACATTAAAGGTATTAGAATATCGCAATCCCATGTGTTATCAAGAAAAAAAATTGACCAACTATCGCTTATCGTGAAAAAAAATCATGGCGAAGCACTCACCTATATCAAATATGCGGATGGTCAGCTCAGTGGTAGCATCGCTAAATTTATCGATGAAAAAACGATTGCAGCACTTCAATTAAAAGATGATGAAATGATTTTTATAGTTCCTGGACGCAAGCGTGACGTTTTAGACGCTTTAGGTGCACTAAGAATTGAAATTGCAAAGCAGTTTCAATTGTTAGACCCTAACGTGTATAAATTCTTATGGGTCATTGATTTTCCGTTATTCGAATATAATGAAGAAGAGGATCGTTTGGTTGCTCAACATCATCCCTTTACTGCACCTCAGCATATCGAAGCTATGAAGATGCATCCTGAAACCGCATTAGCCAAAGCCTATGACGTCGTTTTGAACGGTTATGAACTTGGTGGAGGTTCTATTCGTATTCACAGTCAAGATGTCCAGGAATCGATGTTTAGCCTATTAGGATTAAGTGAATATGACATTAAAGAACGCTTTGGGTTTTTTGTGGAAGCATTAAAATATGGTACACCACCCCACGGTGGTATCGCATTAGGTCTTGATCGCATCGTCATGCTGATGACACATACAACAAACATTAAAGACGTGATTGCTTTTCCTAAAACTCAATCCGCTAAAGATCAGATGATGCAGGCACCGAGTGAAGTCGACATTAAACAAATTGATGAATTGCACCTAAAGGTGAGTGAATAATATGGCTAAAATTGTATTAGCAGGTGGCTGTTTTTGGGGTGTTGAAGCCTACTTTAAACAGTTAAAGGGTGTTGTGGATACATCGGTTGGATATATTGATGGCAATCAGCGTCATCCGACGTATGAAGCAGTATGCCAGGGCGTTGCAAGTCATGCTGAAGCGTGTGAAATCATCTATGATGATCAGATAATCACTTTAGAAAAGTTGCTTGAACACTTTTTACGATTTGTGGATCCTTTTAGCATAAATAAGCAGGGTAATGACATTGGTAGACAATATCGAAGTGGTGTTTATGTCTCAGATAAGAATGAAGCAAAACGTGTTGAAACTTATTTTAAATCTTATTTTTCTGAAGCAGATTACCAACGTGTTAAAATCAATATTCGTCTCAATCTAGATTATGATGAAGCAGAAATGTATCATCAAGATTATTTGGATAAAAATCCACATGGCTATTGCCATGTCAATTTAGGTCTTGCAAAAGAGGAAGAGAAGAAAAATGCGTAAAGATTATATTTCATGGGATCAATATTTTATCGGTGTCGCTAAATTATCAGCATTGCGCAGCAAGGATCCGGACACGCAAGTTGGTGCATGTATCGTGAATCAGGATAAACGAATTGTTGGCATTGGCTATAATGGTTTACCCCAAGGCTGTAATGATGAAGATTTTCCTTGGACAAAAACAGGTGATTTATATGATACCAAATACCCGTATGTCGTTCATGCTGAGGCGAATGCGATTCTGAATGCTACACAATCACTCAAAGGGGCAATCATCTATGTGACACTTTTTCCATGCCATGAGTGTACAAAGCTCATCATTCAGAGCGGAATCGTTGAAATCGTTTATGAATCAAACAAACACAAAGATACCGATACGCACCAAGCGGCCTTGAGAATGCTTAAGGCAGCCGGTTTGAAAACGCGGCAAATCACAACAGGAACACTTCAATATGCTTAAATTTATCAAAGAACATCTAAAGCTGATTGTCATGATTGCATTTGCATATGTATATGCCTTAATGGTCTTGGTTGTACCAACTGGATACTCAGTGATTGCCCCAGGGGGATTAACACCAATGGATGAGACATTTGTGATTGATAATCATCCCGCATCCGATGATTTTTATACAATCTATGTTTATGCATATGATCCGATTACAGCATTTCAATATTTCATGCTTCATGATGATGAAACGATGTATATTTATAAAACGACCGTACGTGAACAAGTAACAACGATTTCCGAAAGTGTCGCGCAGGGACAATTACAAAAAACATCGTCCTATGAACTTGCTCTGATCAATGCCTACGAACAAGCGTCATTGACTGACCCATCAATCAGCATTAACTATACGTTTGATGGGTTGTATATCAATGATTATCCAAGAAGAATTGATGATCTGCAAATAGGCGATGTTATCACTGAAATCAATGGTGTTGCAGCAAACACAATGGATGATCAAATGTTTATAACGCTCGCCTACACGAGCCCTGTTACATTTACAATAAATAGAGATGATGAGACATTCACCTATGAATACATCAAAGAAGATGAGGATCTACTGTTTTGGTTTTATCCATCTTTTACAATCATTGATGCATCACCATCATATGAAATTCCAGGACTTGATAATGCAGTAGGTGGTCCGAGCGGCGGACTTCTACAAACACTTTCAATATATGCAAGTTTACTAAATATAAACTTCGAAAATTTTAAAATAGCTGGTACTGGTACGATAAACAGTGATGGTACAATCGGGAGAATCGGTGGTATTAGACAAAAAATAATGACTGCAAACTATTTTGATATCGACCTATTTTTTATCCCTGAATCTCACATTGATGATATTAATGATTTATCCTATGATTTTGAAATCATACCCGTAAAAACCATAAATGATGCTTTAGATGCGCTATTGGAGTATGCCAATGAAAGGACTTAAACATATCGCTGACAAAATTTATAATGGCTATAGAAGATATATCGTTTTGAATAAACGCGTCAATGATAAAGTGGTTGTTAAATCAATGATTAAAGCAGTCTTCGGATCGCTGTTGATCACGATAATTATTGTCTTAATTCCCGTCTTGATAATTATCAATATGTTTATATATGCTAAACTTACTTTATTTTTAGCCATTTTATTACTTGTGGTCATCATGGGTGCTGTATTTCTTTATTTCAACTTTTATTATGTACTGCTTAAAAATTATCATCCTCGTTTAGAAGATGTAAATTATCGCATCCCACAATTGGTTGAAAGCATTTTTATAGCGATTATTGTTTTATTAATTGGTATCATTGTTATTTCAACCATTTTATAAGGAGAGAGAGCATGCTTATTGGATTACTTATCATCATCGGGTCACTATTGATTGATCAATTAACAAAAATCCTAATTTTTAATTATTTTGAGCCCACTTATGTGAATGGCTTTCTTCAATTAGCACATCCTGGGTTCAAAATCATACCCGGTTTTTTGGAGATTGGTTATGTTGAGAATACCGGTGCCAGTTTGGGAAGTTTTGATGGCGCTCATTTGTTATTTTTTGTCATTACCGTCATCGCTTTAATCTTTTTTGGGTATTTATTTACGAAAGTTGATTTTAAACATGCAAAAGTATATAGCATTTCCATCTCATTATTCATCGCAGGAACGTTAGGTAACGCCATCGATCGTGCGGTGCGTGGTTTTGTGATAGATTTCATGAATTTTCCTTTTATTGATTGGATTGCTGAGTTTTATAACAATTGGGCGGATATGTGGTTGTCTGCAGCCATTGTATTGTTTGCTATAGATGCCATTTTTCTTGAATCCAAGAGAAAAAAGAAGAAGGGTTTAATTGATGAAGCAATATAAGGTAACAGCAGCATTTGATAAGGAGAGACTTGATAAATACATACAGGAAGAAATACTTAAAGATGCAAGTCGTAATCATATACAATCGTTAATTAGATCGGGTCATATCACCGTCAATAAACGCATGGTCAAAACGGGATATGCGTTAAAGCAAGGCGATATCGTTCATATCGAAGACATTGAACCGCGAAAGTTGGATTTAGAGCCGGTACCAATGAATCTAGATATTGTATATGAAGATGATGATCTAATGGTGATTAATAAACCAAGCGGATTGGTCGTGCATCCCGCATCTTCTTATCATGAACCTACGCTTGTCCATGGATTATTGTATCAAACGAAAGATTTAAGTGCGATAAACGGCGTAATCAGACCAGGTATCGTTCATCGTATTGATAAAGATACGAGTGGTTTATTGGTTGTTGCTAAAAACGATAAAACACATGTTGCTTTAAGTGAATCTTTAAAAGCCCACGATATTAAAAGGCGCTATCTCGCTATCGTTTATCACCCCTTTAAAGAGGTAACAGGAAAAATAGATGCACCCATTGGCAGAAACCCAAATCATCGTTTAAAAATGACCGTCATTGAAAACGGTAAACCTGCCATCACACATTTTGAAGTTCTGCTCAATTTCGATCAATATGCACTCATTCAATGTGAACTAGAGACAGGAAGGACACATCAAATTCGTGTCCATATGGCATACATCAATCATCCAATTGTCGGTGATCCTCTTTACGGGCCTAAGCAAACAATCGGTGATCAAGGTCAGTTTTTACATGCTTATAGTTTGTCATTCATGCATCCTATAAAAAAAGAGCATATGACATTTAGCGTCGATATGCCCGATTCATTCATAAAATTTATTAAAACATTTATACCAGATTTTGTTTGGTCACATTCTTGAAATTCATCTTAGTTACTAAGGCCAATTGCTTTTCACCGTGATTGTGGAAAATATCCGATATGACCTCATCAACATCCTTGCTTGCCCCTTTTAAGAGCTTTATGCCTAACTTCTTGGAATATTGATCCATCTTTACTAAAAATGCATAACGAGCAATAATAGAAGCAGCAGCAACCGATAGGTGAATTTGCTCAGCACGGACGTGAAAATTAATGTCACGATATACAAGCGTTTCATCTTTAATATAGTTATAATAGAGTTGTGGCGTGCAAAACTGATCAAGAATAACTGGTACTTGACGTTTTAATTTCGATGTGGTCTTAATGATTGCTTGATTGTGAAGTAAAGCTTTAATCTTGTTGAGATTATAACCTTGCTTAGTTAATTTATTATATTTTGTCGGTGTTAGAATAAGCAATGAATGGGTAAGCTTTTTGGCTAATACAGGTGCAATGTCGATAATTTGGGCATCTGTCATATTTTTTGAATCTCGCACATTTAAATTTTCAAGAAAAGCGATATCCTCTTTTGATGCATATACACTGCAGACAACAATTGGACCAAATACATCACCCGTGCCCACTTCATCTGAACCAACAGCTTCATAATCTTTTCTACCGAGATGGTTTTTAATAGCAATTAGTTCATGTGAAACTTCAGCACCTTGCATGAGTACTTTACCTGTCTTGTAGCCAAGGATTATGATATCATTGTGGACAGCGTGAAATGATAGATAAGGATTCTTATCTTCAACGAGATGATTAATATAGACTTTGTGTAGTTTTTCTAGTTCTGTTTCTGTTACGGCAAGCGTATAGTGCTTCATAAAATTATCGCTCCAATTCTTCTTTATTATAACATATTTTTACGAAAATAGGTGGTTAATATGCGATTTATGACAAAACAACTTGAGTTTAACACCGTATTGAAGATGGTTGCAAAATATGCGCGAACAGATCGTGTTAGAACACGAATTTTTGGTTTGCAGCCACAAGATGATTGCGATCCTATTCAAACCATGTTGGCAGAAGTGGATGCCTTGCGTTCAGTAATCATTCAAGTGGGTCAAGTCCCTTTAATCGATGATTTTGATATTGCTAGATTAATCGGCTATGCAGCCATAGAACGAACATATTCATTAACTGAAATCATGCATGTCAGACTGTTCTTATCAATGGAAAAAGACGTGATCAATTATTATAAAAATGTGATTTCTTTAAACATTAAAGCTGAAGCATGTTTTCATTATTTCAGTGGATTAATCAATCATCATACCTTATTAGTTGCCATTGACGATAAGATCGATGGTGACGGGTTGATAAAGGATCAAGCAACACCAGAATTATTGAGTATTAGAAACAAGCGTTCACGTCTCGATAAGTCTTTGCAGGATAAACTATCCCAATTAGTTTCCACTTATGGTAAATATTTATCCGATCAGGTCATCGTCATGCGCAACGGCAGGTTTTGCATTGGTGTTAAAGAAACCTATAAAAATCATATTAAAGGTGTGATTCATGATGTCTCAGCAAGCGGTCAAACGATTTATATAGAACCGGAGCAAACACGACAAATTACTGCAGAAATTGAATCACTAAATGTTCAAGAAGCCAAAGAAATTGAGCGAATTATTTTAATGCTGTCACGTGATATTCAATTTAATCAAACGACATTGTCAACAAATTTGGCACTTTTGATTGAACTTGATTTTTTGCAGTCCAAAGCAAATATGGCCATCGAATTAAATGCGACGATGCCCCATATAAACAACCGTGGTATCATTGACTTGAAATTGGCAAGACATCCATTGTTGAATCAAAAAGAGGCAATTCCCATTTCTTTGCAGCTGGATAATCATTTGCGTACATTACTGATTACCGGTCCCAATACAGGTGGTAAAACAGTGGCGTTGAAAACCTTGGGATTATTGACAATTATGGCTCAATCAGGTTTATTGATTCCTGCTGATCCACACACGAATTTAGCTGTCTTTAAACAAATATTTGCCGATATTGGCGACGAACAATCGATTTCTCAATCATTGTCAACTTTTTCATCTCATATGACGAAAATTGTCGATATGTTGCAAAATGTCAGTAATCAAACTTTAATTTTATTGGATGAAATTGGTAGTGGTACTGATCCTAATGAAGGTGTCTCCCTAGCTATAGCCATACTTAATGCATTTAGAAAATTTGATATTAGAATGATGGTGACAACCCATTATTCAGAACTGAAACGTTATGCTTATGAACAAACCGACATTCAAACTGCAAGCGTCGCGTTCGATAAAGAGACGTTAAAACCACTTTATCATATCCATATGGGCACAACAGGATCATCCCATGCTTTCTTGATCGCAAAGCGTTTAGGATTACCGAATGATGTCATTCGTGAGGCAACTGACATATATAAAGGTAGACAAACAGATTTAGCTAAATTGATGGAACAACTCAACGATGAAATGGTAATCGTTCAAGAAGAACGTTCTCGATTATCTGATCTGATTGATCAAACGCAAAATGAACAATTATCTTATGAGAAAGCCAAAAAAGAATTGATAGACAAACAAGACGCATTGTTGCTTAAAATAAAAGAAAAAGAATTAACTAAATGGCAAAAGCAAAAAGATGAACTTGCAGATTTGCTAGAAGATTTGAAAAAGAAATCAAACTTGTCACAACCCGATTACGCACAATATAAATACAAAATCAATCAACAACACGTTACAGATGAACAGTATGTCGAAGATCATGAGTTGAAAATTGGTGACGATGTCTTTATCTTATCTTATCAACAATATGGTAAAATTATCCATATCAAGGAAAATATGGTTGATGTATCATTTGGTAATTTCGATTTATCATTCAAACGATCTGATTTAAGAAAAGTGCAACCAAAAACAGCAAAGAAGAAAAAAACTTCTCAAGGAAAAGGAAAAGTATTGATCTCTGAGACGCCAAAAACAGCAGCATCTTTGGAACTTGACTTGCGTGGTTTTAGATATGAAGAAGTCGATGAAGCGATGGAACAAGCCATTGACCGTGCGATGTTGTCGGGATTAAGAACGCTTCGCATCATTCATGGTTTTGGCACTGGTGCCGTTCGTAAAGCCGTTCAATCATATATCAAAAAATCACCGTATGTGATATCTTCTCGTTATGGTGGTGAGGGTGAAGGATTAAACGGTGTGACGATATTGACACTAAAATAATGTAATTCGCTTGAAATAATAGTAAAAAAGATTATAATGGAAGTGTAAAAATAATTATTAAGAAATGAGGAAAATTTAATGACTGACTATCAAGGACAGCCATACGAACAAGTCGTAGGCAAACAAGGATTGACTGTTGTTCAATATTTTGCAACATGGTGTGGACCATGTAAAATGTTAAAACCCGTTTTAGAAGCACTAAGTGCTGAAATGAATGATACTTCATTTTATCGTGTGGATATTGACTTATATCGCAATCAAGCCATTGATGCTGGCATCCGCAGCGTTCCAACGGTTGTTATCTACAAAGATGGCGAAGAAGTGGCAAGAACAAGCGGCTATCAACCTAAAGAACGTGTTAAGTCTTGGATTGAAGAAAACCGATAAACAAAACAAAGCACATCGTGCTTTTTTTTGT
>WOZH01000004.1 GCA_011620375.1 Acholeplasmataceae bacterium
TTTAGATTCCATTTTTATCTTTACTTTCGATTGGGGAATTCAAGGAGCAGCGATAGCTACAGTTATTTCACAAATACTATCTGCAACTTGGGTACTATATTACTTTTTTGGTGGAAAAAGTACGTTAAAGATTCCTTTGCATACTCTAAAATTACATCTTCCAACCGTAATGAAAATATTTGCGCTGGGATCGGCTCCTTTTGCCATGCAATTGGCCTCGAGTTTGGTTCAGGGAACACTAAACACACAATTAGTAAAATATGGAGGCGATTTGGCTGTGGGAGCCATTGGCATTATTAACAGTGCATCGATGTTGTTGGTAATGTCGATTATTGCTTTAAATATGGCGGCGCAACCCATACTCGGTTTTAATTTGGGAGCAAAACAATTAATACGGGTAAAACAAACCCTGTTTATTTCGCTAAAGGCAGCTACGCTAATATCAGTTGTGGGCTGGACCATAATTCAGCTATTTACGGCAGCAATAGTAAAAACCTTTAATGCTGACAATCAGGAATTAATGGATTTAGGAACGCGGGGAATGCGCATTTTGCTTGCTGCACTTCCGATTGTCGGTTTTCAGATAGTAAGCGGAAATTATTTTCAATCGATAGGAAAAGCAAAAATTGCAGCACTTATATCGCTGCTTCGCCAGGTTCTACTGTTGATTCCTGCTTTAATGATATTCCCCCGCTTTTGGGGTTTGGATGGCGTTTGGATTTCAGCACCTATTTGCGATATACTTTCGGCGCTAATTGTTTCAAAATTCCTGCATCACGAGATTAAATTACTGAACCGAAAAATCAGGATTCAGGAGTACCAGCAGGAAAAACTACTCCAAAATTAAATAGGGTTTAAGTTTGTAATACGAATTGCTATCGATTAAATTATTGCGTAACAATTCATCGGCATCAATAATTTTATCAGCAACAAGTTTATCAATCAGTTTACTATGACCGATCGTTCCGGCAATGATGATATTTTTAGCCCCTGAAGCGTTATTGGCATTCATTACTGGCTTAAGGGCATAGCCTTTTTTTGTTAACTCATATTCGACACGCACAGGAACTTCAGCATAGACTGTCCGTGTGATCAATTTCTCGTTTTCTAATTCCTTTAAGCGTGTCGATAAAACTTTACCACTAATTTGAATCTCCGATTCTAGTGTACTAAAACGTTTGGGACCATCCATCAATTGGTTAATAATTAATCCAATCCAACGCTTTGATAAAAGTTTACTAGCCTTTTCAAATTTGACACAAATGACAGGTTCCATTGCGATCACCTCTTAGAGATATCTTATCACGAAACTTTTCATAAGCAAATGATTTTACATTACTAACTTACATAAGTATAATATGCTACGTAAAGTAAGTAGGAGGTCATGATGACAAAAAACAATGCATTAAAGATTGGGATTATAATAGGTTCAACAAGAGAAGGACGTGTCTCACCACAAGTCGGTGCTTGGGTGAAAGCACAAAGTCAAATACGTCCTGCTACGTACGAAATCGTGGACATTGCGGATTATAAACTACCTTTGTTGGGTGAATCAGGTGATTATTCTGGTATACCCAAGTGGCAAGCAAAAATTGCCGAATTAGATGGTTTTGTTTTTATCGCGCAAGAATATAATCACGGATTGGCAGCATCGCTTAAAAACGCAATTGATTACCTTAGAGATGAATGGCATAATAAAGCCGCTGGTATTGTTTCATATGGTTCGATTGGAGGAGCAAGAGCTGCTGAGCATTTGCGAGGCGTGTTTGGTGAATTACAAATCGCTGATGTTAGAACACAAGTTTTATTATCACTTTTCACGGATTTTGAAAATGGTACAACTTTTAAACCGCAAGATTTGCATTTGACGAATCTTAACACATTGTTAAATGAAGTTGAGCAATGGGCTACTGCACTAAAGACGATTAGATAATCCAACTGCATAAATTTTTAGACAAGCCGTTGATTAAAATCAATGGTTTTTGTTTTAGTATTGACAAGAAATATATAAGTGCTATAATAATTTAAGTATGGAAAAGACATTGACAACAGATGAAAAGAAGCGTCAGTTAATTCTATTTGATAAGAATATTTATAAAGGGCTTATCATTATGGCATTACCGCTGATGCTTAATAATTTCATTAAAACCATTCACGATATTATTGATATGTTTTTTGTGGGGCGTATACCAGGTTATGGCATTGAAGCGATCAATTCGATTCAATTGACTTTCCCGGTCTTTTTTACGTTTATATCGCTTGGTATTGGACTGTCGGCTGCAGGTACCGCCATTATCAGTCAAATGGTTGGTGCTGGCAAACAAGATAAAGCAAAACAATATGCAGGAAACCTAATTATTATTGCGATTGTACTAGGCGCTATTCTTAATATATTCGCATTTTTTCTAGGACCCGTGATTATGAAAATGATGGGTGCGACTGGTTTCGTATTAGCCGAAAGTTCAGCTTATATTAGAATCAGGTCTTTTGAACTGATTTTTGTGTTTCTATTTTTTGCATTTACAGCTATTAGACAAGCGAGTGGTGATACAGTAACAGCAGTCTTTTATGGTATTATCACTGTCATTGTGAATATCGGTTTGTCCCCAACACTCATTCAAGTTTTTGATATGGGGGTAGCCGGAGCAGCATATGCAACACTTGCAGCAAATATATTGATTGTGCCATTTTTTGCACGACAGTTATTCCACAATAAGACAGGGATAACTATAACGTTTGAAGACCTACATATCAGATGGACGCAGACCCTTGAACTCATTAAAACCGCCATTCCAGCATCTCTTGGTCAGTCTATCACTGCCATCGGCTTTATATTAATCAACACGATTATATACACATACGGTGATCAAGTATTAGCAGCTTTTACCGTTGGCAATAGACTCAACTCAATGATTTTGCATCCAGTGATGGCAATCGGCGGTGTCGTAGCCGCCTATATCGGGCAAAATATCGGGAATAACAACACCAAGAGGGCTAGAGAAACATTTCGGAAAGCGATGATCTTATCTATTGGTATTTCCGTGTTTTTTGCGATTACATTCATGTTTCTAAGAAGACCGTTAGTATCTATTTTCTTAAAGGATGATCCAGAGGCAGTCAACGCAGCAGCAGAATATATGATATACGTCTTATCAAGTATCCCATTGATGGCAATTTTTCAGACATTTATCGGTACGTTTAATGGTAATGGTAAAACAGGTTTCACATTCTTGATTTCGATTACTCGATTGTGGGTACTGCGGATTCCTTTAGTACTTTTTTTCACCTATATCCATCCGATTGGTGCTTCGGGCATTTGGATTGCCATGACGATATCGAATTTAGTGATTGTCATTCCAGGCATTTTGTTGTATCGAAGACTAACATTTACACCGGTTATACCAACATTTAAAGGACGCGAACCACTTGAAAAAGTGGTATAATAAATCAGGTGATATGAAATGAAAGAAATACTTAAAAAAACACATATCGTTCATCAAGGATCCTTCATTGATGTCTATGAAGATGATGTCATTTTACCAAGTGAAAAACCAGGAAAGCGGCTTTATGTAAAGCATCCTGGTGGCTCGGGTATTTTGGCTATAACCCCAGACAACAAAGTTGTTCTCGTCAAACAGTATCGTTATGCCATCCATGAAAATTTGCTTGAAATTCCTGCTGGAAAACGCGATCATGATGAAGATTTTCTCAGCACTGCAAAAAGAGAATTGATGGAGGAAACGGGTTATGGATCTAATGCGTTTTCGTTATTGACGATGATTTATCCCACGCCTGGGTATTCTGATGAAGTCATTCACATCTTTCTTGCTAAAAATGTTTATCTTTTACCTGAAAAAAGCAGTGGTGATGATGATGAATTTATCACCATAGAATTAGTTGATCTAACGACTATAAAAACCTTGTTGTCCAGTCAGAAGATCAAGGATTCGAAAACATTAATCGCATTGCAATACTATTTAAATAGGGTGATGATTTAATGATTGGTTATTACCGAAGTTCGTTTGGTTTTATTAGATATGATTATCAAAAACATATCATTTCAAGCATGTCTTTCATCGATGAAGTGCCCAATGAAGCCGTATATGAACCAGCAATTAACAACGCATTAGACGGTTATTTTAGAGGAAAAAAGAGAAAATTTGATTTTGCATATAAATTTGATGGCTTTACGTCGTTTCAAATTGATGTGTTTAATGCAATGCTTAACATTCCCTATGGACAAACGAAGAGCTATAAAGACATCGCTGTATCCATTGATAGACCCAAAGCATATCGGGCAGTAGGTCAAGCATGCAAAAGAAATCCCATCGGTATTATGGTGCCATGTCATCGCGTCATTGGTAGTGATCAATCCTTAACAGGCTATTCAGGTAAAAAAATGATTCATCTTAAAGCTAAATTACTGGAACTTGAAAGAAAATATTCGTCTTTTTAATAATATATTATTAATTGTCTTTAAGGCCATTTCATTTATCACAAATGGCTTTTTTTTGTTTCATTTGTATGATATATTAAAAGTGTAATCGTTTCAATCAGGTCGAGAAGGATCGTATTCATGAAGAAGTTTACATGGAAACTTGCTATCACGATCGTTGTTGCCTATTTATTGTTGATGTCTGTTGTTATGTTCGCATATATACAGATTACTAATGGTTTTATATTGAACCAAGCCGAACAAGAATTGTCAACAATAGGAGAAGAAATCTCGCATTCCTTTTCGCTTCAAGTCACTTATGACTATATTCGTTTTTCCAATGAAATAGACGAATTAAGTGACCCACTAACAGAGTTTGAACCAGCAAACTTTTATTTGCGTGAAAACCAAAATATGCTGGGTATCGGACAAATAGTGGATCGTGAAGTAACTATCGGCAGCAATACGTATACGTATGATGTCAGTTTCAGTATAGATGATTTTTCACAAAACGTCGCCATTTATCGCTTTAGTGACGCTTTTTCGTCATGGAACGATGATACGAGCCTCATGGTATTCAACTATAACGGGTACATCGGTTATTCAGATGCATCAGATTACTTGACAACATTTTTTGATGGACATGCGTTAGTTGAACAATTTTACATGATTGGCGCTGATTCTAGGTTATATTACGATAGTTTAAACACTTTCACGTACAGTAAATTCACAACCATTTTTAGAGAAGCTGGTTATTCTGAAAACTATATTTATGACATCACGAGCTTACTCAATAGTTCTAAATCAGGGGTTATCAGATCTGATTTATTTGAGGATTCACAATTAATAACATTTACACCCATCACAATTTCGTTAGACCAGATGACAAAACCTTTGTATTTCGCAACGATGTATAGTCGTGATGATGTGATTGCTACTTCATCAACTTTAACCAATGTCTTGTGGGCACTGTTTGCTGTTGTTTTCATTATTTTCTCAGTAACGATTGTCGTGATTTACCGCGTATTAGATGAACGTATTGAGGACATTCAAAACGCGCGACTTGCTCTTTATTATACGAAACCATATATCATTAAAATCAACAAAAAGGGCAAAATTAAAAGTTACAATCGTGCGTTTAAGAATTTTTTGGGGGAATTTGATATTTATGATGATATCCGCGATTTCACTGTAAAAAATGTTGTTAATAGAGAAAGTATTTTGGAGATGGTTAAAAGACAATTACCAATGACATTTTTATTCGAATTAGATAACTTAGATAATGAAGAAAAGTACATCTTGTTTATTCCTACGCGTACAGCGGGTGGCACGCTGTTGATTGGTACTGATGTAACCAATACGGAAGGCCGTTTTGATCAGTATCGAAAACTTGCTTTAACAAACCAGGTGACTGCATTACCAAACTACAATCAATTGTTACAAGATTTGGAACAATTACTTGAAGATAACGAGCGTGCACATTTAAATAATTCATTAATCAGTTTGGACATTATCAATTTTGAAAAAACGAGATTGATTTTAGGACAACAATCTACGAACAGATTTCTTTCGCTGATATCGGAAATGATTAGTCAATCGTTGGAAGGATATCCTGCCTCGCTATATCATATTAAAAACGATCATTTTGTTGTTTTACTTCAAAATATTGAAACGTATAAGTGGGTTGATCGCTGGATTGAAAAGCTCATCAATATATTTGATAAACCAGTAGCAATTGAACGAAACTTCTTAAATGTTGAATTCAAATTTGGTATATTCAATATCGAATATGATCGTTATGAAATTTTAAATAACCTCGTTTGTTACGATAATATGATGCTTGCACTAAAACATGCGAAAGAGTCAACAAGACATCATAAATTTGTCTATAATGTGTCATTATCGATTATTGCAAGCCGTGAACACAAGATGGAACTCGATTTAGCGAACGCCATCAAGAAAAGCGAATTTAAAATGGTTTTGCAACCACTACTTAATAATGACAGTAACAAAATTGTGGGATTTGAATCATTGATTAGATGGAGTAATCCCGGTTATGCAAATGAATCACCTTTAAAATTTATCAAAATGGCAGAACAAAACGGGATGATTATTGATATCGGCCGTATCGCACTTCATGAAACCTTCATGATAGCTAAAGAATTAGAACCTTATCATATTCCGGTTTCAATCAATGTGTCTCCTGTACAAATGCTGCAGGCGGGATTCGTTAACGATGTCATCACGATATTTGAACAATACGATTTGAAGAAAGGATCAATTGCGTTAGAAATTACAGAAACATTCTTGATTGATTCATTTGAACTTGTCATCAATAAACTAAATCTGTTAAAAAATCATGGCTTTGATATTCACCTAGATGACTTTGGTACGGGCTATTCATCATTACAATATCTCCGCGACCTACCAATTAATGCCATAAAAATTGATAAAGCATTTATCGATGAAGTAGAACATGATGCCCATGCACGTGCCATTGTTAACATGTTGTCAGATTTGGCAAAAAACATCAATTTAGAAGTCATTGCAGAAGGTGTTGAAACAGCGAGACAAAACTTCATTATTAAAAAAGCGGGCTGTCATATCATTCAAGGTTACCTCATTTCTAAACCGGTGGATAAACAGGTTGCAATTGAACTAGTCAGGGCTTATAATATAGACCATACAGCAGATATCAATGAACTGATGCCAAAGATGAAAGAAGGTAGAAAATGATCACATATATTTTAGAGATCAGTCCAACTGTTCAAGTGTTCATATCCATTGGGGTTATTGTCATCTTAATCGCGTTGATTTATTTTCTAGCCGTTTCATTCTTTAAAGAAAGACATCGTTTAAGAGATGAAAGAACATTGACCATTGAAGGCATTTTAACAAAAACAGAAATGTTGTCGTTGATATCGAGTTTTATTACTAAAGCGTCCGGAGACATGCAGTTTTCACTGATGTATATCGAACTCGATAAATTCGATGATTACGAAAATGCGTTTGGCGTGACTGAATCGGAACGCATCATTGAAAAAATCGTGAGAAATATTGAAACAGCGATTTCAAGAAACATCAAAATTGCGAGAATGCAAAAAGATGAGTTGATTCTTGCATTACCCTATGAATATGATCGTACAGAAACCATGGAAATTTCAACTAAAGTCAAAAACGCTATTGCAAAACAGATCAGATTATTTGGTGATACAACCATCAATGCTTCAGCATCGATTGCAATAGTATTTTATCCTGCACATGGTAGAAATGTGAAAGAATTACTTAATTCATTACAAATCGCTTCCTATATCATTAAAAAGAGCGGTGGTAATGCCATTCGAATTTATTCAGATGAGATGAGCAGTGAGGAAGGTGAGCATGTTGAGTATTACTACCAAATTAAACATGCGATTCAGCATAAGGAATTTCAATTGTTTTACCACCCCATCATTGATGTTCAGACCAATACCATTTATGGCGCAGAAGCACTCATTCGCTGGAATCACCCTGAACATGGATTATTATCACCATTTAAGTTTTTAGGCATCATGGAACAATCCGGTGACATTCACTGGATTGGATTATGGGGACTTGAAACGATTATTAAGACGTATCAGGAAATTTCTCAGATGTTTCCAACAATTGATTTTAAGGTGACGATGAATCTATCACCTAAGCAATTGATGAGTGATACGCTTTTTCAAGATTTCCAAAAGATTTTAAAAAAGTATCGTATGAATGCGAAGCACATCGTTTTGGAAATCGTTGAGTTTACGCTGTTTGATAGACAGGATGTCATCCGTAAAAATTTAGGTTTGTTGAAACAATTAGGTTTTCAAATTGCGATTGATGGATTCGGTTTAGATTTTCAAACATTGGAGAAAGTCGCGTCACTTGATGTCGACATTATCAAACTAGATTCTGGATTCTTATCGGAAGAAGAAGATTTTATGCGGACGAAGTTTGCAAACTTAATCGTTGACTTCGCCAAAGTCAATCATTGCGAAATCATCTGTGAATTGATTGAAACAAAAGACCTCATGATAGCTGCTAAAACATATGGTATCCATTTACTACAAGGCTATTATTTTAGTCAACCTATCTCTGCAGAAGCACTGCGTGGTTACATCGGTGTGTCAGCATGGGATCAAAAACTATAAAGCAGACGCAAAATGGACTGTCTCTGCTATTGTTTGTTTTACAATTAGCTCTTTTTTAACAATATTTTACATTCAAATAATGGCACATAAAAAAAGCATCTATTTATAGATGGCAAAAAAAATAAAAAAATATGTATAAAAAGTATTGACAAATAACGAAAATGGTATTAAAATCATGGTACGAATTGAAAAAGGCAAAGCTGAAGGAATTCGGTGACGCAAAACTAAAGGGCCTAGAACAGGTAGCCAGATACCATTTGTGAAGACAAAGTGGTGCTGGTATTTTTATTTACCAGAATCTTGAATGAAAAGGCAAAGCTGAAGGAACTCAGTGACGCAAAACTAAAGGGCCTAGAACAGGTAGCCAGTTGCCATCAAAGATTGATGACTGCTGGCTTTTTGTTTATTAAGAAAAATAATGATTTTGCTATAAAAAAATGAGAAAAGCAAAGCTGTGGGGAACCCAGCGACGCAAAACTAAAGGGCCTATGAAGGTAGCCAGTTGCCATCGAATGATTTTGATGACGACTGGCTTTATTGTCGTAAGAGGTGATCTAATGGGTAAACTTTCAACTGTAACAGCAGCTAAAAAAATTACGCGTAGAAATAGAATCTTTACCATTGGAATTATCGTCAGTGGGTTACTCTCAGTTGTACTCGGCGTTGTAACCTTCTATGGACAACAATCAGGAAATTTCGTCATGAATGTCGATTATGATGCGTTTAATAGAGGGATTGTCATTGCTGATAATAGAACAATGGAAAATGCTGGACCACAGCTAATGGCTGAATCAGTTCAAGATGCTAAAGATATCACTTATAGATGGTTGGACATCTCTAGTGCAGTGGAAACAGATGGTAACTTCTTTGATCCAGACATAACTTATTTATCCTATACGTTTTATTTACAAAACATTGGATCTGAAGTGGTTGATCTGACTTACAGCATGAGAATTACAGATGTTTATAAAGATTTAGATGAGGCTATTCGCGTCATCTTAATCGATGATGGTGTCCAAACTATTTATCAAAAACAAGATGAAGCAGATGAATTTGGTGTACTACCTACATATCCGGTTTCTATGCCAACATCAACAGTATTTATCGACGAAGACACCGTATTTAGAAAAACACTTGTCGGATTCGCCCCAAACGCCATTAGAAAGTTTACGATACTGATTTGGCTTGAAGGAGAAGATCCTGACACTACCGATGATGTCTTAGGTGGGTTGATTAAATTCCGAATGACATTCTCGATTGAAGAGGATGTCGCTGTATGAGACCGGTGAACAGATTAAGATATTCAGTCGTATTGATGGTCATTATGATCCTAGCGTTCGGCACCGTGACATATGCGTGGATAACTTTATCAACCATTAATAGTATTGAAGGCATGTCTTTAACAGTAAGTACGGGTGATGAACTCCAGATTTCTCTAGATGCAGAAAAATATGATACTGAAATAACCAGTGAACAGTTAGAATCGTTGTTCGAAAACATCACACTAAGAGATGTGACATCTAACGATGGTATTGCATTTAAAACTGGTGGTTTACGAGATGAGGGTATCGCTACTCCTAATAGTGATTATTTATCATTTGACCTATGGTTTCAAACTACTGAACCCATACACACAGTTTATCTTGTCAATAACGTATCAAATTTAGTGAGTTATGACGTATCATCACCTGGCACATATGTTGTCTCACAAGGTGTAGATTGGACAACATTAATATCATTTCAAAATGGACCTTCGATTAATGATGTGGTTGAATCAGGATCCAGAGACACTTATTACGGAAGTCAAGCGGTAAGAATGAGTTTCCAAGAACTGCCAGTTGAAGAAAACGAATTAGATACAAGAGATGAGTCATCATTAAAAACAGTTATATTTGATCCATCTGAAAATCCTAATAGAGGATTTAATAAAAGTTATGGGGCTTATAGTTATTTTATTCAGAAGACAAGAATTTATATTTCACGACCCAATGTTGAACCAGAAACAATTTATGATTTATCGGAATTTGATCCATCTAATCCCTATGTCACATATAATCAAAAATCGTTACTTTTGACATTACAAGAAACTAACGAAACAAACCAATCAGGGAAAACTTATTTTCGCGGTAAATTAAAAGTTAACATATGGATTGAAGGTTGGGATGCAGATTCATTTGATGCAATTGACAAAGACCGTATTAAGGTGCAATTGCAGTTTAAGTTATTGAAATATTTAGAAGAATCACCCATTCAGGATTAACTTAACGAGAGTTAATTAAAATAAAAAAAGAGAAAAATGAAAAATTAAAGGAGACTAGAAAAATGTCAAAAATTACAAGAAAGCTCGTTTTATCGATTTTAACGGTTGTCTTAACAGTGGCGGCACTGGGAACGACAACATTTGCGTGGTTTACACTTACAAACACAGCAACAGTGCAAGAATTTAATGCTGAGATTGTTGCTGATACAGGTATTGAAATTGCTTTGGACAATACAAGTAATCCAATGTTATATGATTGGAAAACAACGATAACAACACAAGATGTTTATGATTATATGACAGCTAAGTATGGAGCAGACTCATTCCGTTTTAATAACGTTACATCTGCTAATGGAACATCTTTTCAAGAATTGGATGGAAGTACAACGACAGATGGTTTTCTTGAGTTGCCAATTCATTTTAGATCACCAGATGCTCAAGCAATTTCTATGGACAATTTCTTATTAACATCCGGACAATTTTCATGGCTTTCATCATATACAACATTTACTAATGAACATGATGAAGTTATAGACCCCGGAGATCAATTCATGGTTAATGCAGCTGATGCATTTCGCATGTCAGTGACGGGTAAAATTTCCGGGGTTGTATCAACAACAGTTTATGAAAATCCTGCTGGCGGTACGAATGTAAATTTACCCGCTTCAATCGAAAATGCAGATTTAAGTAATTTAAGTCCTAATGGATCAGTTAGTTTCTATTATGCAGTTACTGAGAATCTACCAGCAGGGGTTACCAGTGTAACAGTTCCTGATACCATTACCGTGATTGATAATGGTGTAAACATTCTTGATGTTTTAGACATGGATGGTGGTAGCCAATCAACAGCTGGTGCAGAATATTATGGTTCAATCACTGTTCGTATTTGGTTTGAAGGATGGGATCCAAACGCTTATAATACTTTACTTGGTCAAGTTATTACATCAAGCATGCATTTTACAGCTTGATTAAATATCTGATAGATTGATTCTAGTTGGGTAAGTATGGTAAAGACTAACTTCTCTATCATACTTACCAATCCTTCTGGATTTTGACTAGGTATGACTTTACAAAGGAGTTATGTATGGAACAAAATATTTGGGATGCTAAACGCATCTTTAAAATCATTGCTAATGTCTTTTTCTATGCAATCATCATATTCTTAATGATCTTTTCAATTGCAAATATGAAAGTCAAAAGTGAAGATAATTTAGCAAATGTATTTGGTGTTGGCATGTTATCTGTTCAATCTGATTCCATGAAAGGCACATTTGAAACCGGGGATTTGTTATTTGTAAATATGCTAGATGATCAAGATTATCAGAATTTAGCAGAAGGCGATATTGTTACATACTACGATGTATCTATAAAAGCTTTTAATACGCATAGAATCGTTGCTATCGATTACAATGAACAGATGCTAATTACTCAAGCTGATTATAACTATAACCATCCTAATGAACCAACATATCCGGATAATTCGGTCAGTTTTGATCGTGTCATTGCTGTCTATCATGGTTCGATGGTTGCTGGATTGGGATCTTCACTTGATTATTTACAAACACCCGTCGGTTTTGCTTTATTGATTATCTTACCAGTCCTAATCGTCCTTATTTTTGAAGGTGTTTTATTGGCTAGACATATCATGGCAATCAATCGTGAAAAAATTGAAAAACAATATCAAGAAGAACGTGAACAAACCGCACAAAGCGTTGAATCTGAACGCGAACGCATTCGCGCTGAAATTCTTGCCGAAATGAAGAAAGAAAAAGCTTTGCACACCAATTAATTAAACACTCAGGAGTTTAAATATGGTAGAGTTCGCACGATACTATATTGACCTGTTACGGAATTTTTTCATTAACATCGGTGAATTCTTTGGAAGCATTTTTCAAGCATTTGCCGATTTCTTTGTTCGTAATGTAGGTGAATATTTTAACAGTTTTATAAGAGCAACCTCGCAATTCGAAATACTTGACTGGGTCATGGCATTTTTTGTCATCGTTATCAATCTAGTCTTTTTAGTATTTTTGATATTGAAACTCTATCAATGGCTTTCTAAATACGTGCGTTTCATGGGGCGCGAGATAGAAAAAGACGAATTACTAGAAGAAATTGCTTTTTTAAATCAAAAAACGGTCGAACTTGTTGACGAAAGAAACAAGATTTTAGCGTTGAAAGTTTCGAATTTAGGGTTAAGCCCTGAAGAAGAAGAAATGACTGAAGAAAAAATACTCGAAGATGAAATCAAAGCGAAAGAACCTTCAAGATTCGTTAAACTCATTACGGTTGATAATGAATATAAGAATCGAGTTACGCAAATTCATATGCGAGAAGAAGATATGATCAACTTGAATGAGATCGTAGCTAGATTCATTAACTTCTCTGCTAATCGTTTAGGATTATTTTACAGCAGACAAATCATCGCCGCTTTCTTTGCCGGTATGGCGTCATCTAAGACGATGATTTTAGAAGGGATTTCCGGTACAGGTAAAACATCGCTACCATATGCGATGGGAAAATTCTTTAAAAATGATGCACATATTATCGCAGTTCAACCATCATGGCGTGATCGTGCTGAAATGATGGGATATCTCAATGAATTCACCAAACGATTTAATGAGACGGAATTTCTAGAAGCCATTTATGAAACGACATACCATAATGATATCAACATCATCGTCTTAGATGAAATGAACTTAGCACGTGTCGAATATTACTTTGCCGAATTCTTATCACTATTAGAAATGCCAGACCCCGAACAATGGTTGGTCGATGTTGTACCTGATGAACAACCAAGTGATCCCGAACATATGCATCGTGGCAAGATTTTATTACCCCAAAACGTATGGTTTGTCGGCACAGCGAATAAAGATGATTCAACATTTACCATTACCGACAAGGTGTATGACCGGGCGATTCCGATTATCATTAACACAAAAGCTGAATTTATCGATGCACCCGAAACAGAGGGCATATCCATCACCAATGACTATCTTCAGGAACTCTTTAATTCTGCGCTAGAAGAAAATAATTTATCATTAAAAGCTGCCAAGAACCTTGAAAGATTGGATAAATTCATCACTGAAAATTTCAAAGTCACATTCGGTAACCGTATTATGAAACAAATCAGAACATTCGTTCCAGTTTATGTAGCATGTGGCGGATCTGAAAATGAAGCTTTGGATTACATGATCGCTCGAAAGATATTTAGAAAGTTTGAAGGATTGAACTTACCATTTTTGCAGAGAGAAATTACTGATTTATCAGCATTATTAGATCACTTATTTGGTAAAAATTCATTTGTTGAATGTCATGCTTTCTTGGATTCCATCAAAAAGACATTCTAATATTTAGGAGTAGGTAATGAAAAAACTAGATGAACTCAGAAAACTACATCAATCCATAACGAATGCTTACTATGATATCGAAATGGAACAAAATTTCCCCAACCATTTCTATGATGCTTTTCTTGCTGGTGAAAATGAAATGTACCAAAAATCAATCATCGAACAAAAATCGTTTCATGTTGAATGGATACCCTCCCTTGAATCTTATCTGCCTTCTTTAAATAAAATTGTTAGAGATCCAAAATCAGGGCTTCGTTATGAACAACCTGTCGTGCCCATAGAAAAGGCAAAAAAGGTTAATGCACAATCAATCAGACACTTATCTATGCACTCACATCTGATTAAAGAAGTGAGAGATGATATGCTTATTCCGAAAAAAATCATGATCACTCAAACTGAAATCGAATATGCGATTTATGAGAACCGCTTCATAAAAACCTTAATTGAAAGATTGTTTGATTTTGTATTTAGAAGATATAATCTTATCAAAGCGAATATCGAATCATACAATAAACGGCACTTCGATTTAAAAAGCAAGTTTGAAATGTATGATACTGATGTTGATCTAGACATTCATGTGACATTTACAGAACAGATCGATAATCAGGAGGCACTTGAAAAAAACAAAGAAATGATGCGTCGAATTGAGGGGCTAATGAAGCAAATCAACGGATTTATGTCGACGATATTTTGGGAAGAAATCAAAAATGCTAAACCTGTGCAACCGCCGATTATGCAAACATCCATTCTCTTGAAAAATATCGATTATAAAAACTGTTATACATTATGGCTATATCTCGATAGATTTAGCAATTTAGACTTTGATAATGATGTCAAAGAAAAAAACCTAACATTTGACACGTATTATACAAGAAATATTCATCAAATTGCATTACAGACGGTGACCATGATTTATGGTAATCAACTAGCACTTGAGGATCATTATCAATATCTTGATGAAAAAGCATACAAAAAGCGAAGTCCCAAAATTATCACAAAGAGACTGGAAAATCTCCTAGCACAAGATCAAGTTTTGGAAATGGAAGATTTTACCTTAAATCAGTATTTTTTAGAACAGAGTAAAAAGCAGTTCAAAGAATTGTTAGAAGATAAACAAGCTGAATCTTCAAGCTACGATGTGGCGCTAAGAAGAGCACTCCGTGATACGATTCAAGTCACAAACTCATTATTTGAATCATATTTTGATTTAAATGATCAACCTGAAGGCGAAGATTTCATGTTTAGATCACTCGTGAAAGAATCAGCTTATGATCAATTACAATCAGCACGACAGCGGGCGCGCATCATGAAAATCATTCGAGAAACAAAAGAAGTTGATTATAATAATATGATGCGTATCGAGAAAAGGATTTTAAAAGAAATTGATTATCTAAATAAAACATATTTGGAAGAAGAAAAACGAAAAATTGATGCAGAGGCAAAACAAAAAGCGCTGGAAGAAAAAGTTAATATTGAACGCCGTAACGCAGCTAGAGATCAAGCGCGTGTGAATCGGCATTTAAAATATGTATTTGATCAACATAGAAAATTAGAAGAACGTCATCGAAAAACCACTGAAAAAATTAGAAAGACTAGAGAAAAAGTTAAACTCAGTGAAAAGCAAGTCATCGCAGCCGAAAAACGGAAGGTAAAAGCCGCCTATCTTGCAGCATTAAAACAGATTAAAGATCAACATCAAGCTGATAAGAAAAAACTTGATGCGCAGTTAGCAAAACAAATAGATAAAGAAGAAAAACGTCTAAAATCACAAGAAAAAAATATGATTCAGGCATCCAAAAAGCGTATTCAAAAAGAGCAGCAGGTCATCGACGAAAGATATGCTAAGAAATTAAAAAAAATTAAAACTTAGATTCTCTATGAAGGAGGTTGAAACGATGAATAAATTAAATACATCCCATCGCCATTTGGCAATCGTTTCATTACTCTATGTGTTATTTGCATTCTTCATGCTAGTGGTTGTTACCTATGCATGGTTTACAATCACTAATTATAACCAGGCGAATTTGATACAAACCGTCTCTGGTGTTGAAGCAGAATATAAATATTACGTTTATAATGATGTATCGCATGTGGGTTCATTGGAACCGACATTAGTCGATAATATCACGACATCCGATGAAGATTTAGCCTATGAATATATACCTAATCCAACTGTTGCGCATTTGATTGATGGTTATGTTGCACCTGGTGAACGATTCTCTTTTGCGATAGAAATAACGAATGTTGGAACGGATATTGGGTACCTCAATTTAAGTTTTATGAATGTGTATTCTCACGGATATGATTTGGATGTGAATAAAATCCAAAATGCACTATATTATGAAGTAACAAAAATTGTCCATTCATATGACAATACTGAATCTAGTGATATTAAAGATAATCAGCCTACTGCTTATTGGAGCAATTACTTTGATGCTAATCAATTTGCTAAATATGATGTTGTCAAAAACGTACCATTGGGTTATATAAACACAGAACGTGTAACGATTATATTTTTTGATATAGTATTTGACCCAACCTATTATGGTGAAGATGAATTTGGTATGCCTTATATGAACTCAAATATCTTTATGGGTCAAACGGTAACGATTAATCAAATTTATATGACCATTACACCAAATCAGGTGACCGTATGAAAAATGTAATACCTAAAATACTGACTGGTTTGGCTATTGTCATATTCATATTGACCATAGGAATTATGATTGCTGGAACCATCGCTATTCGTAGAAACGAACCTGCATTCTTGATGGGTTATGCATTGGCAGTCGTACCGACTGAGTCCATGGTAGGAGATCATCAGGATTCACTTGATAAAAATGATTTAGTCATTATTAAACGCATAGATATGAGTGAAGTAAATGTTCAAGACCAGCCGGTTATCGTTTATCAAGGTATAGGCGACAATGGCGCTGATATACTGATTATCCACCGTGTCGTTGGTGAAGATGTTGAGGGGTTAGTCACACAAGGTGACAATCCATCGACAAATCCTGAAAGTGATCAAGAAGCAGGATTACAAGCCTACATCACAGCCGATAACTTTCAAGGCATCTATGTCACAAAGATTACATTTCTTAAGCCGATTGCGAGTATCATGGTTGATTCAAGGAGTATGATCTTCGCAATCATCATCATGATTTTAGCCATTATCTTAATGACAGAGTTCATACACATTTTTAAAACCATCAATGAAAAGAAAAAAGAGGACATGGCAAAACATCATCAAGAAGCGCTCGAACGAGTGAGGCTTAAAAAAGAAGAAGCTATGAGAGCTGAAATTAAAAAAGAGTATATGGCAAACCTAGAGCAATCTGGGGACGCAAAGCTATAGGGTCTCTATGAGACAGCCAGTTGCACCAAATATGGATGGCTGGCTTTTATGCTTTTAAAAAGAAGGTAAAACATGAGAAAAATAAGCATTATTATCATGTTAATCATGGCAGTTTTCACGCTTTTTAGTGGGATTACTTATGCTTGGTTCACTTACGTTGAACAAAAAAGTTTAGCGTCTTTTGATGTTGGTGTTTTAGCCATTGAAACGATGATTAATGACGACGAATTCTCTATAAATTATGAAATTTCCGACATTGCTTATGTCGATTTTGATAAGGATGTTGTGAATGATATATCAAACACATTTGATGCAATGGCATCATCAAATGTCATTAAAATTGTGCTTGACCCTCAATCACCACTTGCAGTCAACCAGGTAACGATTAGTGAACCATCAGGGCAAGAAGGATTATTGATGCTACTTATATATGAAGGATTAAACCTAGAGTCTGGCGCTCCAATCACGTCTAATTACCACGATCTGATTGAGACGATTACAACCGGTTCTAGCACGCCTTTAGAGATGAGATTAGCAATCGAAACTTATAATCAATCTGTGCTTGATGATCTATTTGCTACCGTAATGAGTGCATCCGACACGCTTTATTTGCAAGTGGTGGTATGGGGTGATTATGATGAATTAGCAGATCCATCTAATTATTTAGACCTAACCTATACGGTCACGGTGAATATTGAGACCATCAATGCTAGAGGAGCAGTTACACCATGAGAACAGGAGATAAAATTATGTTAGTTCTTATGAGTATCATGTTGCTGACGATGGTTGTAGTCATCACATCTTATGCCTATTTTCAAATTAATGAAACACATGGTATTACAGTGTCATCAGGAGCATATGATATTGAACTTGTTGTCAAGTTTAGTGGTACTGTGGTCACGGTTGACAGTCCTTATTATGATCAAGAACATGGCAAAATAATCGCTAATGCATTTGATGAATTGGCGGATAATTATATTGGAAACATGACCATTGATCTAGTCATAACACCAGATGTAGCAGCAAGACTTCGCTTTAAAATCCAACAAGAATGGGAATTGCAGCGCTATTATCTAGATCAAGATCCAGAAAATCCGATCGATCCTATCTTTGAGTCCATTTATCATTCCCAAAAACCAAGTGAATATTATCCATATTCATTGATGATGTGGGCAGGTGGCATAAACACTCAATACGAACAGGATGGTATGGTTTATTATATGGATGTTATTCCCAGTAGTGAAGAAACGACAATTTCACTTATAGATGGTGGTAGTCCGTATACTGTTCGAACCAATAGTGCCCTATATGAAGAATGCTATGTATACTTTGATTTATTTTTAGATGTGGTGCAAGCTAATCGATTTTCAGAAGTTTGGGGTATCGATCCAGCTTATTTTAATTAATATTGTAAAGGATAAAACAGATGAAACGTATCATAAAAAGAAGTGCAATAGTCATGTTAATCGTCCTAACAACACTGTTATGCAGTTCTTTTTTAGCGCGTGATTTTATCTATGCTGAAAATTACCAAGCATCATCTGCTTGGACGGGTGAAGATGTGGGTGTAGAACCATTAAACGGCATCACATTTGATAGTGATTTTCGACCCTTTTCAACTGTTATAAGCGATTATCTTCTCGTGGATACCAATAAAAAATATGTCATTGAAACAGCATATGATTTATACATGTTTTCTGAACTGGCCCGAGGTGATTATGCGACCCTTTATTTAAGTCTAGATTATGTTTTAGGTACAGATATAGATTATTTTGATGCCTTGCAGGAAAATATTACCTATTTATTTACACCAGTAGGATTTAATTATCCGTTTACGGGAACATTTGATGGACAAGGTTATGAAATAACAAATTTAATCTTTCGCTCAGTAAATTCAACAGATGATTACGATACTTATATGCCCGGGTTAATTTATTATTCGATGTTTTCAAGAACATCTGAGACGGCTGTTATTGAAAATTTGGGATTGATTAATCCATTAATCGTTCAAGCCATTGAAGAAGGAGCAATGACACATGTTTCAGTACTTGTTGGCGAAAATAAAGGGTTGGTCAGGAACGTTTATTATTTAGATAATCGTGGCGATTCGTCAGGGATCAATGCAGAAGGGAATTTCTTTATCTCTGGATTGGTTTCCAGAAATATTGGGACTATCTCAAATGCGTTTGTTGCGACACCACATGTGAGAAGTTTAGCCATTATCAATAATTTAGTAACCGCAGTACTTGTTTACTCAAACACGGGAACATTAGAAAACTTATATTATGATAGTGACGTTTATCAAGATGAATCATCCACATCGACGACCAATGGTGTAGGCTTATCAACAAGCAGTTTTCAAAACCATAGTTACTTTAGTTCTGATTGGTACTTTCAAGATTCATATATGGATTTAACAAATAATCCAAATTTAGTGAGTCAGACCATGATAACGAACACGTATCCTGTTTTACAAGGTGTCGATGTTGAAAATCAAACCATATTAATCAAAGATGCCGTTGATTTTGTCTATATGAATGAACTTTTAATTGTTTCAGGATTATTTAGAGCATCTCATTATGTCATTACTCATGATATCGATATGAATCAAGTCTCACGCAAGGCTTATCAAGCAGCAAGTGTGGGTTTTTCGGGTTCTCTGACGAGTACACTCGCGAATAGCGAATCAACGCTTTATCCCCATATGCCAGCACAGGGAGGGTCATCTTTATATCACACGATCATAGGCCTTAAGATAAGCGAAACAACATTCATTGGTAATTATGCCAGCTATGCATTGTTCAGTTCCCTTTTTGGTAGCATTGAGCATTTGAATTTCTGGGATTTTACCATCAACCCTGAAAATATTATCGAAACAGCAAATCGTGATAAAGTGTTAATCGGTGGTTTGGCTGCAAGTGCAACAAAAGCAATGATTAATGATGTTCATTTAAAGATTACAATAGATGTACCGAATATAACGACAGAACTTGGTCAAATGCTTGTTGGCGGCATGATTGCTGAAGGTTCAGCAACGATTGATCATGCCTCGACAGCGGGCATGATTGCTGAGATGAATCTCATATATAATACAAGATCAAATCAATCTGCTGTTGCTGGCATAGTAGCACATTCTATGAATGTCCTAATGACTAACAGCTTAAATAATATCGATATTGCAGGCTTAAGTTACACCAATATGACCAATGGTGTCACCTATTATGGCGGTTTATTTGGATATGGTACTTTAAATATATTAGAGCGTGTGGTTAACGATGGTAACATAAAAACACATACATCTGGATTCGTTAATGAAACGTATTTAGGGGGTATTATTGGTTATCAGGAAAATTTATTAGAACATGTTTTATATACATATAATAGCGGTAATATCACACAAACGATCAATCGCGCACAAAAATATCATGTTGCTGGATATGGTAGTGTTGAGGATATCGACGATGATCTTGACATGGTTTCACTTGCTAATAGCGGGTTAGTTCACTTAGATATGATGTCAAGTATGTTAACATCCGATTTACAAGCATCTGAAGGCTATGTTTCAGGTGTTCTTATTAGTTATGCAAATGGCGATATCACAGGGTTGTTTCAATCTAGAAATCAATCGCTAGATCTATCAGGTATTACCTATTTTGGTGGTACTTTATTAGCTTTAGACCAAACGGATTTGACATTACAACAAGCCTATCAAACAGGCGATATCGATTTTTATAGTTCAAACACGCTTGCTCATGATACACTTCATGTTTCTTTAAACGCGTATGGAAAAAACTTAACACAAGTTCATCTTCGCCAAGAAGGTGATGCAACTTTTTATATCAGCCATGATACAGCCTCAGCGATTACGAATGGCTCATTATATATTTATGGTGTTATTGAAGAAGTCAGTCAAGATTTTTATGCGCGTGATTTATTTAATGGGGGTCATATTTCCATTAATAAAAATAGTGGTGCCGATGTCGTCTATAGTCTATATATTGGTGGCATTGGTTATCACAATAGAAACACGAATCTATACATGGATCATAATATTGATCATTCATCCATTGATATTGAAACGATTGATGGCTCTCTCGATACGGTACTCAATAGCGGTGACATTACGGTTCGTGGTGGTTTTGATGGTCATGTCAAAGTTGCAGGCATCTTAGTTATGAATGGCGGCTTGTTGACAAATGCTATCAATATCGGTGATATTGATATTAGAAACGATGCGCAAACGAGTGATGATCAAATGGAAGCCGCGGGTATTGTTTACTTGATGACAAGTGAATATGCACAAGTCAGGGATGCTGCCAATAACGGTGATGTTATTGCTGTGTCTACGACATCAGTCGGTTATACGCATGCTGCCGGTATTGTTATGAGAAATGATTTAAATGAGGATTTATCCGTTATTTCAAGTTCGAGTGATAAGCAATTGGGTAAAATCATGTTCAGCGTAAATTACGGAAATATTTATGCTTATAATGGTACAAATGAAAGCAGTTATACCATAACAAGTGAAACGAGAAGTAAGGCATCAAGTATCTTTGGGATAGGCTTGCTATCAGTAGTTAATAATTTTAATTTTGGTAATGTCTACAGCCGCTATTTAGGTGCCGGTATTTTCGGGTTTATCTATTATAACCGGTTTGGTGCGATAACAAATAATCAAGTGTATATCTCTAATAACATCAATTATGGCAAAGTCAGACAAGTCACAGGTTATAACAAAAACAGTGAAGTCTTCACTTATAGTATGTCTACAACACCTAATGAAAGCGAGCCATATGCTTTTGGTGCAATCGTTGGCAAAATTCATAACGGATCAACCTCATGGACATTCCTCGGCGACACGACCTATGCCATCGATCGGATCTATTTTGGTTACTTACTAAATTTTGATGAGAAAATCAATATGTTTGCAAGCGCACCAGCACCGACGAGCAGTTGGTATAACTTGTTGGGCGGTGATTCTGATGACGCTAACGCGATATTATTACAAATGCTTGAATACATGGCAACGACTAATCCAAATGATGAATCGGCAGCACCATTTACAAGATTTCAAACTAGCGGATGGATTTATGGCGAATTCAGTAACGTGATTACATATCTCAATGTTTCAGAAAGCGAAGATGGTATGTTTTATGAAAACTTTGGTTTCAGGAGTCAACGTCCTGTTTTTAGTGGCACTGATCAATATATCGCTGATTATATTGACTATATTCCCGCAAACAAGGTGAATGATCACATTTTAACGATGATTGAAGCGGATACGACATATGATTATCCTGGTATCTATGCTTTAGCCTCTTCATCTGGTATCGGCAACGGTATTTTTATACCTGACAATTTTAAATTGGATGGTTTGCATCCATATCATATCCAAAGTTCGACACCTGAAACAGATTGGATTGGTGTTACAACAGACACATCATCGATTAGTTATGCGCTTTATGAGGAAATGAGACAAATTAAAGCGTCGTTTGCGACAACGATATATAATCTAGACATTGTTCAAACCGATCTTAATGGTAATCCTATTGAAGATGGACTCACGTTATCGAATCCGGTAATTGATGATCAACGCGGTCTATTAACCTATTATTTACCGAGTAACGCATTAATATTGAATGGTGCGACTGCAAATTTAACAGACATAACCACTTATACCGAAGCTGGACCAAATGTATCAGGTGTACGTGTCGTTCCAGAAATACCAGGTAGTGGGACAATCGAATATGCTTATATTGGTACTCATCAAAAAGTCGGTATGAATATGGAAACAATTGGTCCATATGCATCTACTGGAAGATATCATATTGTCAGCCAACAAACATATGGATATCCATATGATGAAACCAGTCAATACATTCCCGTCTATGATTGGAAAATTGCCAGTGAAGCGAGTGGGCCAAATGTTTTTTCTGGTGACCTATTCGATCATGTACCAACAACAAGAACAAGGTTTTGGTTTATAAGTTGGTATGATGCGATCGGTTATAGTGTGCAAACATATGGCGGGACACAGAGTCCTGGATATGGGGCCTATAGAAGAATCAATTACACATATTCATGGGGGACAACTATACAAATATATGACTATGTTGGTCCAAATCCTGTATTAGAATCATACGTGTATTCCGGACAAATGGATGATGTCGCAATCTATAATGAATCACCCGTGCGATTTAAAGCGAATACAGAAGCTGATTCGTTTATGATTTCGGAAAATGCCTCATTAACATATAATGGATCAGACCAACAAACGCTTGTTTCAATTCCACGTGCATATGGTATTTACGAAAGCATGTATGAAGGGACTACATATGTTGATTCTGTCAGTGATCATTATGGCTCAGTCCGGGTTTTTTCTGCATCTTACAATCCAACTGATCCGTCAACATATCGCGACTATGAAATCAGAGTCATTCGCACTGCAGATGAATCAATCACAGATTTGGCTATGCTACACGTTAACGGTATTGATGCATTGGCACTTAATGATAACTATGCAGATGCCACTAGTACTGTGGATTTGTATTATGAGTATGACGGTACGAACGGGGCGATTGTATGGGCATATGATACGTATAATATACCTGATCTGTATTATATTACGCCGCTCATTGAATTATTTGATAATAATACACAGGTGAAAGTCAATTCAAGCTACTATCGACTGACTCAGGGTATCGTTCAAACGGAGGGCGTATTTAATAATCAAACAGGTAGTTGGGGTATAGGTTATGTAGAAACTAAATTCATCATTGAAGATGATTTTCCAAGCGGTAATTACACGCTTCGTTTAACGCTCGTTAGCGGTGCTACGTTCGAAATCACATTTGATAAAATGGAAAGTGCTAATGCAGCTGTTTTAGAAATTGTTTATCAAGAAGAAGTCATAGAAACAACAGGAATGAGTTATACTTCAGAAATTCCTTATGGTATTTATTATCAACCAGGTAACGATAAAACAAATATTGTCAATTTTACCAATTTATCAGTTATTGATGATGTTTACTATACAGACGTCGCATTGAATCTTCCAGATTACTTAGAAGGTTTGACATTATCGACATTCACAACGATTGATAACATCACGTTATCGATAACCATAATAAACGGCTATCAGCATCAATATGCAATTGTTTATCATTTAGTTGCTGAAGATGGATCACAATCGACCTTTACGCATTATTTGATTGAAGCAGCTTTGTCTGTGACACCGCAAAATATTTACAAAAACGGTGGCGTACTCTCTTCAGTATATGATCCAGTGGACATTGGCTATGAAGAATCACCAACGATGCGTGTTGCCTATAATTTTGATGAAGTCTTTTTTCCGGGTGAAGATGTCCTCTTTTTGAGCGCTGGATTTACACCGGATAATTTGGGGGAGGTTGCTACCGAAAATCAAGATTATTATATGCAAACGATAGATGCCGTAGGATATGAAGTTGATTTCAGTCGTGATACACCAAAAGGTGAATACACGTTTCACATCACGTATGATAACGACATCTCACTTTGGGGAGAAACGATTGTTTGGCATTATGTGATGAATCCGATTTATGCCAATAAACTACCGAATGATAATTCGCATTTAACCAATATTTTGTTTGCTTCTGAATCGGTTTTTGATGAAGTATTAGATGCGTTTAATACCATTATTGAAGTTGATGAAGTGACACCTTTAGAGTATGAACAATATTATGATCCTGAAAACCCAACGCAACGCGAAATTGTCGCCTTGCCGACAACAGGTATTGATTATGATATTTACTATGATTATCAAGCTTATTGGGTTGTCGGACAAGTTCAACAAACTAATTTATCTGCGTATTTACCAACTTTCTATATACCAGAAAATGCAATGATTTATCGTGTGATTGATGAAACAAATATTGGTTATGAATACCAATCTGGTCAATTGGCAGCAGATTTTGCTGATTATGGTACTGGTGAAAGTCTAAATTATGTACATTATCGTATTTATGCAGAAGATTATGATGATTATCCAACACATTATACCGATTATTATATCGCTGTTCAGGATACAACAAATAATATAAAATTCGATGTAACCGTCATCAATGAAACCAATGATCGAATTGATGAAGTGTTTGTTCATGTTAATGTTGCGCAGGTTTCAATCGACTATGAAGGTGAAATCACAAATGAAATGATTGCTATTTCAATGAATTTATTTTCCTATTACAACCCGATAACCATGACTTATAGTAACAATCAATTTATGACATCCATGTATGGCAGATATATGGTCTACGCGGATTTGCCTGATGGCTATGATGTGGATATCGAGTTTCAACAAGCGTTTATAGATGGATCAAGTATGTATTTGGAATCATCACGTATACCAAGACGTTACTATGTCACCGTTCATATCATTGAAGATATACCAGAAACGCATGACTGGGGTTACCGGAAAGTTTATGAATTTGCATTATATGAAAATGAATTATTACAAGGTATAACCTATCATGCAGGTGATCGATTCTTATACAACCATGAGACATATGAAGTACAAGAAGGCTATACATATTTATTTAATGGCTCAAATACACCAGGTACATTCAGCGCAATCGGTATTAAGAATGTTGACCTAGATTATGATATGTATTCAACCTATTTAACAGGAGATATCGTTTATCATAATGGTGCTTATTATCAAGCATTGGATGCAGTCATTCAAAACATAACGCCTGATCAAACAAGTGTTGATATGGGGACATGGTATGAGTTTTCAGAGGCTTGGTTAAGTTATAATCACTATTCAGTTGGATCTAGGGTTTTTTATAATGGTAATTACTATATCGCAATCCTTAGCAATCACAATGCAGATCCTGAATTAAATCCAACACTATGGGAACTAGAAATCATTTAGACATTTAAAAAGGCTATCCGATAGCCTTTTTATGAAGCGTTTTTGTATAAATAACAGCAGAGCAAACACAGGGAGGTTTACCACAAACAGAACAATGACAACCATTTTCAATGCTTGATTGATACCAGTAATTAGGAATTTCAAATAGCCGTTTAAAACCGGTTTTCATTAGAACACCGTGAAGATTGATGCCCAGTTTTGATTTCCAAGCAATAGTAAACACGGTATGCCTATGACGCTCATGAAAAGCATTTAGCGCATCCTCAATCAAACTTGTCCCAATGCCGTAACCTTTGAAATGTTTGTTGATAGCAATGGTTTTGATGACACCCAGATCGTTGGCTTGATTGAGTGGGTAGGGTATCGCATCATCATCGCTATTAAGCAAATCAGGCAATGCCTGTCGGTCAAGTGTAAAAGAAATACAAAAGCCAAGAACTTGATGCGTTTTTTTATCGATAGCAGTTCGACCGATATAACCATTTTCTTGTGCGATACAGGTGTGCAATAATGCGGGTGTGACATAGTCCTGACCGAGTTGTTTGTCAGCAATTCTAAAAATATCAGAAAAATGTTGATTTGTCATATCAATAATACGATATGATTCTAGATGTGGTCTAGTGATATAGTCTTTTTCCACTTCGATGACCATGTTTTGTTTATTTTCAATCAATGATTATACCTCCTTTAAATGAAAAACCAGCCGTGGCTGCGGTTGATTTTCATCGTTTTAATCTATACATA
>WOZH01000034.1 GCA_011620375.1 Acholeplasmataceae bacterium
GTACACAAAAATCCCCTTTGTGACCACTCGACTTTTTCGAGAGGTCACTTTTTTTTGAACGCTTTAGCGTAAAATGATATCATTTGAGTTTTGTAGCTTAAGAAGATAAAAATCGCTAGAATTGCTTTAATTTGCGATTTTGTAAATTATTGATTTGTTGTGTACTAAATAAATCGAAAAGACGAATCAATGCCTAACTACAGCCTTTGATTCGTTTTTGATTTTGTAGTGAATAGCTCGTTTCTTTATATTTTTACCACTAAAAATATGTTAGTAATGCAAAAGTCGGGTTATACTATTTTATTATTCTTAATTCTAGGTACTAATGATTTGACGCTTAACCTCTGGCAGCGTTACTGATGTCTCTAATGTATTTAGCAATCCACTTAACCGAAAAAAGAAAAAGAATAAATTCAACATTCACTCTTTTCGACAATGTTGATTTGAAAGAAAATGTACAACCCTTTTTCTATATTTTTTTAAATTTGTCTAAAGTTCATATTCAGTTCACATAAGAATTGTAAAATGGTCATGCATCCAAGGAGGATTATAATGTTAGAACTGAAAAACTTAAGCAAGAATTATCAAGTAGGAGAAATAACTGTAAAAGCACTAAAGAACATTAACATCAAATTTAGAAAAAACGAATTTGTCTCTATTTTAGGCCCATCCGGTTGTGGGAAAACGACCATCCTTAATATTATTGGAGGACTCGATCAATACACTTCAGGAGACATGGTTATTGATTCAACATCCACAAAGGAATATGTTGACCAAGACTGGGACGGTTACAGAAATACAACGATTGGTTTTGTCTTTCAAAATTATAATCTAATTTCTCATTTATCCGTCTTAGAAAATGTCGAAATGGCACTTTCTCTTTCTGGGGTACCTTCCAAAGAAAGAAAAGAGCGTTCGATCAAAGTTCTTGATGAAGTCGGCCTTGCGGATCAAATCCATAAATTACCGAATCAGTTATCCGGAGGACAACTCCAACGTGTCGCAATCGCTAGAGCGCTTGTCAATAACCCAAAGATTTTACTCGCTGACGAACCTACAGGCGCTTTAGACTCCAAAACAAGTGAACAAGTCATAGAACTAATCAAAGAGATTAGTAGAGACCGTCTTGTAATCATGGTTACTCACAACGCGAATATCGCTTCAAAATACAGCGATCGAATTATCAACCTTTTCGATGGAGAAATATTAAGTGATTCATCTCCAGCAAATGGTGATATTGAAATTGGTGGAAACTTGAAGAACACGAAAACGGCGATGAGTTTTTTAACCGCAATCAAAACAAGTTTTAAGAATTTAGTCACGAAAAGAGGAAGAACACTCATTACCTCCATTGCAGGAAGCATCGGTATTATCGGTATCGCTTTGGTGCTCGCAATCTCTAGTGGAATGACAAACTACGTAGACGACATCCAAAGCGATACCTTGACAGGATATCCGATTACAATCAATAGCGTCGTTCAAGCCGAGTTACTTGGAAGAGGTGGCGGACCTGGAGGGATTCTCGGACAAGCAGAACAAGAGACTTTTGAATTTCCTTCAGAATCCATTATCTATGCTTACGATCAAAGTGAAAGCACAACGTTGCATATGAATCTATTTACCGAAGGGTTTCTAACTTATTTAGATCAAATGGATTCATCCCTTTACAATACGATTTCTTATACCAAATCCATATCGATGCCTGTGATTACTGTTAGTAACAATCAAAGCTATAACTTGATTAAAGTCGATAACAGCACTTCAAGCAATATCCCTCAATTAAACAGTTCAATCTTTAGTGAAATACCCGACAATCAAGCGTTTATCGAGTCACAATATGATGTATTATATGGAACCTATCCTGAAGTTTATAACGAAGTCGTATTGATTGTCGATAATATGAATCAATTGAATGTGGACACTTTGGAAGCCCTTGGTTTTGATTTAGAAGAAGAATACTCGTTTTCTGACTTTATCGGAAAGAATTTTAAAGTCATCCCAAATGATGTATACTATAATCAAGTTGGAGAGATCTTTGTCCAAAATTCCGATTTGGAATCATTATATAACAGTAGTGAAGCTATAACCATTTCGATTGTAGGTATCTTAAGAGTGGACCAAGAGGCATCAAGCGAAATACTGAATCCTGGGATTGGTTATACGACTCTATTGACAGAATATATGTTAGATGACTCAAGTCTTTCTGAAATCGTTCTTGCACAAACGAGTCATATAGACGTCAACGTTTTAACAGGACTTCCATTCAATGAACAAATAACTTACGATACTGTTATGAAGCTTCTCGGTGGATACGCAACACCTGTAGGTGTACAAATATATCCCTTGTCATTTGAATCGAAAGATACCATCAAAGCTTATTTAGACGCTTATAACATGGGACTTGACGACGCAGACAAAGTCGTGTACTCTGATATTGCTGAAACCATTTCTTCAACCATATCAGGAATGATTGACACGATTACAATCATCTTGTCCGCGTTTGCAGGTATCAGTTTGGTTGTATCTTCCATTATGATAGGTATCATTACTTATGTGTCCGTGATTGAACGGACAAAAGAAATCGGGATCATGAGAAGTCTTGGGGCCAGAAAAAAGGACATTTCAAGAATATTCACAGCTGAAACGCTTTTAATTGGTTTGACGTCAGGTGTCTTTGGAATCATATTCTATTTTATATTATCCCTACCCGTCAATCAAATATTTACGCGTTTGATAGGTGTCAGTGGATTTGCGTCCCTTAATGTTCTCAGTGCAGTTGGATTAATCGCACTGAGCAGTGTATTGACTTTAATCGCTGGAATCATTCCAAGTAAAATCGCCGCAAACAAAGACCCGGTTGTTGCTTTAAAAACAGAATAAATTTGATAGGAGCTTGATTGATGAAAATATTAATCGTTGAAGATGATCAACATATCACTGAAATTCTTTCTAAGAATCTTATGAAAAGCGGATATGAAATCATTTCTGCAGAGAATGGTAGAGTTGGATTCTCTTTATTCGAACAAAACCACTTCGATTTGGTGATTTCTGATATCATGATGCCTTATGTTTCAGGTATTTCTCTTGTGAAGCAAATCAGACAATTGAACAAAGACATCCCAATCATCATTCTCACGGCTCTAGACTCCTATTCGGATAAAGAAATGGGATTTCAAAGTGGAACCGATGATTACATGGTGAAACCTGTGAATTTACAAGAACTCAATTTAAGAATCAAAGCATTACTGAGAAGATATAAGATCATGAGTGAAAATGTGCTTGAATACAAGTGCATTTTCTTGAATTATCAAGAAAAGAGTGTGAAACTGGATGGACAACTGATTCCCTTAACCGTGAAAGAATTCGAATTGTTATTCAAATTGTTGTCAACGCCAAATAGAATCTTCACAAGGGAACAATTGATGAATGAGATTTGGGGATACGACAACGAAAGCTATGATAGAACCATCGACACCCACATCAAAAGAATTAGAGAAAAAATTAAAACAGATTGTTTTGAAATCATCACGGTAAGAGGTCTAGGATACAAGGGGACATTATTATGAAAAAAATCAGCGGAAAGGTTATATTGATTGGATTCTTGACGATGGTCCTCACGGGAGCCATCGCAAGAATCATTATCCAAGTCATCGTTGGAGTCGACCTTCATCAAGCATTCACCGAAGGTAGAGTATTCAATGGTGTATTGATTATCTCAGCAATGTCTCTTACAATGTTTGCTTATGCAATCAATCGTTTCATCGTCAAAAGAATCAAAAAGATCGATGAAGCGACGGTTCGGGTGAAAGACGGATATTACGACTTTGAATTAGATACTAGCGGGAAAGATGAGATAACGAATCTTTCAAAGAATTTCAACCTAATGATTAATGCACTGAAATCCAATGAATATTTAAACAAAGAATTTGTCAGGAATTTCTCACACGAACTTAAAACTCCGTTATCAGCCATCAAAGGCTATGCGGAATTAATCAGTCAAAACGAACTTACAAAGGAAGAAAGAACGAATTATCTAGATATCATTATTCATGAAAGCGAAAGGTTGTCTCATTTGTCAAGCAACATGCTGCAGATATCTTTAGTTGATAGTATGTCGATTGTAAAGAAAGAAGACCATTACAACTTCGCAGAACAAATCAGGAAAGTCATACAAATCATGCAAATGTCATGGGAAGAAAAAAAGCTTTCCTTTGATTTGGACCTAGAAGAAATTCAAATCAGAAACAACAAAGAATTAACTTATCAAATCTTATTGAATTTGATAAGCAATGCAATTGAGTTTTCATATCAAAACACAGAAATAAAAATCACGTTGAAAGATCTAAATAATGAATTTCAATTTTCGATTACCAATCAAGGGCAGTCCATACCAAAAGAAGATTTTGAAAAAGTATTTCAATTATTCTACATAACGGACAAAACAAAGCATGAGACTTCAACTGGGGTTGGGCTGACTTTGACAAAAAAGATTGTCGATAAATTGGAAGGCGGTATTTCATTTCAAAGTGAAGAAGGAATCACGATGTTTGAAGTATTTTTCCCTAAACTAAAATAATTCATGAAGCTCATTTAAAATGTACCCTATAGAACGGACTTTGCAAAAATGTCATCTATAGGGTTTTTACTATATAATAGGGACAATTGAAAGTTAGTGAAGAAATGGAAATACATTATTTTACAGAATGAACAAATTGAAGACTTGATGCTAGTATAAAAATAGGATAAGTTAAAAGTAGAGAGTTTTGATGATGAGATAAACTTAGTCAAGGAGGACAATCTACACTAGACAGCAAAATTGGAACACTAAAATGTTTTGATTCGATTCCGAACCAGTTTTCCAAAGATAATCACCGTTTCATGTATAATGCAATAGAAGAAAAAAAACGAGATATTTTGGTAATGTTATCGACTGGCTTGAACGAACTGGTAACACTAAAAAATGTTATCATGTAGATCATTTGCGGGGTTCTTTGCTAGTTGCGAAAAAAGAAAGTCTCTATTATATAAGAATTGATGACCCGACTTTTGCATTACTAGCATACTTTTAGTGGTAAAAATACATAGAAACGAACTATTCACTACAAAAACAAAGATGAATCAAAGGCTGTAGTTAGGCATTGATTCGTCTTTTCGATTTATTTAGTACACAACAAATCAATAATTTACAAAATCGCAAATTAAAGCAATTCTATCGATTTTTATCTTCTTAAACTGCAAAACTCAAATGATATTATACACATTGCATCCTAACGATAGGATGTTACTTATCCCCTATTTAGTGTACTCAGTACACAAAAATCCCCTTTGTGACCACTCGACTTTTTCGAGAGGTCACTTTTTTTGAACGCTTTACTGTAAAATGATATAATATCTTTGGAAACGGAGGAATTGATTATGCCTACATTTGGAGGACATCCTGTCACACTGATTGGCGAAACAAAAAAAGTTGGTGATCAGGCACCAGATTTTAAAGTGATGAAAACAGATTTAGATTGGGTGCACTTATCGGATTATAAACAACCTTATGTGGTGTTGAGCGTTGTGCCATCACTTGATACAAGCGTTTGTTCTATGCAGACTAGAACTGTCAATAGTGAACTTGCATCAAGAGATGATTTAGTCGTATTAACGATTAGCAACGATACGCCTTTTGCACAAGCGAGATGGTGTGGTAACGAAGGGTTGGATAACATTATTACATTATCAGACAATGTTTTATTGGATTTTGCACACAAGTATGGAACAGATATGAAAGAGTTTAGATTTCAATCTCGAGCGATATTCGTTTTAAATCAACAAAGAAAAGTGATATATGTTGAATATTTGGATGAGATGAGCAATCATCCTAACTATGATAAATTAGTTGATTTTGTTCAAGGATTACCGAAAGCTTAGTCTTTCGGTTTTCTTTTTGATATGCTATAATAAGTAAGAGTTCAAGAGGAGTCATATATGGGTCTTTTTCAAACACTTTTTAAACGCAAAACAAAACGTGATAAATATACATTGGGTCTTCATAAGACCAATGATCAATTAGGAGATTTAAAAACGATACTTGCATCATCAACTGTGATTGATGATCATCTTTTTGATGCGCTTGAAGATATATTTATTCAGGCAGATATCGGTGTTGATACAGTCATTCATTTTATAGGTGAATTGAGAGATGAAGTCGATAAAAAGCGCATTGAAGATCCCAAAGATTTAGCTGAAATCATTGTTGATAAAATGTTTGAATTGTATTTACAAGGCGAGATTGTAAACACAGCGTTACGCTATGATGAGCATGAAATCAATGTTTATTTATTCGTTGGTGTCAACGGCGTTGGGAAAACGACAACGATTGCAAAATTAGCAAAGCAATTAATTGACAAGGATAAAAAAGTGTTGATGGTTGCAGGTGATACATTTAGAGCAGGGGCGATTGAACAATTAAAAATTTGGGGTGAACGTGTCGGTACGCACGTATTTGAAAAACCGCAAGGAACTGACCCATCATCTGTTATTTATGATGCGATTGAATATGCGAAACAAGAAAAATATGACATCGTATTATGTGATACAGCGGGTAGACTACAGACGAAAGTGAATCTCATGCATGAATTGGAAAAAATGAAACGTGTGATTCAAAAGACGTTGCCGAATGCACCACAGGAAACCTTATTGGTGATTGATGCAACCACTGGTCAAAATGGGATGCGACAAGCAGAAGTTTTTAAAGAAGCTACTGACGTCACAGGGATTGTCTTAACTAAGTTGGATGGTACGGCCAAAGGGGGCATCGTTTTGGCAATTAGACATCAATATCATTTACCCATTAAATATGTCGGTTTAGGTGAACAGCTAGATGATTTGGTTCACTTTGATATCGAACGATACATATACGGCTTATTTCAAGATTTCTTTAAGGAGTAATCATGGAAGCACTAGAAAAAAAAGAATATTTAAATCGTTTATTTGAACTCTATGGCAAATTGTTAACAGAGAAGCAATCACAATCATTTCAATATTATTATGTGGAAGATTATTCATTACACGAAATTTCTGAATTACTAAATGTCAGTAGAAATGCGATTTTTGATCAACTTAAAAAAGTTGAGAATCACTTGCTTGAATATGAATCAAAACTCCAGCTATATGCAAAAGAAACAGCACGTGAAAAACTGTTAAATGCATTAGAAAAAAACAATGATAAAGCGCTTATTAAAGCGTTAAGAAAGTTGGATGAGTAATGGCTGAAAATGCACTCAGTTCGCGTTTGCAAATGGCGATGCGCCGTTTGACTGGACGTGGCTTTTTAACTGAAAAAGATATTGATGACATGATGCGTGAAGTTCGTCTTTCCTTGTTGGAAGCAGATGTCAATTTTCGTGTTGTCAAAACATTCATTAACCATGTCAGAGAACAGGCCATCGGTGAGAAAATTCTTAAAGGACTGAATCCAGGACAACAGGTCATTAAAATCGTTCATGATGAATTGAAACGTGTGATGGGCGAAGATACGCAAACATTAAATTATGCAACTTCTGGTTTAACCACGTTGATGACTATCGGGTTACAAGGTTCTGGGAAAACCACCGCGATTGGTAAACTTGGTGTCTATATTCGGAAAGAAACAAAGAAAAAAGTGCTGTTTATTGCTGCGGATGTCTATCGTCCGGCTGCGATTGAACAATTGCAGACCATTGCTAAACAAATTGACATTCCGGTATACGATGAAGGACTTAAAGATGCGAGAGATATTGTGAGAAACGGGCTGGCATTCGCAAAATCAGAAGGTTATGATGTGGTAATTATCGATACAGCAGGTAGATTGCATATCGATACACACATGATGCAAGAATTAGTAGATGTAAAAAAAATCGCTAACCCCAATGAGATTTTATTGACAGTGGATGCGATGACTGGTCAAGATGCTGCGAATATTGCAAAATCATTTCATGACCAAATCAACGCGACCGGGGCTATACTTACCAAATTGGATGGCGATACAAGAGGCGGTGCTGCATTATCAATTAGAGAAGTATCGGGCATTCCAATTAAATTCGCATCCAGTGGTGAAAAGATGGATACGTTTGAAGTTTTTCATCCTGACCGTATGGCAGATCGTATTCTTGGCATGGGAGATGTCATGACGTTGGTTGAAAAAGCAACCGATGCCATTGACGAAGAGGAAGCGCAATCAATGATGGAAAAACTCATGTCAGATACATTTAACTATAATGATTTGATGAAACAGTTCAAGATGGTTAAAAGGATGGGTTCATTATCAAGAATTGCAGGATTTATTCCCGGATTGGGAAAAATGAAAGATGCCGTGTCACAAATCGATGATAAACAATTCGATAAAATGAGTGTTTTGATTGATTCAATGACTGAAGATGAAAGACGCCATCCGCGCTTGATTGATGAATCAGCAAGACGTCGTCAAAGAATTGCTAAAGGGTCAGGTATGAATGTGGCTGATTTGAATCGATTGCGGGAAGCGCTGGGGCAACAAAAACGAATGATGAAACAAATGATGAGCATGGATGAAAAACAATTGCAGCAAATGCAAAGTCATCCCAATCAAGCATTAGCACAACGCAGTCGAAAAAAAGGTAAAGGTAAAAACAAGGGTCAATGGCGACATTGACCCTTTAAGTTATCCACAAATCTCGTGGAAAATTTGACTAAATATCTATGTTAAAATATAAAAAAGGAGTGTTCTTTGATGAAGAAAATCACACTGATTGACGGTAATTCCATCCTATTTCGTGCTTATTATGCAACCGCTTATTCAGGTGCGAAAATCATGCAATCGCGTTCGGGCGTCTTTACCAATGCTATCTTCGCATTTGCTGGCATGTTTGAAAAGATTTTGGAAATCGAACATACAGACGTTTTAGTTGCATTTGACACAAAAGAACCGACAAAAAGGCATCTTGCTTATGAAGGATATAAAGCGGGTAGGCAGAAAATGCCTGAAGAGTTAGCAGAACAGATTCCACTCGTATATAAATATGTTGACTTGAATGGCGTAATACGTTATTCAAAGGGTGGTTATGAGGCTGATGACATCATTGGTACGATTGCGAAACAAGCCTCCGATAGAGGATACGAAGTCAATATTTATTCATCGGACAAGGATATGTTACAACTTGTCGACCGTCAAGTTACAGTCAACCTGCTCAAAAAAGGGATGCAAGAAGTCCATTCCTTTACACCCGAAAAACTGGTCGAAGTATATGGATTAACTCATGAACAGATGATCGATATGAAAGCGTTGATGGGGGATCCATCAGATAATATTCCAGGCATTCCTGGTATCGGTGAGAAAACCGCCATTAAGTTACTACAACAATATGAAACATTAGAAAATCTATTGGCACATAAAGATGAAATTCACGGCAAACTTGGTGAAAAAATCAAGGATGGTGAAGCATCTGCACGTATGAGTAAGTCGTTGGTAACCATTGATTGCGGTGCTGATATTGATGTCCATCTCGATGACATTAAACGGAAACCTGTCAAGACGAAAGAACTGGTCATCTTTTTACAATCATATGATCTTCATGTGCTCGTCAAACGGATGGATGAAGCTGTCGTTGCGGAGGACTGGGATTATATCACCATCACAAACGAACATGACTTAGATAAAGTATTAAAAAATAAAATGGCAGTTTATATTGAACTTTCGGATTATAACTACCATAAAGCTGACTTATGGGGTGTTGGGCTTTCTGATGGTAAAAATCATTATTTCTTAGCAAAAGAATTCGCGATGTCATCCATTGGGTTTCAAACGTATTTAAGTGATAAGGCAATTGAAAAATATACCTACGACTATAAAGCCAACAAAGTGTTTCTCATGTGGCATAATGGTCAGATGGAAGGAATCAGTTTTGATTTACTATTAGCTGCATATTTGCTTAACTCGCATATTGGTAAAGAAGAATTTAAACGGATTGCTGCATCATTTAATTACGAAGATGTTTCATACGAAGAACAAATATATGGTAAAGGTTCAAAAAAAGGATTACCGGAGGATGCTAAACGATATGAAAAGCATATTGTTTCTAAGGCAAAAGCGATTTATCAGTTAAGAGAGCCATTGCTTAAAGATCTAAAAGATAAGGAACAACTGCCACTTTTTACCGATATCGAATTACCCTTATCAGATGTATTGGCCGAAATGGAATATTACGGACTCAATGTCGATCAAAAGGAACTGAAGCGACAAGGTGATTCTCTACAAGGACGTATCCATGCCATTGAACAGTCGATTCACGATATCGCTGGTGAAGACTTCAATATCAGTTCAACAAAACAATTGGGCGACATATTATTTGATAAGCTTGGTTTGCCAAACGGCAAGAAAACGAAAACTGGTTATTCAACAAATGTGGATGTCTTAAATCATCTAAAAGATAAACATCCTATCGTACCACTGATTCTTGAATATAGACAATTGACAAAATTGTATTCGACATATATTGTTGGTATTGAACAAAATATTTTTGAAGATGGTAAAGTTCACACCATATATAATCAAGCTTTGACCACTACGGGTCGGTTATCTTCACTCGATCCCAACCTACAAAACATACCGATTAGGAGTGAAGAAGGTAGACAGATTAGAAAACTTTTTACAGCCGGAAAAGGTCGACTGTTTTTAGGGGCAGATTATTCACAAATTGAATTGCGTGTATTGGCTTCAGTTGCAGATGTGAAACAATTGATTGATGCTTTTGATCATCATGAAGATATTCATACAAAAACTGCACAAGCTATCTTCCATGTAGATCAAGTTGATGCCAACATGCGCCGTGCGGCAAAAGCTGTTAATTTTGGTATCATCTATGGTATTGGTGCATGGAGTTTAGCAGATGATATTCATGTCTCACCAAAGGAAGCACAACGTTTTATCGACAGTTATCTAGAAGTATATCCTGAAATCAAACAATATATGACAGATATCGTTAAATTCGCTTATGATCACACATATGTGGAAACGATTATGAAGAGAAGGCGATATATTCCTGAATTAAATTCATCGGTATTCTCACAAAGAGCATTCGGTGAGCGTACCGCACTCAATGCACCGATTCAAGGGAGTGCAGCCGATATTTTGAAAAAAGCTATGATTGATTTATATCAGTATTTAAAGAAGCATCATAAACAATCAAAGATTCTATTACAAGTGCACGATGAATTGATATTAGAAGTTCCTGAACAAGAACTTAAAGAAATGGCAGAAGTGGTACCAAAGATGATGACCAATGCGGTCAATCTAAAAGTCGAATTGGAGGCATCATGCGATGTTGGACCAACATGGTATGATTTAAAATAACAATGCCTGAACTACCAGAAGTAGAAACCGTAAGACGGATTCTACAAAAAGAGATTGTAGGAAAGACCATTCAATCTGTTGACGTTTTATATGAACCTATCGTTCAGAGTGATATCTCTCAATTCAAAATGAGTTTGAATGAAGAAAAGATTGTCAATATTGAACGCTATGGTAAATATCTTGTGTTTATCTTGTCTCATTGGGCATTGATTATCCATCTGCGAATGGAAGGTAAATTTTATCTTAAAAAAGATGAACCGAGAGATAAACACGAACATATCATTTTCAGGATTGGTGATGGGATCACATTGCGTTATCATGATGTCAGGAAATTTGGCACCATGCATATAAGATCTTTAGAAGAATACAAAGAAACTTATCCCCTAAATGTTTTGGGTCCTGAGCCCAAAGATGCGGATCCCATTACCATTTATCATCATTTACACAAAAAGAAGATTGCTGTAAAAACGGCATTGCTAGATCAACATATTTTGAGTGGTCTAGGTAATATTTATGTGGATGAGACATTATTCTTAAGTAAGATCAAACCGACAAGAAGAACTGATCAATTGACGAAAAAAGAAGTGATTCATTTAATTGATAGCGCGCAACAAATATTATCTAAAGCCGTGGCATTAGGTGGTTCAACGATAAGAAGCTACACCGCATCACTTGGTGTCCATGGTCGTTTTCAAAATGAATTAAACGTTCATACCAAAGCGGGTGAACCGTGTCCGGTTTGTGGGACTATCATTATAAAAACAAAAGTGGGAGGTCGAGGGACATATGCCTGTCCAACATGTCAAAAATAAACCGATAATTGTTGGCTTAACAGGCGGTATTGCTACCGGCAAATCCACAGCGAGCAAATATCTATTAAGTCAAGGCTATAAAGTGATTGACAGCGATGCGATTGTCAAAGAACTATGGTCAAAGGAACAACCAATGTTGGCTGAAATTGAATCTGTATTTCACACATTAAATAAGCGCGTGATTGCTGAAAGTATCTTCGAAGATAAAATGATGAGAGATAAGCTCAATGCGATTGTGCATCCTTATGTTTTAGAAACCATTAAACAACGATTAAAAGCACTTCAAGATGAAAAGGTTATCATCATCGATATGCCGTTATTGTTTGAAGTGGGTTATCAACAAAATGTAGATTATACAGCTGTTGTTTATGCAAAACCACAAACAGCAAAAATACGTATGATGATGCGTGATGGCATTACGGATATCGATGCCGAAAAACGCATTGCTGCGCAGATGTCTATTGATAGCAAACGCCATTTAGCAGATTTTGTTTTGGATAACACAAAAGATAAACACACCTTGTATAAAGCGATTGATCGCATGATGAGGAGCATCATTAATGAAGAACAGTTCGAATTTTAAAATTCATATTCAATCTGATTTATCCAGTGGAGATTTCAAATCACTGGCATTGCTTTATCAGCCGCTTTTAGGGATGGATGCACATAGCCTTTATATCACTTTTTATCAACTGCTCAATCAGACAAACCGCACATCTTTCGCGCATCAGGAACTATTTGATTTGCTCAATATCAAACAAAGTGCTTTTTTGAATATGAGACATAAACTAGAGGCGTTAAATCTTATACAGACTTTTCAAAAAAACGATGAATATGTTTATATGATGAAAGCGCCACTTTCAGCTAAACAATTTTTAACTGACACGGTATTTGGTAGTTATCTCCAAAGCGAAATTGGAGAGAAAAATTTGAATATATTGGCTGAGATGTTTAAAAAAGAAACACCAAATTTAGAGGGATTTGACAATCAAACGAAAGCCTTTGATTCACTTTATGAATTCAAGAGTTTGAATTTATTAAAACTGGATTATGACTTACAAGGCAGGCAACAAAATGGTGGAAGTCATCTCAATTATAAGTTTGATTTCAATCGTTTTGTGGAACTTTTACCAGATCGATTGAAGAACTCACAGTTATTGAATCTCAAATTACAAGAAACCATTTCAAGAATTGCCTTTGTCTATCAATATGATGTTAATGACATGGTTGAGGTTTATGGAAAAGCAAGTGAATCTAAACAAAACATCAATTATCAAATATTGAATTTTAAAGCAAAGCAATATTATGAAAGCAAACATCGTGTTTTAACAATTAAAGAAAAAGAAGAGCCAGAAGCAACTTTCCTGCAATCGTTGACACCGCAGGTCATCATCGCGAAATATGCAAAAGTTGATCAACAGGGATTGGCGTTGTCAACAGCTGTACAACTTTTGGAAAGAAATCAAGTTGATCCAGGGATCATCAATGTCATTTTGATGTTGATTTTAAAACAGAAACAAGGTGTCTTACCCAATTTAAAATATTTGGAAACTGTTTTGCATGATTGGATGAACAGAGGTATTCAAACAACTGAGGATGCGTTGATACATGCTCAAAATCTAGAAATAAGATTTGAAAATAAAGAAACAAATAAAAAACAAAAAAGCGAACCAGACTGGATGGACGACTACATTAAAGAACTCGCTAAGATGGAGGAAAAATCATGAACATCAATGATATGAGAGCATTCATTAAAAAAAATCCTGAGACAAAAAATTTAAATCTTTTGGATGTTGATGTCAACAAGGTTTATAACTACCTTTTACAAAAAAAGGAAAAGCCGGTAAGGGATGGTTATGAGATTCGTTTGCGAACGGATCCTTACATCGAAGTCTACTATCGTCCAACCAAGGAAAAACAACGCGCTGAAAAAAGGGAACGCATTCGGGATAATCTAAGGTTCTATGATAGCGAGATCTATATTCAAGATGCTTCTATTGCTGAATTTGAAGTTTTCAATGAAGAACGTGAAAACGCACTGCATGCTGCAGAATCATTTTTGACATTGTATAAAAAAGATCATTTTGAAAAAGGTTTATTTATCTATGGGAAATACGCGACTGGCAAAAGCTATTTGTTATCGGCAATCGCTCAAGAATTGGCTGAAAAAGGGATTATCGTGCTATTTGTTTACATGCCCGATTTGACGCGTTCAATCAAGCAGGGCATGAATGAAGGAAATTTGGAAGAACGCGTTAACAAACTCAAACAAGCGGATATATTAATGATGGACGATTTTGGTGGTGAAAACATGTCGACATGGTTTAGAGATGAGATTATTGTTCCTGTCCTTCAATATCGTTTATCAGCAAAACTGCCTGTGTTTATGAGTTCCAATTATTCATTTGTCGACTTGTCGACAAATCTAACGCTAGCAAAAGATGCATCTGATCGATCAAAAGCAGGTCGTCTCATTCAACGGATGCAAGACCTGATGGTTTATGTTAGACTATCGGAAAAGAAGTATAACTATTAAACTGGTTAGTCAACGACAATTTATCTTATATATTAGATAGAAAAAAACAAAACGATTTTTAATTTGAAGCTTATGATTGCCTTTCATAAAGCAATTTGATACAATAATAGTAGCAATGATGACGAGGACAAAACCTTATCCACAAAGCGACGTAGGATGGTGTGAGCTACGAATGATTAGGTTACTCCCTCATGAGTTGATGACGAAAAGGTCATCCGTATGCCTGCGTTAAAGGATTTGAGTGCTAGGGTTTCCCTAGAACTAAGGTGGTACCGCGATGATTCGTCCTTAGATTTATATCTGGGGACTTTTATATTCTAGGAGGATACATTATGATAAATATTACATTTCCAGACGGCTCAGTCAAACAGTATGACAAAGGGGTGACGCCATTCGAGATTGCACAGGGGATTGCTACAAGCTTAGCCAAAAAAGCGATTGCTGCGGTTTTCGATGACAACTATATTGAATTGACACGACCAATCAATGAGGATGGCAAATTGGAATTATTGACAGAGAAAGACAAACGTTCACTTGATGTCATTAGACATAGCGCCGCGCACTTGATGGCACAAGCCATCACTACGTTATATCCTAAAGCGTGCTTTGGAGTAGGACCCTATATCGAAGAAGGCTTTTATTATGATGTTGATTTTGGCGAAAATATCAGCGATGAAGATCTCATCAAGATTGAAGACAAAATGAGAGAACTTTCTAAAACAGGGGATGAGATCATTAGAAGAGAAGTTAGCTATGAAAAGGCTAAAGAAATCTTTAAAAATGATCCTTACAAATTAGCAATCATCGAAGATTATAAAGATGATCAACTATCTATTTATACACAGGGCAGTTTCACTGATTTATGTCGTGGTGGACATGTTAGAAATTCACGTGAGATTAAGCATTTTAAACTATTAAGTCTTGCTGGTGCCTATTGGCGAGGTGATTCAAATAATAAAATGTTGCAACGTATTTATGGGACAGCATTTTTCTCAGCCAAGGATTTACAGGATTATTTGGATTTGCTGAAAGAACGAAAAGAACGTGACCATCGAAAGATTGGTAAAGAATTAGATTTGTTTATGCTCAGTCAAGAAGCTGGGTCTGGCTTACCTTTTTGGTTGCCAAAAGGCGCGACCATCAGAAGAGTCATTGAAAGATACATTACGGATAAAGAGATTGGTTTGGGCTATTTACATGTCTATACGCCGATTATCGCAAATGCAGATTTATATAAGACATCTGGTCATTGGGATCATTACCAGGATTCGATGTTTCCACCAATGGTCACGAAAGATGGCGAAATGTTAGTACTGCGTCCGATGAACTGTCCACATCATATGTTGATTTATAAAAATGAAATTCATAGTTATCGTGAATTGCCCATTAGAATCGCTGAACTTGGAATGATGCACCGCTATGAAAAATCGGGTGCTTTATCAGGACTACAACGCGTTAGAGAAATGACACTTAATGATGCACACATTTTTGTGCGACCTGATCAGATTAAGGATGAGTTCAAACGGACCGTTAATCTAATGTTAGAAGTCTATAAAGATTTCAATATTACTGAGTATGATTTTAGGCTTTCTTATCGTGATAAGGAAGATAAAGAAAAATATTATCCCGATGATGCGATGTGGAACAAAGCTGAAAAGATGCTTAAAGAAGCGATGGACGAATTGGATATGCCTTATTATGAAGCAGATGGTGAAGCGGCATTCTATGGTCCTAAACTTGATGTTCAAGTGAAGACTGCATTAGGTAATAAAGAGACGTTATCAACCATCCAATTAGACTTTTTATTACCTGAACGTTTTGAATTAACCTATGTTGGTGAAGATGGTAAAAACGATCATCGGCCAGTCGTCATTCATCGCGGTATCGTATCGACGATGGAACGCTTTGTCGCTTATCTCACCGAAGAATATAAAGGAGCATTCCCATTTTGGTTAGCGCCTGTTCAAGTGCGAGTTATCCCAGTTCACAACGTATATCATAAAGTATACGCTGAATCGATTAGAGATCAGTTACAAAGCAAAGGTTATCGCGTAGAACTCGACTTGCGGGAAGAAAAGTTAGGATATAAAATTCGCGAGGTGCAAACATTAAAGATTCCTTATTCTCTAGTTTTGGGTGATAAGGAAAGAGACGAATCACAAGTAACATACCGTGCGTACGGTTCACAACAGCAAATTTCTGTTTCTTTAGCTGAATTTATAAAGATGACAGGCAATAACTAACAATAATTGATGATAATATATAATAATTAATGTATAATATAGATGCATCGTAGAAATGAGGGATATCTATGCTTGAAGTTAAAAATGCTAAAATGATGTATGGAGATCTTGTTGCAGTTGATCATTTATCATTCACGCTACAACCAGGAGCGATTTTTGGTTTGCTTGGTACAAATGGTGCTGGTAAAACGACAACTTTTCGTATGATCATGGGATTAATTGAGCCAACTGAAGGTGAAGTGTTATTAGATGGACATCCGATTTCATACGCTGATGTCAATGACATTGGCTATATGATTGAAGAACGGAGTCTATTAACCAAAATTACAGTTAAAGAATTGATGCTCTATTTTGGCCAATTAAAAGATATGGAACCTTCTTTGATATTAGAGCGGCTGGATTATTGGTTGAAGCGATTTAATATTGTCTCCTATAAAAATAAAAAGATTAAAGAGTTATCAAAAGGTAATCAACAAAAGATCCAATTCATCGCAGCACTGATTAACAATCCGCGTCTTTTAGTTTTAGATGAACCATTTAGTGGCTTGGATCCAATCAATACTGAGTTATTTGTCGATGTGATTCATGATTTCAAAAAACATGGATCAATGGTTGTTTTCTCGTCCCATCAATTGGATCACGTTGAAAAGTTTTGTGAGGAAGTCATCGTTTTAGAAAAAGGGAAAGCAGTTATTGAAGGAAAACTTTCAGACATTAAAAAAGCATTTAAAAAACATAAAATTAAAATCATTGGTAACATTGATATTGAAAAACTGCGTGCAATTCCGGGAGTCTATGATGTCGAACAAAACTTGATTGAAACTACCGTCAGAATCGAAAACGAATCTGTATCAAAAGCGGTGTTTGATTATGTCAAGACATGTGACCATATCATTAAATATGATGTTGAACAAGCAAGTCTTAGTGAAATATTTATTGCGAAAGTAGGTCAACATCATGAAGAAGTTTAAATTTCTAGTGAAATATGGTTTACTAAAGCGTATCAAACGTCGGGCTTTTCTCATTTCTAATATTGTCATTTTTTTGTTGCTTACGGTGATTATCAATATACCTGCCATCATTGGAACCATTGGTACAGGAGATGCCTTAACATCTGTACATGTATCAGTTTATAATAACACATCAGCAGCAACGTTGACATCAGATCTCAGTGAACGTTTGAATGAGGGATTAACAGAAAATTTTTATATTGTCGCAACAGCAAATGAACCATTTGATGAGCATGCATTTTGGAATGATGATGATCAAGATATCGTTTTAACGATTGACAGTATGGATACAATTGATATCTATAGCAAATATCCCGATTACAATCAATATCTGGCTAACCAAATGGAATTATTGTTAATTGATTATCAAATTTCCGGATATCAAGCGCCCACTTTTATACCGCATTACTCACCCGATTATGAGGATCCTGAACAAAGCGCCTTGGTCAGTTCGATAACAAGTCTCTTGGTGTTGCCGCTCTTCATTTTGATTACGATGGCGACACAATTTATCGGTGTTGATATCATTGAAGAAAAATCGACAAAGGCGATTGAAACGATTATTGCAAGCGTACCCGCAAAAACACATTTTTTGTCCAAAATCACAGCAGCGATGTCGTTTGTACTTATTCAATCCGGGCTAATACTCCTTTACAGTTTTATCGCGACACTCCTCTTTGGTAGCGAAGGAATATCCGCGACACCTGAATTTGGTAATACAGGTAATTTGCTAGCCTATATCGGACAGATGCTCCCTAATTGGCAATTGCTCCTGGTATTTTCATTAGCATTCATGATTGTGGGGACATTGTTCTACCTCACATTTTCAGCGATGTTTGCCAGTATGGCTGTGACGCAAGAGGATTATCAGCAATTCCAAACACCTGTGATGATGACATTGCTTGTTGGCTTTTATATCGCTATATTCTCTGGCATTGCTGGTGGTCAAACGATTTTAAAGATTGCATCATTTATACCATTGTTTACGCCGATCGTCGCACCGGTCGCTTATGCGAGTGGTGCATTGTCAACGGGAGAAGCGTTAATCGCTTTATTAGTCATCACCGTATGTTTTGTTGGCAGTCTTTATTTAGTAAGTCCTGTTTATCGCGTCGCGATTTTGAATTATGATCAAACCAAGTTTGGAAAGCGCGTCAAAGGCTATTTCAATAAGGCATTTCATAAAAATAATCATAAGGCATAAACATGACAAGGTAATGCGAAACGCTTCGTATCAAGCATACAGTAAAGCGTTGTGATGCGATCTGCATTCGATAGGGTTATCATCGTACCGTTTTGTTATATCATTAGCTATTAATCAAAGCGGTTATTAAACCAATAGCAAGGATCATTTACCATAAAAAAAATAATCCCCGTTAAAGCGGGGATTATGCGTATGGATTAACCTAGCGTCTGATCGTTCATGCCAGCATACAATTTCATTTCTATTGCCACAGGCGATTCTCACTTATAAAGATGACTTTGAACCAACTTCATCTTTATTTATATAGTTTTTTTCTAAAGAAGATCATCGTCGTGGAGACATCTTATTTTTATATAAAATATGAGACAATTTCTGCTTCTGATGAAGCGCTTAAAGCTTTTTTAGCCTGCTCATGTAAATCATGATAGCTTGATTGCATAAGTTCTGATTTAATTGGTAATAATGAGATTGGTGTCATCGACAATGTTTTGATACCTAAGCCAATTAATAATTTGGCACCTATTGGATGACCAGCCATTTCTCCACAGACACTGACTGGGATTTTTTCTTGATTTGCTGCCTCGACAACCCCATGGATCAGTCTAGCGATAACAGGATGAAAAGGTTGATACAAATATTCAACATCAGGGTTTGTGCGATCAGCTGCAAACGTATATTGGATGAGGTCATTTGTGCCAATTGAGAAAAAATCAACATGTTTTGCAAACTGGTCAGCGATAATAGCAGCTGCAGGAATTTCAATCATAATACCAATTTTAAATCTTTTAAAGGGGATATTGTTATTTGCCAAATCTGCGATACATTGTTCGATGGTTTCTTTGATATAAAATAATTCTTCAAGTGTTGATACCATGGGAAACATCACTTGCAGATTACCGAATATACTGGCACGCAATAAGGCACGAATCTGCGTTTTAAATAATTCTGGTTTGGTGAATAATAGACGAATCGCACGATTGCCGAGCGCCGGATTATATTCTGGTTTAAAATTGATATATGACAACGGTTTATCACCACCGATGTCAAGCGTTCTAATCGTCACTGGTTTTTCTTTGAAGAACGACAAAACAGCTTTATAGTCTTCAAATAATTCTGATTCACTTGGAAGTGAAGTTCGATCTAAATACATAAGTTCAGTCCTAAATAAACCAACACCATCAGCTTTATGGTCGGTTAAATATTTCAAATCTTTCGATGATCCAATGTTAGCGAGCAATTTGATTTCAACATTATCCTTAAGTATTGTTGGTTGACCACTGAGCCGTTTTAAATTTGCTTTTTTCTTTTCATCGGTGAATATTTTATCTTGATAGATACGTTCGGTTGCCTGATCAAAGTCTTTGATGACATGACCTTCAAAAGCGTCGATAATGACATATTCACCATCTTTGATTTCAGTCATCAGATTAGGAATACCGACAATAGCCGGTAAGCCAATTTGACGGGCGATAATGGCACCATGTGAAGTCTTTCCGCCAATTTCACTAATGCAACCTAAAACATACTGTTGATCGATTTGTGCAATTTGGGTGGCTGATAATTCATAAACGCATAAAATGACTGGTTCATTAATCTGGTCAAGTTCAATAACGGGAATGTGAAGTGCATTCTTCAAAATACGATTTTTAACGTCCAATAGATCACTCGCACGTGATTTCAAATATTCATCAGACATCTGATCAAATAATTGAACATAGGTATTAACAGTTTTTGAAAGTGCATAGGATAACCCACACTGCTCAGCCCTAATCAATTGCTTGACTCGATCAATAAGTTCCGGATCGGTAGCAATCGCGATGTGTGCATCAAATATGTGAAGCGTCTCCTCATCTAATGTGTGCATATTGGCTGTTTTGAGTGATTTAAGTTGAGAAACACTATCATTAATGGCTTTATCATAACGAAGGATTTCTTGTTCGGGAAATTCAATCACCGTTTTAGTTTGATCAAAATGGTAGTCTTGATACTTTAGAATCTTCGCGATAGCATAACCTGGACTTACAGGAATTCCTTTAAGCATTGCTTCACTTCCTATCGATATTGACAACTCTATTTTAACACTAATCTTTGAAAATATAAGGTCGTGGAATACGTTTTCATTTTTGCATAAAGCGTTCATTTATTGTACTTTCACCCGTATATAGGCTTTAAATTTGTTATAATGGTATCGAGGTGAAAGAGATGACATATGATGAGTTAAAAAAACGTCTTGGTGAAGTCATTGATCCTGGATTCAATGAACCGCTGGAAGATGTGCGGGGGATTAAAAAATTAGTAATTGGACCAACCGGTGTCGTTGAATGTGAGATTTATCTAAAAGATAAAGCAAAACATGAACAAAAAGTTCGGATAGAAATCATTCGTCTAGTAAAAATTGATGCAGGCTTTCCAGGCATTAAAATTGAATTTTTTGAATCCGATTTCGTACACGAAGGAGAAAAACTGGTCAAATATTTGGCAATTGCTTCAGGTAAAGGCGGCGTTGGTAAATCAACGGTGACCGCCAATTTAGCGATTGCGTTAATCAGAGCAGGTAAACGGGTTGGTATTATCGATGCAGATGTTTATGGTGCAAGTATCCCACATGTGCTTGAAATGCCGATAAAACCTTTATCAGCAACCAAAGATGAGTTGATGATACCACTTGAAAAAAGTGGTATTGAAGTGATTTCAACTGAGTTTTTTATGCCACCAGAAAGACCGCTTATGTGGCGTGGCCCGATGCTTGGTAAAATGCTTATTCATTTTTTTAATGGGGTGAAATGGCAAAAAGATATAGACATGATTTTGATTGATTTGCCACCGGGAACAGGCGATGTCGCATTGGATGTTAAGCAGTATGTCCCAAGAAGTAAAGTGTTGGTTGTAACCACGCCTCACCCGAATGCATCGAGTGTTGCCGTCAAAGCAGGGTTTGGGGCACAAAATATTGGACATGAGATTATCGGTGTTGTTGAAAATATGAGTTATTATTTTAATTCATGTAATCAAAAAAGAGAATTTATTTTTGGCGAAGGTGGTGGATTAATGGTCGCCAACAAGTTAGGAACTCGTTTATTAGGTCAAATTCCAATCGGTCAAGCAAAGGAAGGTTATCTCTTCAGTGGGAATGAACCAATTGGTAAAGCCTATGATGAGATTGCAAAAGAAGTCATAAAAGAAATGGAAATTTAATTAAAAAGGTACACTTCCAATTTTTGGAAATGTACCTTTTTTTAGTTTTCTTGATTTTGTAAGTCTTTAAAGGTTAATAAGGGTTGTCTAGCAGCTTTGACCTCATCAAGACGTCTAACGACTGTATCATGTGGTGCTGTTTTGACCAATTCTGGATAATGAAGTGCTTCTTCGGCAATGTCTTTCATCATCCAGATAAAATGATCGAGCGTTTCTTTTGATTCTGTTTCTGTCGGTTCGACCATCATCGACTGCGAGAAAATTAAAGGGAAGTAGATGGTTGGAGCGTGCACACCAAAGTCTAATAGTCTTTTAGCAATATCTAAGGTTTTCACATCAGTGGATTGATCTTTCAAACCATCAAAAACAAATTCATGCATTGAAAATCCTTTAATGGGCAGGTTATATAAATCTTTTAGTGAAGTTTTAATGTAATTTGCGTTTAGAACGGCTAAACCACCAATTTTCATTAAGTTCTCAGCACCTAAAGATCTTAAATAAACATATGCTCTAATGATGACACTAGCGTTACCATAAAATGCACCGACATAACCAATCGTATCGCTGGAATGCTTAAATTTATAAACCCCTTGTTCGCGTATCACAATTGGATTTGGTAGGAAGGGTTCCAATGCTTTTGTCACACCGACAGGACCTGAACCAGGACCACCACCACCATGAGGTGTGGAGAATGTTTTATGTAAATTTAAATGGGTGATATCAAATCCCATATGGCCAGGTTTTGCTTGGCCGAGCAACGCATTCAGGTTTGCACCATCATAATAGAGTAGACCACCTGCTTCATGAACAAGTCTAGATATTTCAAGAATATCTTTTTCAAATACACCAGCTGTATTAGGATTGGTTAGCATTAATCCAGCGACATCGTCACTAAGGATAGCTTTCAGGGTATCCAAATTGATGGTTCCATCAGGATTGCTTTTGATTTCAATGGATTCAAAACCGCATACTGAAGCCGATGCTGGATTTGTACCATGTGCTGAATCGGGGATGATGATTTTAGTGCGTTTTAAATCATGACGCTTTTCATGATACGCTTTGATAATCATTAAACCGACGAGTTCACCATGAGCACCCGCGAAAGGATTTAATGAATAAGCGTCTAAACCAGTTAATTCAGCAAGCATATTTTGAGTTTCATAATACAGTTTCAAAATGCCTTGAATCGAAGATTCTGGTTGGCTTGGATGAATCATCGTAAACCCAGGTAATCCAGCTAGTTCATCATTGATTTTAGGATTATATTTCATGGTGCAAGAGCCGAGTGGATAAAAACCGTTTTCAATACCAAAGTTTTTCTTGCTGACATTCGCATAATGTCTTGTAACATCTAACTCGGATACTTCGGGTAAATTTGCCCAGACATCACGTTTGATGTTTTCTGAAAAGTGCACATCGGGTAGATCGGTATGCTCAATAGCATAACCGATTCTTTCAGCTTTCGATAATTCAAAAATCAATTGATCATAGTAAGGCATCTTATTTCACCAGCCTTTCTACGAAATCATCAATTTCTGTAATCGTTCGTTTCTCTGTAACCGCGAATAATAGGTGATCATCACCTAGTGGCAGAGGACCTAAAATACCAGCATTCAATAATTTTTCTTCTAACCCTTGGGTATTAAATTTCGCTTTCAACACAAACTCTTGGAAGAAAGGTTGATCATAGACTTGCTCAAATTGGCCAGTATCCATGAGTTTTTTGTACAGATAATGAGTTTTCTTTGTCGTTTCTTTCGCTACGTCAATAAACCCTTGTCTACCAAGTAATGAGAGATATACAGTCACAGCCAAAGCCATTAAAGATTGATTTGAACAAATGTTAGAATTTGCTTTAGCGCGTCTGATGTGCTGTTCTCTCGCTTGTAGTGTAAGCACAAAAGCACGTTTGTTATCCACATCAGTCGTGATACCGCAAATGCGTCCTGGCATCTTTCTAACATATTTCATTTTAGTTGCTAAATAACCTAAATAAGCACCACCAAATGATAAAGGTAAACCCAAAGCTTGTAATTCACCACATGCGATATCAGCATCAAGCATACCGGCATTCTTAAAAAGGGCCGTTGATAAGCCTTCTTGATTTAAAATAAATAAACCCCCAGCATCATGAACGGTCATTGCGATATGGTGATAATCTTCGATGATGCCATAGCGATTTGGTATCTGCAAGATGACACCCATCGCATCGTTGATATGGGTGTTTAAATAAACTTGATCGGTGATACCCTCAAAGGCTGGAATCACATCGATATCAATGTCTCTAAAACGCGCATAAGTCTTAATGACATTGAGTACGCGAGGTTGCATGGTTTCACTGACTAATATGCGTTTCTTTTTTGTTTGTGCATAAGCCATGAACATCGCTTCAGCAGTCGCTGTTGCACCATCATACATCGACGCATTGGATACTTCCATGCCAGTCAACTCAGCGACCATGGATTGGAATTCAAAAATATATTGGAGTGTGCCTTGTGATACTTCGGGTTGATAAGGCGTATAACTAGTTAAAAACTCTTGTCTTGCAATCGTTTGTTTAACCACGCTGGGCACATAGACATCATAGGCACCTGCACCACGGAAGATAGTGAGTTGCTGATTGAGATTTGCTAGCGAAGATAAGTGTTGGCTCAGTGCATAATCACCCATCGGATTTGGAAGTTTATAAGGTTCGGTTAACTTCAGTGATTTGGGGATAACATTAAAAAGATCATCGATATGATTTGCACCTACAACATCAAGCATCGCTTTAATATCTGCATTTGTATGCGGTAAATATTTATGCATTATTTGATAAAGGCTTCATAAGCATCACTATCGAGTAATGCATTGACTTGTTCAGGATGAGTAAGTTCTATTTTAACAATCCAGCTTCCGAATGGATCGTCGTTGATCAATGCTGGCTCATCAGTCAAACGTGTGTTGACTTCAATGATTTTTCCGGAGACAGGTAGATAAATGTCAGAAGCAGATTTGACGCTTTCTACAGCACCAAAAGCTTCACCCTGTTCAAACGTGTCTCCAATTTTAGGCAAATCGATAAATACGATGGCACCTAATGTTTCTTGTGCAAAATCTGTGATGCCAACATAAGCATTGTTACCATCAACCTTTAGCCATTCATGGCTTTCTGCATAATGCAAATTTTTAACAATCATCGTGATTCCCTACCTCTCATAATTTTTTTGATAGAATTTTCTATTTCTAACCATACCTGGGATTTGTTTTTTTCTAATTTGAATAGTTAATGGTGTTCCCAGTTTTGAATAAGCTTTTTTGACCATAGCTAGAGCTAATGGTTTGTCTGTTTCTGGTAATAGATAACCGGTCGTTACCCATCCAACCCATTCATCGTCATGGTAAACGTCATAACCTTGTCTCGGAACATTTTTTTCTAAGAGTTCAATGCCAACCAAAATGGATTGAGAGTTCTCTTTTAATTGTAATAGAGATTCCTTACCAATGAAATCGTGATTGAAATCGACGGCAAATGAAAGCCTCGCTTCAAACGGATTAATCATTTCACTGATTTCATGGCCATAAAGCGGTAATACTGCTTGAAAGCGGAGTGTGTCTCTAGCGCCTAAACCACAGGGGGTTGCTCCCGCTTTTAATGCATCATCCCAGAGCACATGGACATGTTCATTGTGACAATAAACTTCAAAACCATCCTCACCGGTATAACCTGTTCGGGAGACCAACAAGTATTTGTCATGATAGGGGACGATTTTATATGTCATAAATGTTAAATCGGTCACATCATTCTTAACAATATCATTGATATGATTTATGGTTTCTGGGCCTTGAATGGCGAGTTGGCTGAAATTGTTAGAGATGTTTTTAGTTGAAACATCAAAAGCTTTTGCTTGTTTTTCAACCCATAGATAATCTTTTTCAACATTGTCAGCATTGACGACTAGCAAGATTTGGTCTGCTTTAATGACATAGACAAGCAAGTCATCTAATGGATAACCTTTCTCGTTTAGCAGAAGCGCATAAGTGACCTTGTCTGTTTGGATTTTGTTAGAAACAAGAAAAGATACACACGTCAACGCATCTTTCCCTTCAATGAGTATTTCTCCCATGTGGGACACATCAAAAACACCAAAATGGTGTCTAACAGATAAATGTTCATCAACGATGTTCGAATAGGAAACTGGCATATCGAACCCCGCATATTCGGTCATTTTAGCATGAAGTGCGATATGCCGATCGTGAAGTTTGGTTTGTTGCATGATAAAACCTCCTTCTCCAATATACTTATATTATACAACAATTTAATTGTTTTAATGGTTGAATATAATCGATTATTAACAAAAAAACAGACAAAATAAGGTATAATAAAAATAAGAAATGGGGTGGTAACATTGTTAATAAATGACCTATTGTTTTTTGTTAAGCGTGATGAAGTTGAACAAGCGAAAGGATCGATTATCATTACGCATGGTATTGCAGAACATTCTGGTAGATATCAGGAAGTTACAGCTTTTTTGAACAGCAAAGGATATAACGTAATTCGTTATGACATCAGAGGACACGGACAAACCCAAGGTAAACGTGGCAAATTGAAATCTTTCCATCAAGTCATCGATGATTTACATGTGCTCGTTGAAAACGAAAAACAATTAAATCCGAAAAAAATCTTTTTATTAGGACATAGT
>WOZH01000076.1 GCA_011620375.1 Acholeplasmataceae bacterium
GTGTTAATATTGATTGTGTTGAACGATAATTAATATTAAGATGATATAGTGCTGCATGGTAATCATTAATAAATTTATCGATGATTTTAGGATGTGCTCCACGAAATTTGTAAATACTTTGATCAGGATCTCCAACACAAAAAACTTTTGTGTTTTTCATTGTTAATTCTTTAATAATCATATATTGCAAAAGATTCGTGTCTTGAAACTCATCAACAAAAATATAATCGTATGTTACATATGCTTTCAACTGCTGAAAATAGTAATGAAAATCAATCAATAGATCATCAAAATCTTTACATGAATTTTTTCTTAGAAACATTTGATATTCATCATATGCCTTCGGCTTTTTTTCTTTAAAATTACTGTTCTTATACCTTGTGATCAATAATAAATTCTCTTCACTAAACGGTAAATCATCTTGTCTAATTTCAACATCATATTTGACATGACTTTTTAATTTTTGAAAGCAGAACTGGTGAAATGTGTGTATGGCTACATCTTTATTTTTAATCCGCTTAGTCATCTCTTCAGAAGCACGATTTGTGAATGTGATAGCTAGTACTTTTTTAGGGTCTACACCGCTTTTTATCAAGTACTTAATCCGTTCAACAATGACACGTGTTTTCCCTGTTCCGGCACCCGCTAACAAAAAGAGAAAGGGCTCATTTGTATAGACCACTTTCTCCTGTAATTCATTTAGCATACCATCACCCCATTTATATTAGTGGTAATGATTTATATTTTCTCACTTTTTAATTTTTTTGATTGAGGGATGACTTTCAAGAATCTGTTTAATGCCGTGGGGCATCGCGAACGCGATTGTGGCAATTTCATCTTCAACCTTGATGACTACACCGCTGCCAAAGGTTTGATGCTCGATATGATCTCCCATTTTCAAAATGTGACTTTCATCGCTGAATGTGGTGGGTTTTTCACTGGTTTCTGTAAGTCTCGCTTCATCGATAAACCTGGACGGATAACCCATTCTTCTTTGGCCATAAACCAATCGTTGGTTAGCATGTGTCATATATAGTTTTTCCTTAGCCCTTGTGATACCTACATAAGCGACACGACGTTCTTCCTCCAAATCAACAGCGCTATATTGGGCATTGTCATTGGGAAAAATACCTTCTTCCATCACCACCATGAAAACAACTTTGAATTCTAATCCTTTGACTTGATGGTAGGTAGATAGCTTAACATGATTATCCTCAGTTACATCTTGATCAAGATCGGAATATAAAGAAATTTGATCAAGTTGTTGTTGCAGCTTTTCATAAAATGTACCCTCATAATATAAATCACCGCGAATGAACACCGATTGAAGTTCTTTTAAATTATCGATACGATTGTCTGCAATCTCATTATTTTCCGCTTTTAACATGTTGATATAGCCTGTTCGTTCCATGACAAATGACATAATTTGTGATAAATCGGTCATGTCAAAAAAAGCGTCACTGATATCTTCAATGATTTTTTTGAACTCGTTTAAGCCATGCATTGCAGATGGTTGCAGGTCAACATACTGAATAGCATCAAACAATGAAACACCGAGTTCTCTTGCTTTATCACCTATTTTTTGAATACTCACCTGTCCGATACCTCTTTTAGGGACATTGATGATGCGTTTTAAATAAAAATCCTGACGATGGTCTAAAGCAACCCTAATAAATGCCAAAGCATCTTTGATTTCAAGTCTTTCATAAAATGAAATACCACCGTAAATGATATACGGCATTCCTTCTTTCATCATCGTATCTTCGAACAATCTCGATAATGCGTTATTTCTGTAAAGCACAGCGATATCGTCATAACGATATCCCATTTTAACAAGACGGTTGATTTCATTGATTACATAGAATGTTTCTCGATAATCATTAGGTGCAACAAAAAAAGTAATATCTTGTCCAATCCCTAAATCGCTTTCTAAATTTTTAGCGCTCGGTCTATTGAAGTTATGGGCAATGAGTTTATTTGCTGATTTTAAGATTTTGTTAGTCGAACGGTAATTTTTATCAAGGACAATCTTTTCAGCATGAAAATCACGAATAAATAATTCGCTATTCATGTAATTTGCTCCCCTGAAACTATATATGCTTTGATCGGGGTCACCAACGACAAATAAATTGCGATGTGCGGCACCCAATACTTTTAATAACTTATACTGTACGATATCTGTATCCTGAAATTCATCGACTAAAATATATTCGAATGCCGTTTGATATTTTTCTCTTAAATGTGGATATTCCATGAACAATTCTAAAGGATACAATAATAAATCATCAAAATCTACCAACTGATTCACGTAGAGATATTGTTGATATTTTTTATAGATTTTTTCCTCATCTGTGCGTTCAAACTGCGGCATTCTTTTTGTTTTAAACAAGCTGATCAAATTTTTTAATGCTTTGATTGAATACTGTCTAACATCTAATCCTAGTTCTTTAATAGCATCGCTGATGATTTTCTTACCGTCCTCTTCATCGATGACTGAAAAAGTTACTTTGTACCCATAGGGTAATTCTGCGATATGTCTTCTTAAAATTTGCAAGCCAAAAGCGTGAAATGTATAAAGCCATACATCAATCGCATGCGGTCCAGTCATCTCAATGACGCGTTCTTTCATCTCTCTTGCAGCTTTGTTGGTGAATGTCACGGCTAAGATACGTTTGGGATCAACACCATTCATGATGAGATAAGCAATTTTTGCTGTTAGTGTTCTTGTTTTACCCGTACCGGCACCGGCGACAACAAAAAGCGGACCACCCGGGTGGACAACCGCCTTTAACTGTGATTCATTTAATGTCGCAAGCCAGTTCATGGCATCCCAACTCTCTGATTACTTATAACTAGTTTTTAATGGTACGGTCTCGTTGAACACCAAGTGATTTGCTGTTGAATCATCATCAGTTGCATAATAGCCCATTCGCATGAATTGATATTTATCTTGCACTTTTGTTTTACTGATTGCTTGTTCAACAAAACCATGTTTAATACTGAGGGAATCTTTATTGAATCGATCCATCAAATCCAGCGATTCGTCTTCATTCAACATGGGTTTATAGATGTTGAATTGTGCAGGTACCCCTTGGGTAGCCTCAACAAAATGTATCGTGCCATTTGGTTTCCGCTCATCAAATCCAGATCCACTTCTTGTTTTTGGATCATAGGTAGCAAGTACTTCAATGATATCGCCTTGATCGTTATATTTGACGTCAATCGCTTGAATGAAATAGGCATAAAACAGTCTAACTTCGCCACCTAAATAAAGTCTTTTAAATTTTTTATTGGGTTTTTCCAAGGCGAAGTCTTCTTTTTCGATATAAATGTTTCTAGAAAACGGAATTTTTCTTGATCCATATTCTGGATGATCTTTATGAAAATCTTCTTCGAAATATTCGCCTTGTCCTTCGGGATAGTTCGTGATCGTCACTTTGAGTGGATCAATCACAGCCATTACACGTTTCGCCTTATCGGAAAGATCATTTCTAACGGCTGATTCCAACATGTCCACACCAACGGTGGAGTTAATTTTTGATAATCCCGTTGATAAGATGAATGAACGAATCGCTTCAGGTGTATAGCCGCGTCTGCGCATACCAGATAGCGTAGGCATTCTTGGATCATCCCAGCCTTTTACTTTGCCCTCTTCCACAAGTGCACGTAGAAAACGTTTCGATAAAACCGTATTTTCAATATTCAAACGCCCAAATTCAATTTGTCTCGGTTGTTTTGGCATTTCCGTCTCTTTGACAAACCAATCATAAAGCGGTCGGTGATCTTCGAATTCCAATGAGCATAATGAATGCGTGACACCTTCAATTGCATCTTCCAAAGGATGTGCAAAGTCATACATGGGGTAAATGACCCATTTTTTGCCTTGTCGATGATGTTCGGCATACACGATCCGGTAAATAACTGGATCTCTCATATTCATGTTTGGCGAAGCCATGTCAATTTTAGCTCTAAGTACGCATTCTCCTTCTTTGAATCCACCATTTTTCATCTTTTCAAACCATGCGAGATTTTCATCAATCGTTGTTTCTCGATATGGTGAATTCACGCCAGGTGTCGTCACATCTCCACGTGAACTAGAAATTATTTCGGCAGATTGAAAATCAACATACGCAAGTCCCTTTTTAATTAATATCATCGCACGGTGATACATTTCATCAAAATAATCGGAAGCAAAAAAAATGTTTTTAGGTTCATATCCTAACCATCTGATGTCCTGTGCTATCGCACGGACATAAACGTCATCTTCCTTTTCCGGATTTGTGTCATCATATCTTAAATTTGTGTATCCACCAAAAATTTTAGCGAGTTCAAAATCAGTGATAATTGCTCTCGCATGTCCGATATGTAGAAAACCATTAGGTTCCGGAGGAAAACGTGTGACAATCTCGGTATGCTTCCCACTATGAAGATCATTTTCAATAATTGTTTTGATAAAGTTTGATTGATTTTCCATGATAACACCTCAAAATCATTGTATCATATTTTCACATAATACGCCCTGTATATTGAAAGAAAAATACCTCACCTGAGGTATCATATCAATCTTAATTTTCGTCTTTTTTTGGTATATATTTTTCGTTTTGTTTGAATCGTTCCAGTGCGAATACTACGGGATTAATGCCCGTATCTTTGACAATCAATTCATAAAATGCTTGTTTCTGGATAGGGGGACGATGTTCCAAAATCATAATGGTTTGAAACAAGTGATACTCAAATGCTTCTTGTTGACCAAGTCTTTGGTGTGCCAATGCTTTATAGTAGTGATAATACTCCATCAGATAGTGCATATAGAATGATTCACTTTTTTTAATGGCAAGATCACACATCTCTATGACTTCGTCATATTGTTCATTTCTGCCAAAATTCTTAATCATCCAAAAATATACACGAAATTCAGCCGTGACATTGCCGCCAAGCAATTGACCCCTATTTCGAAGAACTTCATACAATTTTTTAAGAACTGGTTTGCGATCTTGATCACTGTGTTCCATCAAAAGACCTAGTATATAAATTTCATCATCCGGAAAAGCGGTCTTTTTCATCATCTTTGGATAATCCAACATATGGTATAGACTATTGATAAAATCGGTATGTCTTATCCGATTGGAAAAATAATCTAATAATATTTTAGAACACTTAAAAAAATTCTCATTGACAGCACTGATGAAAACATGACCTTTCATCTCATGATACTTGCGATATGCCGCATCATAGATTTTTCTAATACAAGATTAAAAAAAGCCAGTGTCGCTTCATTTTCATGA
>WOZH01000042.1 GCA_011620375.1 Acholeplasmataceae bacterium
TATCCGTCAGGACAGTTGGAATACCTAATTCTTTTACTTCATCATATATATCTTGTGGATATGATCCTAAAAAAATAATGCCATCTAACCCTCTTGATTTAATCCAATTTTTATATTTGCCTTTTACTCTAATACCAGAAAGCAAGATGTCATAACCATATGATGATATCACTTTATGGATCTCACCTAGATACTCTGCATAAAAGGGGTTGGTTTCAAGCAAACTTCCGGTTGTGTCAGATGGTGCAATCAACGGCAAAGTAACACCAATCAATTTTGTACGACCGTTTGATAATGATTTGGCATTTAGTGATGGTGTATAATCTAATTCATTAATGATTTCTTTGACTTTTGCGCGGGTTGATGCTGATACTCTTCCAACGTCATTCACGACATAAGAGACCGTGGCTGTTGATACACCAGCACGTCTAGCAATTTCAGCAATGTTGATTTTCTTATTCATTTCATCTCACCTTATGCTCATTATATCATGTTTTATTTACTTAAATAATTATTACAAATAAAGCGGTAATTAACCGCTTTATGGTTACCACAAATGATGCACGCTATCTTTGATGTATGTATTATATATTTGTTCTACCTGTTTCATTTGATCATCGGTTAATGGTGGTAAGTTACATGCATCAGCGTTTGCTTTAACATATGTGGCTTTACTAGCCCCTGGAATGACAGTACTGACTGCGTCAAACATTAATATCCATCGAATGGCGATTTGTGTTAAATTGTCAGTACCAAATACCTTTTTCAGTTCATCTACCGCTTTTAATCCCAAGTCATAATCGACGCCAGAGAACGTTTCTCCTTTATCGAATTGTTCGCCATGTCTATTCGTTGTTCGGTGGTCATTTTCACCAAATGTCGTTTCTTTCGTGTACTTTCCTGTCAGCAATCCACTTGCTAATGGAACGCGAACAACGATACCAACATTATTCTTTTTAGCCAATTCAAACAAATCTTGTGCAGGACGCAGTCTAAACATGTTGAAAATGACCTCAATTGCTTCCACACCGGGATAGTCCATTGCTTTGATACCTTCTTCAATTTTTTCGATTGACACGCCGTAATGTTTAATCTTGCCTTCTCTTTTAATTTGATCGAGAACAGCAAAGACTTCAGGACGTTGATATAGTGCTGTCGGTGGACAGTGCAGTAACACCATGTCAAGCGCTTCTACATCTAAACGACGTCTGCTATCATTCACGTATTTTCTAATGTTTTCTTCAGAATAGTTCTCAACTGTTTGAGCCATTTGTCTACCTATTTTTGTGATCACAAATGGTTTATCATCGAGCGTCTTGATGTATGCACCAATTACACTTTCGCTGGCACCATCTTTATATACATCTGCTGTATCAAAACAGTTGATACCGTTTAGGGTTGCTGCTTCTAGTGTTTTTTGGGCGACCTCATGATCCATGCCATTTCCCCATTTGCCACCGAGTTGCCATGTACCTAGTGATACTTCAGAAACCTTTACATTTGTTTTTCCTAATTTACGATATTTCATCGTAGATACCTCCTACCAAATCAAATCAGCAAATTCAGGATAATCGATGAATGGATTGCGATTACCTTGAATGCTTTCAATCATGTCATTTCTGCTACTTTCAAAAGCGTCGACAGGATCATCCAAATTCCACGCCAATAATGTAGCTAAATCACCCATTTGGAATGGTGCTGGTTCTTGTCCAGTACTTAAGTTCACGAGTGTTAATGTTTGATGATAACGAACAGCCATATAAAACAGTATTCTAGCAATATCGCCCTTGACTTCATCCCTTGGTTCATAAGACACGGATGTTGTTGCATCAGCAAACCATTTATTACCCCGTGAACTATTGGCACTAGGGTTTGCTGGTTTTAAATTATGAAGGTCGGATGCCATATTGACAGTGCTATTATCTGCGTCGGTTCCAAGTAAGGATTGTGGCCATACATGTTCTCTATTCCATGTTTGTCCATTATCCCAAAACCCACTCACTGAGGTACCTAAATAGATTAAAATAACATGGTTTGGGTTTGTTGGATCTTGATCAGTGTCAGCAAGTGTATATCTCGCATCGCCATAGTCTTGTGTACTACCTGCGATGTCGGCCGTGACAATTTGATATAAAAATGTAATGAGTTCACTACCTGTTAAACCGTCTGCATGATCGTATATACCCGTGAAATCAATGTCATTACCCCATTTTGCATATAGCGTGAAATCATATGGTGGCATTTCTACAAAATTTAAAGGTTTTGTTAGTGCAGCATCTAAATACCAACCATTAAATATAAACCCATCTTTAATGGTTGTCGTCGAAATTCTGATCCTTAATCCTTCAGCTCTAGTGATTGGATCCATCGGGGTTCCACCATTTGTTTGGAAAGTGATTACATACGTCTCTTCAGCACCGATTACCGTTACATAGATATAGCCTTCTTGTTGCTGACCATGATAGGTGACGCGATAGGTTAGCAAGACTAATCGATTAACTGTATCTGGCATAATTAACCCACGATTTGAAATGATGGATGTGTCTTCACTGAACCACGTAATTGTAGCCTCTTCATCCAGTGTCGATACAGTCGGTAAAATCAAATCGGCAGTTACATAAGATTGACTATCACCTTCCTGATACGTGATAGCAACCGCTTCCGTCAATTGATCTAATGTGTAAGGATATGATGTGCATGCAACCAAGAAAATTGTGCTAAGTGCTAATAGCAATGATAAGAAAAACCTTTTCATGAGAACTCCTATTTTCATCTAACAATTATATTGTATGTCTAACGCATCGATTATTCAAGAAAAAAAACAAGCGATTAAGCTTGTTTTTATACGAATTCGATAATCGCCATCGGCGCAGCGTCACCACGGCGAGGAACCGTCTTGATGATTCTGGTATAGCCACCAGTGCGATCCTGATAACGTGGTCCGATTTCATCAAACAACTTTTGTAGTGCATTTTGTGTTTCACTAGCTGGTTCAAAACGAACTGTTTCAGCGGCTTGACGTCTTGCTGCTAATGAACCATCTTTAGCAAGTGATACCATCTTGTCTGCTATTTTTTTAAGTTCTTTTGCTTTTGATTCAGTCGTAACAATACGCTCATTAATGATAATATCAGTAACAAGATCGCGCAATAATGCTTTGCGTTGATCACTTGTGCGTCTTAATCTAGAATATGCCATGATTTACTCCTTATCTACATCATCCACATAAGCTTTTGCTTCTTTGGTTGATGAGTTTTCAAATTCGAGGCCGTGTTCTGCAAGTTTTTCTTTAAGTTCCTTGAATGATTTACGTCCAAGGCTTCTGAGCCGCATAACATCCTCTTCGGTTAAACGGATAATTTGTGCAACGGTATAGATGCCAGAACGTTTTAAACTGTTGAACAATCTAACTGATAAATCCAGTTGTTCAATCTTCATTTCGAGTTTTTTATTGACGGGTTCGTCTTCCGCTTCATAGATGAAGTCTGCATTTTGTGCTGACTCACTGATTTCAACAATGACCTCAAGATAATCAATTAACATTTTACTTGCAAGAGCAAGTGCTTCTTTCGCTTCAATTGCGCCATTTGTTTCAATTTCCAACATCAATTCATCTGTATCGCCTCTTGTTTTTTCAACATGATAGCTAACGCGTGTAACGGGTGTGTAAATCGAATCAATCGCAATGATACTTTTTTCGTTCCTGCTGTAAATTTTATTTTTTTCAGCACTGACGTAACCAACACCGCGTCTAACTGTGACGACCATCGATAATGTGCCATTTTCAGCAAGATTTGCAATTACTTGATTAGGATTGATAACTTCAACACCATCAACATGGATGAAGTCAGCTGCAGTGACTTGACCAGCACCGCTTGCATAAAGTTCTAATTTTTGTTCAAAATTCGGTTCGTTAGTTAACACTTGAAAAATGACTTTCTTCAAATTCAATACAATGCCCATCACATCTTCATAGACGCCATCGATTGTAGAAAATTCGTGCTCGACATCTTCAATTTTGATATTGACGATTGCTGCGCCAGGAAGCGATGAAAGCAAGACCCTGCGAAGTGCGTTACCAAGCGTAATACCGTAGCCACGTTCTAATGGTTTAATGACAAAGCGACCCTTATTACCATCGACTGATAATTCTTCGACCGCAGTCGGTTTTTCAAACTTTAATTCTTTCATTCGTTACCCCTCTCTCAAATTATCCGCGTGGACGTTTTGGTGGTCTGCATCCGTTATGTGGAACAGGTGTTACATCCTTGATTGCAGTAATTTCTAAGCCAGCTGTCTGAAGCGAACGAATTGCTGCTTCACGACCAGGACCAGGTCCTTTAACTGAAACTTCAACTTTTAACATACCATTGTCCATTGCAGATTTAGCAGCCGCTTCGGCTGACATTTGTGCCGCATATGGTGTAGATTTACGACTACCCTTGAAGCCTAGTGTGCCTGCACTTGCCCATGCGACGGCATTACCGTCTATATCAGTAATCGTCACGATTGTGTTATTAAATGTTGTATGAATATGAGCAACGCCAAGGGGAATATTCTTTTTAACTTTACGTTTCGTTGTCTTTTTACGAGCCATGATTTATTCCCTCCTTATTTCTTCTTACCGGCAATAGCCTTTGGCTTGCCTTTACGTGTACGTGCATTGTTTCTTGTATTTTGTCCACGTACCGGTAAGTTTCTACGATGGCGCATACCTCTGTATGAACCTATTTCCATGAGTCTTTTGATATTCGTTGTGACTTCGCGACGAAGGTCACCTTCAGTCTGATAATTCAAGACTTCGGTGCGAATACGATTTAACTCATCTTCTGTAAGCGCATGAACGCGTGTGTCTTCACTGACGTTAGCGTCCTTTAATATTTTCTTAGATGTTGATAATCCAATACCATAAATATAGGTTAACGAAACCACGACGCGCTTTTCACGTGGAATGTCAATACCTGCGATTCTTGCCATATTTCCTCCTTAACCCTGTCTCTGGTTATGTCTTCTATTTTTTTTATTGATGACATAAACGCGACCTTTTCGTCTTACAATAATATCATCTTCGCTACGTTTTTTAACGGATGCTTTTACTTTCATAAAATGTTCCTCCTCATTTGCGACGATACGTGATTCTGCCACGGGTTAAGTCATATGGTGATAACTCTACAACGACTCTATCACCAGGTAAAATGCGTATGTTATGCATGCGGATTTTACCAGACACGTGCGCAATCACTGTATGCCCGTTCTGTAACAATTCTACCTTGAATTTAGTATTCGGTAATATTTCAATAACTTTTGCTTCTACTTCTATTAAGTCTTGTCTTGCCATAGCCTCACTCCTTTGTGGCAGCCGTTAGAATTTCATATCCTGTCTCAGTAATAACAATCATGTGCTCAAAATGAGCGCTTGGTTTTCTGTCAGTTGTAATTGTCGTCCAGTTATCCCTAAGAACTTTCACATGTTTGGTGCCAAGATTGACCATCGGTTCCACACATAATGTCATACCGGGCTTTAACACAGCACCTAAACCTGCCTTACCAAAATTTGGCACATAGGGATCTTCATGTAGTTCGTGACCGATACCATGGCCTGTAAATTCTTCGACAATACCGTAGCCATAAGGTTTTACGTAAGTCTCAATTGCATGTGATATGTCAGATACATGTTGTCCGGGCTTGGCTAGTGCCAATCCTTTATACAGCGCTTCTTCTGTGACTTTCAACAACTGCTTGATATCATCTCTTATTTCACCAACCGGATAAGTGGTTGCTGAATCTGCATGATACCCTTTAAAGTTAACACCAAAATCAAGTGTAATGATATCCCCAGCTTTTAAGACTTTCTTTTTGGATGGAATACCGTGCACAACGACTTCATTAACCGATGTGCATAGAGATCCCGGAAAGCCGTTATAGCCTTTGAATGATGGCGTACCGCCAAGGTTTCTAATAAAATTTTCAGCAAGCTGATCAAGCTGATAAGTCGTGATGCCTGGTTTAATATGTTTACTGACTTCTTGTCGTGTTGCTTCAAGAATTTGCCCCGCCTGACGCATCAGCTCAATTTCGCGTGATGATTTAATCTGAATCACTTTAACTCACCTAATGCTTCTTCAATTTGGTCATTTGTATCACTGATGGATCTTGATCCATCAATAGTGACTAATAGACCTTTTTCTTTGTAATAACCGACAACTGGTGCGGTTTGATCATTGTAAATCTTTAACCGCTTTTTGACCGTTTCTTCTTTGTCATCATCGCGGTGGATTAGTTTACCGCCACATATATCACATACACCAGCAACCTTTGGTCGCTTGTTCTTTGTATGATAGACTGCACCACATGATTCACATACACGACGACCACTGATTCTACTAAGAACCAATTCGTCATCGGCTTGAATATTGATAACGGCTGTAAGTTTCATGCCTAATTCTATCAATACCTTGTCCAATGCTTCTGCTTGTGCTACATTGCGTGGATAACCATCAAACATAAAGCCATTCTTTATGTCATCACGATATAGTCTTTGACGGACAATTTCATTCGTGATATCATCGGGAACCAATTGTCCTTTTTCGATATATGATTTAGCAATCTTTCCGATTTCCGTTTCCTGTTGAAAAAGCTCTCTAAAGATGTTTCCTGTCGAAATATGCGGAATTTGATAGTGCTTCTTAAGTATCTCTGCCTCAGTGCCTTTACCAACACCAGGTGGGCCTAATAGAATTAAATGCATTTTCTCACTCCCATGGATGACGCATTACTTAAATGGATTAAGAATGCTGCCATATTCTTTTTGGCTTGCGTCTGTTTCAACTTGTTTAGTTGTTTCAATCGCAACCCCAACAATAATAAGTAAACTGGTACCACCAATTGTAACTGCACTAGCTTCACTTGGCGTGAAATTAAACATCGCTGATGTGATAATTGGTAGAACTGCCAATATAACAAGATACACTGTGCCGATTACCGTGATTTTAAATAATAGGCTTGCCACATAATCTTGTGTATCTATACCGGGTCTCACCCCAGGAATATATGCGTTCTGTTTTGATAGGTTATTAGCAATCTTCTCTGGGTTGACTTGAACAAATGAATAAAAGAATGAGAAGATGATAATCAGAATTACATAAATAATGAACCCAATCGGTTGTCGAGAGTTAAATAAGTTTGAAAATACGTTTGAAACTGTTGATGATGCATTAACAGATCCGATAATGGTCAGTGGAATACTCATGATTGTTTGCGCGAAGATGACTGGAATAACGCCACCAGCATTTAACTTAAGTGGTATATTGGAATCTGATTTACCTTGTCTGTTTGCATATTGTACTGGCAGTTTTCTTTGTGCAATTTGCATATAGACAACACCCAATAAAATACCAAAATACATTAAGGCGATTAAAATGAACCAGACATATGACCAGCCATTAATACTATTTATGATGTACTTGCTCCAGAGGGTTGTCCACATGGTTGGCAAACTGGTGATGATCCCAGCGACAATCAACATGGAGGCACCATTACCGACACCTTTCTTTGTGATAAGCGTTGAAAACCACATAGCAATTGCTGTACCACCAGCCATGACAAGTGCCATATAAACATAGAACATGTAACGGAAGAATGGATTATCAACAATATAACTTTCAATACTAGGGATAATGACGCTACCAGCGTTCGAAACACCTAAGATAAGTGCAAACCCTTGAAAGAAGGCAAGAAAGATAGCGAGGTATCGCGTTACTTTTGTTAGGTTTTGCTTACCTGCATCGCCTTGTTCACTCCATTCTTTGAATTTTGGTAATACCATTTGTAACATTTGTACAACAATGGATGATGTGATATATGGTGTAATCCCCAATGACATGATTGAGAAGTTTTCTAGTGAACGTCCACTAAAGTTATTCAAAATTTCAACAAAGTTTCCGCTTGATTGCATGAAACTCTTGATTGCGTCGGTATTAAAGAGCGGTACCGTAATATAACTGATGATTCTAACCATTAACAAAATGAGCAAAGTAAATGCTAATCGTAACATGACATCTTTATTGCTTAGAACTCTCTTAATACGTAACCACATCTTTAAATCACCTCTACTGTTCCACCGGCTTTGATAATCGCTTCTTCAGCGGCTTTTGAAAAGACGTTCGCTTTTACAGTTAATTTCTTTGTCAGTTCACCGTTAGCAAGAACTTTAACACCGGATTTTAACTTTTTGAATACTTTGTTTGCAACGAGTAATTCAGGTGTAACGACATCTCCATCGTTAAACTTTTCAAGATCTGATAAATTGATAACTGCGTATTCTTTACGTGTATAATTTTTGAATCCACGCTTTGGAAGACGTTGGAAGAATGGAAGTTGTCCACCTTCAAATCCAGGGCGAGTTCCCCCGCCTGAACGAGCAAGTTGGCCTTTGCTGCCTCTAGTTGATGTTTTACCCATACCAGAGCCCGGTCCTCTGCCCACGCGCTTGCGATTTTTTGTAGCACCAGCTACAGGTTTAAGTTCGTTTAACATGAGGGCCTCCTTACGCTACTTCTTTGACTTCAATCAAGTGTGCAATGGTATCAACCATGCCCAAGATTGGTTCATTTGCTTCTTTAACAACAACTTGATTAATTTTTTTTAAGCCCAATGCATGTGCTGTTTTAACTTGATTAGGCTTTCTGCCAATGAGGCTTCTTGTTAACTTTATCTCTATCTTTTTCATTATGAAAGCTCCGATACGTCAACACCACGAAGTGCAGCAACCATTTCTGGTGTGCGCAGTGATTTTAACCCTGCGAATGTTGCGCGAACCATATTAATTGGTGTACTTGATCCAATTGACTTTGATAGAATATCGTTAATACCAGCTAGCTCGAATACAGCACGAACCGGGCCACCTGCGATAACGCCAGTACCTTCTGATGCAGGTCTTAGAAATACTTTACCAGCACCGTATGTACCTGTTACTTCATGTGGAATTGTTGTTCCAACCGAAGGAACTGTAATTAGATTTGTTTTAGCATCTTCAATCGCTTTCTTGATTGCAGCAGGTACTTCTGATGCTTTACCGGTACCAAAGCCTACTTGGCCTTGACCATTACCAATGACGACAAGTGCAGCAAAGCGGAAACGACGTCCACCTTTAACAACTTTCGTTACACGGTTAATGGCAACGACGCGTTCTTCAAATTGCTTTTCTTCACGTTCATTATTTTGATTATAATCTCTTGCCATGTGTCGTATACCTCCCTTAAAACTTCAAGCCAGCTTCACGAGCAGCATCAGCAAGCGCTTTGACACGTCCATGATATAAATAACCACCACGATCAAATACAACTTCTTTGACACCTTTCGCTACAGCTTTCTCTGCGATAAGCTTTCCAACTGCCTTTGCTGATTCAATATTTGAATGAGTAAGACCTGCTTCACGGCTATCAGCCGCAATTAATGTTGTTTGATTAACATCATCGATGAGTTGTGTGTAAATCGCTTTATTAGAACGATATACAGATAATCTTGGACGTTCTGCAGTACCAGAAATCGTTTTGCGAATACGAAGATGACGTTTATGACGTGTAACATTTTTAGATTGTTTTTTAATCATAGATCATAGTCTCCTTACTTCGCTGTCTTGCCGGCTTTACGTGGTACGTATTCGCCAACATAGCGAATACCTTTACCAAGATAAGGTTCCGGTTTTTTAACGCTTCTAATTTTCGCAGCAAACTCACCAACAAGTTGTTTATCAATACCTTCAATGATGACATCGGTATTCTTGGGCATAGTCACCGTTATACCTTTTGGAATGGGTAATTCCACAGGATGTGAGAATCCCATTTGAAGAACAACGGTATTGCCTTGCATTTGTGCACGGTAACCAACACCACGAATTTCTAACTGTTTTTTAAACCCTTCGGTAACACCAATGACCATGTTGTTTAACAATGCTCTTGTCGTACCATGAATTTTTCTTGTGAAGATATCATTGTTAGGTCTTTCAACAGAAACTTCTGTACCATTTAATGAAATCTTCAACATTTGATTGAATTGTGCTTCAAGTTGACCCTTAGGTCCTTTGATAACCACTTTGTTATCATTATCAGGACTGATCATGACGGTAACGCCAGCAGGAACTTGAATCACTTTATTACCTATGCGTGACATAATTTCCTCCTATATTACCAGACATACGCGAGCACTTCGCCGCCAACTTGAGCAAGACGTGCTTCACGATCCGTCATGATTCCTTTTGATGTCGAGATTAATGCAATTCCTAAACCGTTTAGTACCTTTGGTAATTCACCTACATTAGCATAGATGCGAAGGCCTGGTTTCGATATCCGCTTTAATCCTTTGATGACACGTTCTTTCGTGTCTGTGTACTTAAGTGTAACAACAATTTTGCTAAATGAACCGTCTTGTTCTATTTGATAATTGATGATAAACCCTTCCTTCTTTAAAACAGCCAAAATATCTGATTTAAGTCTAGAAGCGGGAATTTCAACAATTTCATGGCGCATTCTATTAGCGTTTCTGATACGTGTTAACATATCAGCGATTGGATCAGTCATAACCATGTTTATTCCTCCTTGATTACCAGCTTGCTTTTTTAACGCCTGGAAGTTCACCCTTGTGAGCTAAGTCACGGAATTTCAAGCGAGATAAGCCAAACTTGCGCATATAAGCACGTGGGCGTCCATCAATTGCGTCGCGATTGCGTACGCGTGTTGCAGATGCATTTCTAGGGAGTTTTTGAAGTGCTTCATAATCACCCTTAGCTTTCAATTCTGCAATCTTTACACGATATCGTTCTGCGACTTGACGTCTTTTTTCGTTTTTAATGATCATTGCTTTTTTTGCCATAATGCGCCTCCTACTTCTTAAACGGCATGCCAAGTCCAGAGAGCAAAGCTCTACCTTCTTGATCCGTTTTAGCTGTTGTAACGATTACAATATCCATACCGCGAACTTTTTTAACTTTATCAAGACTGATTTCAGGAAAAATGATTTGTTCTCTGATACCAACCGTGTAGTTACCGCGGCCATCAAATGAATTTGCACCTATTCCTCTAAAGTCACGTACGCGCGGGAGCGCGACATTGATCAACTTTTCAAGGAAATAGTACATTCTTTCACCACGAAGCGTCACTTTAGTACCAATGGGCATACCTTCTCTCAACTTGAAGTTGGAAATTGATTTGCTTGCTTTGGTGATGATTGGTTTTTGTCCGGTGAGTTGTTCTAATTCGATGACTGCATCATCCAATACCTTTGGGTTAAATACAGCATCTCCAATACCCATATTAACGACAATTTTATCAATCTTTGGGACTTCCATGACTGATGAATAGTCGAACGTTTTAATAAGTTCGGGTTTGACTACTTTTTCATATTTATCTTGAATTATACTCATAATCAAACTCCTTATTTATCCAAGATTTCGCCAGACTTTTTAGCATAGCGAACCTTCTTACCTTCGACAACCTTATAACCAACACGTGTTGGTACGCCTGTCTTAGGGTCGATAAGCGCTACATTTGAAACATGGATTGGCGCTTCTCTGTCAATAATACCGCCTTTATCATTTGCGCTTGTTGGACGTTGATGTTTTTTCATCATGTTGATGCCTTCAACAATCACGCGATCTGTTTTAGTGAAAACTTTCAAGACGCGGCCGGTCTTTCTAGTCTTTTTACCTTTTTTGTCAGTTGCGAATTGATCACGTCCAGCGATCACTGCAACTGTATCTCCAGTTTTGATATACATAGACATGACCTCCTTATAAGACTTCTGGAGCAAGAGAAACAATCTTCATGAAGTTCTTTTCTCTTAACTCTCTTGCCACCGGTCCGAAGATTCTCGTTCCACGTGGTGTCAAGTCATCACGAATGATGACTGCTGCATTCTCATCAAATTTGATATAAGATCCGTCTGAACGACGCAATCCTTTTTTAGTTCTTACGATAACAGCCTTAAGGACTTCGCTTTTTTTAACCATACCCGCAGGTGTGGCTTTTTTAACCGTTACGACGACGATATCGCCAATATTTGCATAGCGACGACCTGTACCACCTAATACTTTAATAACTAAAACTTCTTTAGCACCGGTGTTATCAGCAACCATCAGTCTGCTTTCCTGTTGTATCATAGCTTATATCCTCCTTATACCAAGTCGGCTTTAGCAACGACTTTAACCAAACGGAAACGTTTGGTTTTAGAAAGTGGACGCGTTTCTTGTATAATCACCGTGTCCCCGATTCCTGCTAAACCTTGTTCGTCGTGTACATGGAATTTTTTAGATACCTTAACACGTTTACCGTAGAGACGGTCTTTTTTATAGGTCATTACTTCAACTGAGATTGTTTTATCCATTTTATCGGAAACGACAATTCCGGTGAATACTTTTCTAGCATGACGTTCCATGGTATCCTCCTTATTCCATACGTTCGCCGATGATTGTCTTCATCTGCGCAATCGTTTTCTTAACTTGACCAATACGTGATGTATTTTCAAGTTGTCCTACTGCAAGCTGAAAGCGTAAGTTGAACAATTCTTTTTTCAACTCATTGATTCTTTTTTCAAGATCAGTCGTACTAATCTTTCTTAATTCTTTAACTTTCGTCATGCTTGCTCACCTCTTTTGACAATCTTCGTGTGGATTGGTAATTTGTGTGATGCAAGACGTAGTGCTTCTTTTGCTACTTCTTCAGAAACACCGTTGACTTCAAACATTACTTTGCCAGTCTTAACGACAGCCACCCAGTGGTCAGGGGCACCTTTACCAGAGCCCATACGTACTTCAAGTGGTTTTTTAGTTTTTGCCAAATGTGGGAAGATGTTTATCCAGACTTTCCCTAATCTTTTCATATGTCTCGTCATTGCAATACGTGCAGCTTCGATTTGGCGGTTCGTAATCCAAGCACCTTCTAGTGCGACTAATGCATAGTCACCATTAAGGATTTCATTACGACCTTTTGCCTTGCCTTCGTAACTGACGCGATGAGGACGACGGAACTTTGTTCTTTTAGGCATTAACATGATTAATTATTGCCTCCTTTTTTACCCCGTTTACCACGACGGTTGTTGTTGCGTGGCACACGATCAAGCTGTTTTTTAAGATTTTCTTCACGTGTTTGTCCCGGTAAGACTTCACCATTATAAATCCAAACTTTTACACCCAAGACACCATAAGTTGTATGTGCTTCAGCAGTTGCATAATCAATATCTGCGCGTAGAGTATGTAGCGGCACTTGGCCTTCCGAATAACCTTCGCTACGTGCGATTTCAGCGCCACCAAGACGACCTGCTACAAGTGTTTTAGCACCTTTGGCTCCACTTTTTAGTGCACGTTGAATAGCAATTTTTTGAACACGTCTAAATGATGCTCGATTTTCTAGTTGTTCAGCAATGCTTTGTGCAACCAAAGTTGCAATTCTTTCGGGATGTGTAACTTCCACGATTGAAAGTACGATTTCCTTCTGTGTTAATTTTTCAAGTTTTTCAACGGCTTCTTTTTTGATAACACCATCACGGCCAATAACCATACCTGGTTTAGCGGTATGCAATGTGATTTTTACACGATCCTTACCACCTTTGCCTTTGACGCGTTCGATTTCGACGTGAGATACTGCTGCTTTTTTATAAAATGCGTTTAAATACTTGCGTATATCAGCATCTTCTTTGACGAGTGCAGGGACATTGCCTTTTTCTGCATACCATCTTGAATCCCAATTGCGAATGATGCCCACACGCATTCCTACTGGATGTACTTTTTGACCCATACGCTCACCTCTACTCTCTCTCAGCCACAACGACTGTGATATGACTTGTTCTCTTCTGAATGATGTCACCCTGACCTTTAGCTCTTGGTAAAAGTCTCTTTAGGCTGACCCCTTCCGATACATAGCATTCTTTGACATATAAATGATCAATGTTTGCATTTTCATTGTTTTCTGCGTTCGCTATCGCACTGTTTAGCACCTTTAGAATAATTGGTGATGCACCACGTGGTGTAAACATCAATACGGCTTGCGCTTCTTTGACATCGCGACCACGGATCAAATCAATGACCAGACGTACTTTGCGTGGAGCAATGCGAACGGTTTTAGCTGTTGCTTTCGTTTCCATCATTTCTCCTCCAATTAATTCTTCTTAGCTTTCTTGTCTTCTTTACTATGTCCATGATATGTGCGTGTCGGTGCAAATTCACCTAATTTATGCCCAACCATGTCTTCAGTGATGTAGACAGGAACATGCGATTTACCATTATAGACAGCGATTGTATGTCCGATGAAATCAGGGAAAATCGTCGAACGGCGTGACCATGTTTGAATAACTTTCTTTTCATTCGCAGCGTTTTGCTTACGAACCTTATCCAATAAGTGATGATCACAAAATGGTCCTTTTTTAATTGAACGTGCCATGTCTTATTTCCTCCTATTTTGTACGGCGACGAATGATTAAATCATTCGAAGCTTTCTTGCTGTCTCTCGTCTTAACACCGCGAGCTTTCTTGCCCCAAGGTGTCATCGGTGACTTTCTACCAATCGGTGCACGACCTTCACCACCACCATGAGGGTGATCGTTCGGATTCATGGCTGATCCTCTAACTGTTGGTCTGACGCCCATATGACGCTTACGTCCCGCTTTGCCGATGTTAACAAGTTCCCATGACTCATTGCCCACAACACCTATCGTTGCGCGGCATGTGCCCAAGATCTTTCTCATTTCACCGGATTGCAAACGAACAAGTACATATTTTTCTTCACGGCCTAAAATTTGTGCAGACGCACCTGCACTGCGTGCGATTTGTCCACCTTTTCCGGGGCTTAATTCAATATTATGAATAATCGTCCCCACTGGGATGTTCATAATTGGCATTGCATTACCAACTTTAATATCTACATATTCGCCAGAAAGAATTTCCTGACCAACGACAAGTCCTTGAGGTGCGATGATATAGCGTTTTTCTCCATCTACATAATGAATCAACGCAATGTTGGCTGTACGGTTTGGATCATACTCGACCGTTGCTACTTTGCCAACAATGTTATCTTTGTTTCGCTTGAAATCAATTACACGATATTTTCTTTTATGACCACCGCCGATATGACGAACGGTAATCTTACCTTGTGCATTTCTGCCACCCGATTTAGAAAATGGTTCTAGTAGTGATTTTTCAGGAGTTGAAGTTGTGATTTCGTCGTACGTTAATACACTCATATTACGGCGACCATTTGTCGTCGCTTTGTATTTTTTAACCGCCATTTCGGTTAAACCTCCTCTAATCGTTCACTTAGATCGTGAAGGCATCAATTTTTTGGCCTTCTGCTAACTGTACAACCGCTTTTTTATAAGCTTGTGTGTACCCTTCATACTTACCAACACGCTTTTTCTTTGGTTTCATATTAATCGTGTTTACTGAAATCACATCCACACTGAAAATTTCCTCAATTGCTTTTTTAATTTCAACCTTGTTTGCAGTTTTAGCAACTTTGAATGTGTATTTGTTAAAACCTTCAATAAGCTTTGTTGTTTGTTCCGTAATGATCGGCGCTTTCAAAATGTCATAGTATTTAGTCATTACCTAATACCTCCTCAAATGCCGAAACTGCGTCTTTTGTCATCACAAGTGCATTGCAATTCAATAGATCATAAACACTGACGTGCGATGCGTCAACAAGATTGACGTTTGGCATGTTTCTGGATGCTAACACCACGTTATCAGATAATTCCTTACCAATGACAAGTACTTTGCCTGCGATACCCAAATTATTTAGGAAAGTGGCAAATGATTTTGTCTTTGGTTCTTCAAAATCAAGCGTGTCAACAACCTTTAATTGATCTTTTAAAACTTGATAAGATAATGCTGAGCGCAACCCGAGTTGTCTAACTTTTTGATTCAACTTAACGGCATAGCTTCTTGGCGTTGGCCCAAAGACCACACCACCGTGACGCCATTGTGGTGAACGTATAGAGCCTTGACGAGCACGGCCCGTGCCCTTTTGACGCCATGGTTTTCTACCTCCACCGCGGACTTCACCACGATTTTTAACATCATGTGTGCCATGTCTCATTGCTGCACGTTGTGCTTTAACAACTTCATAAAGCACATGTTGATGCGGCTCAATACCGAATACGTAATCAGATAAAGTGAGATCAGCAACTTTTTTTCCTGTTTGATTGATTATCACTGTTTTTGGCATGATCTTTCCTCCTAACTACCTTTCACTGCGGACTTGACAACGACGAGTCCTTTTTTAGGACCTGGGACACTTCCACTGATGAGCAATACTTGATTTTCAACATCGACATTGACGATTTTTAAACTTTGAATGGTCACTGTTTCAGCCCCCATTTGTCCTGGAAGATTTTTGCCCTTCATGTTACCCTTAATCGGTCCCATAGAACCGGGTCCGCGATGATATCTAGAACCATGTGCCATCGGTCCGCGATGTTGATTGTGTCGCTTAATAGTACCTGCAAAGCCTTTACCTTTTGACGTTCCTTGAACATCCACGGCATCGCCCGCTTTAAATAATTCAATACTAACTGGCTCGCCTACCGCTATATTCAACAACTCATTATCAAGCGATTCTTTAAAGCGGAATTCTTTAACGAAGCGCTTAGGTGCTGTATTAGCTTTTTTCACGTGCCCTTGTTCAGGCTTGTTACTTAATTTGTCCCGTTTTGTTTCAAAGCCAACTTGCGTTGCAACATATCCATCTGTTTCAATATTCTTTTGTTGAAGAACAACGTTGTCAGCCACATCAATAACGGTTACCGGTATAAGGGTGCCTTCTTCACTGAAGACCTGTGTCATACCGAGTTTTCTACCTAAGATTCCTTTGGCCATTTTTTTACCTCTCTGTTTTTAATTTGCCTTTTCTCGTCCTATTTTTTTAAGACAATGTCAATTCCTGATGGTAAATCGATATCCATCAAGGCACTTATCGTTTTTGGATTAGGATCAATAATCTGAATCAAACGCTTGTGAGTCCGGCGTTCAAATTGTTCACGTGAATCTTTATATTTATGTGGTGAACGTAGGACTGTGAAGATCTCTTTTTGCGTTGGTAGCGGAATGGGACCTTGTACCTCTGCACCAGTGCGGACTGCACTGTCAACAATCTTCTTCGCAGCTTGATCTAATAATCTGTGATCGTAAGCCTTTAAACGAATTTTAATTATATCTTTTGCCATTTTTTTAGCTCCTTTCGCCTATAATCATGTATAGACTTGCTCCATGGAAATACCCAACTACATAGACAACGGCTATCCGTGTGCCGGCAACCTCCCATTTCACAGCCTTCTCCTGCATACGCACGAGCGTTACTATTATATAAAATAAAAAATGTAATTGCAACCTTTTTATGTAATAAAAGACTAATTACCCATATATTTGAAAATTTAATTGCGTTTTTCTAGTCTTCATACGCTTTTTTTGAATTTACCCCGAGATAATTCCCAACTTTCGAAAATTTTTGACGATTCTTCTCGATCTTTATTTTCTATAATAAAATTACGGAATCCTCGATTGATAAATTTTTGTATCATATTTGGTTTAGCACCAGTCACTAAATGCTTTGTCGGTTGTTTCACCCGATAAATATGATGTGCACTTCTTAAATCTTCCATTAAAAATTTAGTATCCACTTGTTGTTTATCATCTGTGTATTCTTCAATTAGTGCATCCAAATTGAATATCGCAACATCTATATCTGTAAAGTCATCGCAATATTGTAGTGCTGCTTCTGTTTCTATCAATATTCCCATATCTATTGCCATATCATTTCCAATCAATGATTTAAAAATATCAATTTCTTCTTCCCAAAACAAAAGATTATCGGCACTATTCAAATTAGGAATAATTAATGTGAGGTTTGGTTTATATTTCTTTACTGCTTCGGTAACACCAAACAACCAATTCATAATACCTTCATGAAGTATCGAAAAACGATGTACTTCGGTACGAAAGTTAGGCGCAATCATCAATGCTTTTTCAGCTGTGAACTGTGGCAGTTTGAGATATACATGATCATCTTTATCCATGAGTTCAAACAGTTTTGCAAAATCTTCGTACACTTCTCTCTTGTTTGCCATCAAGCCTTTTGTGATTATCATATATTCACTCTCCACATAAACACCGTGGTAGAGATTTAACTCAGTTGTTGATAAATTATAAAGATCGACTAGTTTTCTATGCATCTCAAGTTTTGTTGGTTTTAGCGCATGTTGTTTGATACCCTTTTTTATATCATGATACATAATTAGTTGATGATGCTTACCAACAAGCGTCATATAGTCATTGTCATTAAATATAAAATTTGTGCATATCACAGGTACATCGTATGCCCAGGCAATTGTCTCATCTTTATGATTTACTCGTGAATTTGTGATAAACCCCATGATGTTTTTGTTTAAATGATAAAGCATTGTTTGATCAAACTTATCCACAACAATAAATGTATGTTTTGTAACGTATTTGTTAATGATTATTCTTTTGGCTTCTAAAATAATTTGGTTATAAATAGGATTAATAAGTTGATTTCGAATAGCGTCACATTCCGCATCATTGCATTGAGATTCAAGTGTTTCAGCAAATAATTTGAGTATCCGCAAATCATTTGTTTCCATAGATTTTTCACAGGTTTGTTTAAATATTTTTTGTCGATCAAATATCATGTGTAACGTCACCAATACATCATAAATAATAGTTGTCTGACAGTCATATAACGATTCAATCAATATTGAATCGCTAATGAGATCCTCAATTACATTTAACATGTGATGTAATAGGTGTTTAAATTGCTTTTCAGATTTGACTTGATATAAAAAAGGATCACCGATAATTTTCGCATATCCACTTATCATACGATGATCGAATGATCCTTTGATAGGTATTTTAATTGATTCCATCACATCTCCCAAATATGTTATGATTCTTTTATCATGAGTGCTGCACCAATGATGCCAGCATTATTCCCAGTAACCGCAAGTGCGAAACGTATTTTATCCGTGTCGAATCTTGCTTTTTCTTTATACTTTTTCTCAATGGATTGTAACAAGAAATCTCCAGCTTTGGACACACCGCCGCCAATGATGAATATCTCGGGTTCAATAATAACTGCGATAATTGCTAATGCTCTAGCTAAGTATTCTGTCACACGTTCAAACGTTGCACTTGCTGCCTTATCGTTTGCTTTTGCTGCATCGAAAACATCCTTGACGGTGAACTTTTTGCCAATTAATATAGAATCAGGATATTTTTCAATCATTTTTTGAGCATAAGATAAAATGCCTCTAGTGCCTGCAATTTGTTCAAGGCATCCCCTTGAGCCACAACCACAATCAAAGTCAACTTCTGATGGGTCAACAATCAGCATATGACCAATTTCACCACCGGAACCCCTAGCACCTTCAACCATTTCACCACCGATGATGACACCACCGCCTACACCTGTACCAAGTGTTACCATAACGACATCTTCATATGATTCATAAAGCATGGATCTTTCGCCCAAAGCTGCGATATTAGCATCATTCGCAAAACGCACTTTTACTTCTTTAGGAACCCATTTTTTGAAGTTTTCATTTAAATTGATTTTATACCAATCCAGGTTGGGACAACGCTCGACATACCCATTTTTAATCGGACAAGGCACAGCAACGCCAATACCAACAATATCGTCAAACGTCAAACCATTTTTTTCATTAAGTATACGAATACCTTGAGTGATTGTTTCAAATATTTTTGTTTCATGTTCCTCTGTTGGTGTCTCTAGTTCCAGTTTTTCAATGTGCTGCATTGCGCATGAAAACAAGCCTATTTTGATTGCTGTTCCGCCAACATCAACACCATATAAGAAATTGCGCATGTCTAGCCTCCAATGCTTAATCATAACCGAAACTATTATAACATGAACCCCATAAAAAATAAATAAAGTAAAAGGCGTATCACTGCGCCTTAAATTTAATATCTTTTCTTAAAATATTCGCTAATGTTTTCGAGTGATTTCATCAATACTTCATCTTTTTCAATTTCAAGATCTTTAAAAATTGAGTCAATCATTTCATCGTGAAATTCATCATGAATCTTTAACACATTATAAGCATTTTGGTTAAGTTTAATGTAGACCTTTCTACGGTCTTCATTATCTCTAAACCGATAGACAAATCCCTTTCTCGCAAGTACATTAATAGATGCCGTAAGCGTACCTAAAGTAACTCTTAACCGTTGGGCGATATGTCCCATAATGGGTACTTCGGTGTTTCGTATTGCTTCTAATACATGAACTTCGGTCATTGAAAGCTTAATTCCTTGTTTTTTAAGTGTATCAGCCTCAATACTCAAAATGTGATTAAAAACGTCTACGAGCAACTCGTTGATGACATGTTTAGCATCTACCATCAAATAAACCTCCCATTATTGTAACACAATATACCCGACGCCCAGTGTACCTGGTCCCGCATGCGCACCAACGACCGGTGTAAGCGGTACAATGCGAATGGATACATCTAGTCTTTTCTTTTGGATGTCTTGTTTTAATCTCTCGGCGTCATCCTTATTGTTTGTGTATGCTATAAACATTATAACATTTTTCCCATCGATTTCACTCTCGATAATTTCCAGAAGCCTTGCACGCGCCTTTCTAGTTGTTCTAATCTTTTCAAATGGAACAAGGCTACCATCTTTTTGAATGAGTAGTAACGGTTTGATCTTTAAAATCGTTCCCAAGAAGCCTGAAGTTGCCGATAATCGCCCGTTTTTTACTAGAAATTTAAGTGTATCAACTAAGACGTACACATAAATGTGATCGCGTATATGTTCTAATTCATCATAAATATCGATGACATTCATGCCTTTGACAATCATACGAATCGCTTCTTCCACTAAATAAGCTTCACCATAAGATACACTTCTAGAATCCAAGACATACACATTGACACCATCTACCATATCTTTAGCAAGTAGTGCTCCTTGGTATGTACCACTTAACTTTTCTGAAATGACAATAACTAAAATATCGGTGTATCCTTCGGTTTTCATTTCTTCATAGATATGTGCAATTTTGCCTGTTGATGTTTGTGATGTTGAAAGATCGACATTTGGGTTGCTTTCTAAAATTTCATAAAATTCTTTTGCTTGAATATCCACATAATCTTCGTATTCTTTACCATTTAAATTTAATGTTGAGCGTATCAATCTAACGGGGTAATCAAGTGTCATGTAATCAATACCTGAATTTCCACAAGCAATAACTCCTATTTTACTCATATATTGACTCCTTTTTATTTTGATGTTCAAATAATTTGATTAATATTATGATAACATACTTATTCCTAAAAACAATAAAAAAACCTTATTTTAAAATCGGTTTTTTGTCTGTCATCTTGTTTATTTCCCTTCGAAAAACCATCTTCTCGAAATAAATATTATATCAAACATGTTCGATTGCATTCTAGATAAAAAGATTAACAATTTTATCATAATTATCTTATTTGCTAAACGATGCATGATAATAGACGTAATCCACCAGCATATGTCCTCACACTGTAGGCGATATACTTGGGTGATTGATGAATAAACATCCCGTGATTTCTATTGCAGCCGTATTATAATCAAAGATAATTCGATGTTAGAATCCTTTGAATAACGCAAACATTATCCGTAACATGGCACTTCTACTGTCTAATTATCCTAACAAAACCAAACACTAAGTACTCAATAAATTAGTCATATTTTGCAATCTTCAATAATTGTTGTTTTGCTCCACAATCATCCTGATAATCGATATGGTGTTTCAAGAATGTGATTAATCTTTCAATTTCTCCATCGTTGTATGCTATATTATCAATCATCTCGTCATCTAGTACCCTATCATATTCTGGTTTATAAATCATTACATAATTTATTACCTTTATTTCTGAAGTTACGATGTTTTGTAGCATTTGTCTATAACTAATTGACTCTTGCAGTTTTTTTGTATATCTCTCTTCACTTCTTTTTTCATCTTGATTAAACATTCCGAACTCCAAAACAACAATTAGTCTATTATAAACTAGAACATAATCGGTTCTCATGTGATTACCAAATACGACAGGATATTCCATTAATATCATTAAATTTTCTGTATTAACCCCTTTTTTATACAATCCAAATAATATTTTTCTTAAAAGACAAATCGTATCAATCCATGTAATAACCTCTTCGTCTTTTAAAGCAAAAATAGAAATCTTTCTTTCATAGAATCTTTCTTTTAATGTTTTGAATTGTTGCATTTTGCTATAGGTGATCGCTCTATTTTTTAGAAGTTGTTTTTCTATTTTCCAGTTTTTCTCAATCACAAATTCTGTAAATTTAGCAAATTTACTTAAACTATTAAATTCATATAAACAATTTATGTTCATTTCCATCACCGTTCTATAATAGATTATAAATATTAATATTTCTTCAATATCAATTTTTGCGTAACAAAAAAAGCCACTATCAATGGCTTATTTAAGGTTTCCATGGTGGCTCCGGGCAGAATTGAACTGCCGACACAAGGATTTTCAGTCCTTTGCTCTACCGACTGAGCTACAGAGCCAATTATGGCGGTCCGGACGGGAATTGAACCCGCGATCTCCTGCGTGACAGGCAGGCATGTTAACCCCTACACCACCGGACCTTATTTTGGTTGCGGGAGAGGGATTTGAACCCCCGACCTTCAGGTTATGAGCCTGACGAGCTACCGGACTGCTCTATCCCGCGATATTACAAGATGTATGTCAATTTTTAATAAGGAATTTAATGGCGGAGGAAGAGGGATTCGAACCCCCGCGCCTTTGACAGCCTGCTGGTTTTCAAGACCAGTCCCTTCAGCCAGACTTGGGTATTCCTCCAACTATTATAACATATGCTTTATATAAATTAAATAATGAGTGGTGGACCCGGTAGGACTCGAACCTACGACCGGCCGGTTATGAGCCGGCTGCTCTAACCAACTGAGCTACGGGTCCCTAGTTGGTAGCGGCGGGGGGACTTGAACCCTCGACCTTACGGGTATGAGCCGTACGCTCTAAACCAGCTGAGCTACACCGCCATTCAATTGTCAACGTACTAGAGATGCTAGGCATCACTTGGTGGAGCCTAGGGGGATCGAACCCCTGACCTCCTGCGTGCAAAGCAGGCGCTCTCCCAGCTGAGCTAAGGCCCCAGGGTGGTACCCGGAGTCGGACTTGAACCGACACGAGTTCATCACTCAAAGGATTTTAAGTCCTTCGTGTCTACCGATTTCACCATCCGGGCAAAAAGTGGTGACCCGTGAAGGAATCGAACCTTCGACACCTTGATTAAAAGTCAAGTGCTCTACCGACTGAGCTAACGGGTCAAAAGTGGTGCCGAAAACAGGAATTGAACCCGCAACCTACTGATTACAAGTCAGTTGCTCTACCGATTGAGCTATTTCGGCAATCAAATGGTGGGAGTTGACGGGCTCGAACCGCCGACCCTCTGCTTGTAAGGCAGATGCTCTCCCAACTGAGCTAAACTCCCATTTAATTAAAGAGTTGCCTGGCAGCGTCCTATTTTCGCACCTTAGTGCTATCTTCGGCGCAGAAGTGCTTAACTGCTGTGTTCGGGATGGGAACAGGTGTGTCCACTTCGCCATCGCCACCAGACAATCCTTCAAAACTAGATAAAAGCTGATCATATATATACGTTTTGTTGCAATTGCTTTGATCACATACGAGGTAAAGTCCTCGACCTATTAGTACTGGTCAGCTTCATCGATCACTCGACTTCCACACCCAGCCTATCAACCTTGTCGTCTTCAAGGGGTCTTACTAAATTGGGAGATCTCATCTTTGGGGGGGCTTCACGCTTAGATGCTTTCAGCGTTTATCCCTGCCGTACGTAGCTACCCAGCTGTGGCCCTGGTAGGCCAACTGGTGCACCATTGGTACGTCCACCCCGGTCTTCTCATACTAGGGGCAGCTCCCTTCAAATCTCCAACGCCCACGACGGATAGAGACCGAACTGTCTCACGACGTTCTGAACCCAGCTCGCGTGCCGCTTTAATGGGCGAACAGCCCAACCCTTGGGACCTACTCCAGCCCCAGGATGCGACGAGCCGACATCGAGGTGCCAAACCTCCCCGTCGATGTGGACTCTTGGGGGAGATAAGCCTGTTATCCCCGGGGTAGCTTTTATCCGTTGAGCGATGGCCCTTCCATGCGGAACCACCGGATCACTAAGCCCGACTTTCGTCCCTGCTCGACTTGTAGGTCTCGCAGTCAAGCTCCCTTCTGCCTTTACACTCTACGAATGATTTCCAACCATTCTGAGGGAACCTTTGGGCGCCTCCGTTACTCTTTGGGAGGCGACCGCCCCAGTCAAACTGCCTGTCAGACACTGTTCCCCGGAATCCACTTCCGCGGGTTAGAGATCAGATGCACGAAGGGTAGTATCCCAACGTTGGCTCCTCCGAAACTAGCGTCCCAGTATCTCAGCCTCCTACCTATCCTGTACATCTTACACCCAACCTCAATATCAAACTGCAGTTAAGCTCCATGGGGTCTTTTCGTCCTGTCGCGGGTAGCCGGCGTTTTCACCGGCAGCTTGATTTCACCGAGTCTCTTGTTGAGACAGTGCCCAAATCGTTACGCCTTTCGTGCGGGTCGGAACTTACCCGACAAGGAATTTCGCTACCTTAGGACCGTTATAGTTACGGCCGCCGTTTACTGGGACTTCAATTCAAAGCTTCGTTTCCTAACCTCTCCTCTTAATCTTCCAGCACCGGGCAGGCGTCAGCCCCTATACGTCACCTTACGGTTTTGCAGAGACCTGTGTTTTTGATAAACAGTCGCTTGGGCCTTTTCTCTGCGACTTCTTTTTTTCATTAAAAGTCCTCCTTATCCCGAAGTTACGGAGTCATTTTGCCGAGTTCCTTAACAAGAGTTTTCTCGCGCGTCTTAGTATTTTCTACCCACCCACCTGTGTCGGTTTACGGTACGGGCAGTCATAAGATTATCCCTAGAAGCTTTTCTTGAGAGTGTGACATCATCATCCTTTACCTACCGATCCTCATCCTTTTTAAACCAGGGGATTTGCCTCCCGGTTTAGACTCGAATCCTTGTCCCCAATCCACTTAGGGGCGGACGTTAGCCTCCTCTGTCACTCCTTCAGTCTTATCACTGGTGCAGGAATCTCTACCTGCTGTCCATCGGCTACGCTCTTCAGCCTCACCTTAGGACCCGACTTACCCAGGGCGGACGAACCTTCCCCTGGAAACCTTGGGTTTTCGACGGACAGGATTCTCACCTGTCTTTTCGTTACTTACACCGGCATTCTCACTTCTAACCGCTCCACATGTCCTCTCGATCATGCTTCGCCGCTGTTAGAACGCTCTCCTACCACTTAATACTTTTACATATCAAATCCGTAGATTCGGTATGATGCTTAGCCCCGGTACATTTTCGGCGCAGAGTCACTCGACTAGTGAGCTTTTACGCACTCTTTAAAGGATGGCTGCTTCTAAGCCAACCTCCTAGTTGTCTGTGCATCTTCACTTCCTTTTCCACTTAGCATCAATTTGGGGACCTTATCTGACGGTCTGGGCTCTTTCCCTTTCGACCACGAACCTTATCACCCGTAGTCTGACTGCTCAATATATTTTATGACATTCGGAGTTTGATTGTAATCAGTACCACGAGGTGCGGCCATCATACATTCAGTGCTCTACCTTCATAAAACTTATACTTGAACGCTAGCCCTAAAGCTATTTCGGAGAGAACCAGCTATCTCTGGGTTCGATTGGAATTTCACCCCTAGCCACAAGTCATCCAAACACTTTTTAACGTGTCCTGGTTCGGTCCTCCATCTGGTCTTACCCAGACTTCAACCTGCTCATGGCTAGCTCACCCAGTTTCGGGTCTACAACAACGAACTAGTTCGCCCTATTCAGACTCGCTTTCGCTTCGGCTCCGGACCTTCATCCTTAACCTCGCTCGCTATCGTAACTCGCCGGTTCATTCTACAAAAGGCAAGCCATCACCCATTAACGGGCTCTGACTAATTGTAAGCACACAGTTTCAGGTTCTCTTTCACTCCCCTCCCGGGGTTCTTTTCACCTTTCCCTCACGGTACTGGTTCACTATCGGTCACCGAGGAGTATTTAGCCTTATGAGATGGTCCTCACATCTTCCGACAGGATTCCTCGTGTCCCGCCGTACTTCTCGTTACCCCAGTCCCCATATTTTTAGATACCGGACTCTCACCGTCTATGGTCGACTTTCCCACGTCGTTCTCTTAATATGTGGTTTTGTAACTGTTTCGGTAACTGGCTCCTCCGCGTTCGCTCGTCGCTACTAGCAGAATCGTTCTTACTTTCTTTTCCTGTGGGTACTTAGATATTTCAGTTCCCCACGTATCCCTTCCATCTAACGATGGATACCATATCTTCCATATGGTGGGTTGCCCCATTCGGATTCCCACGGATCGTCGCATACTTACTGCTCCCCGTGGCGTTTCGCCGTTAGTTGCGTCCTTCTTCGGCTCTCGGTGCCTAGGCATCCACTGTGCGCCCTTTTTTCCTTTACCTCGTTTTTTCTTTGCTTACATTTGCTTTTGTTTATGCGTGTTATTGCATTTTTTTATGTCAGCTTTTATCTACTTTTCAAAGATC
>WOZH01000044.1:0-1441 GCA_011620375.1 Acholeplasmataceae bacterium
CCATCAAGTCATCGATGATTTACATGTGCTCGTTGAAAACGAAAAACAATTAAACCCGAAAAAAATCTTTTTATTAGGACATAGCATGGGCGGTTTAATCGTTGATATGTATGCAGTTAAATATGGAGATGTCGATGGTATTATTTCATCGGCAGCACCGTCATATTATCTTAAAGATGTCTTACCGTTGCGAATCGTCGGGTACAAATGGTTTGGATTTCTTTCTAAAAAGACAGATTTTTCTGATGGACGTTTATCGAGAATTAAACAAGTTGAGATCGATTATGAAAATGATCCATTAAATTTGAAACATTTTTATATTTCTTTGGTTGGGAATATGTTTGTCTCAGGTGTTAAGTACTTAAATAAACATATCCGTGATTATCAAACACCTGTTCTCATCATTCATGGAGAAAGTGATCAGATATGCCCCGTATCATTTTCAAAACGGCTTTATGATTTAGTAGCAGTTGAAGATAAAAAACTGATTACATATCCCGATGCATATCATGAAATACTCAATGACCTTTGCAAAGAACAAGTCATGACGGATATCGGCATTTGGCTTGATCAACATACGGAGATGTCATGATGAATATACTGTGGATTGGTACTGGTGTTATGGGTGTGCCGATGGCAAAACATCTACAACAAGCTGGCCATCAAGTATATGCGTATAATCGCACACCCGAAAAAGCGAAACGTTTGGAACCGGAAATCAAGTTTTGTGATGCGATTGAATCATGCATTGACAAAGTAAATGCTGTTTTTACGATGGTTGGTTATCCTGAAGATGTGAAAGAAGTTTATGAAAAAGTTATACCTTTGGCTAAACCGAAGACCATATTGGTTGATATGACAACATCCAGTCCGACACTGGCTAAAACATTAGCAGAACAGGCAAAAGCGAAAGATATCATGATGCTTGACGCACCCGTAACGGGTGGTGATATCGGTGCGATTAACGGCAAGTTATCGATTATGGTCGGTGGTGATTTTTACACATATGAAAAAATGTTGCCATTATTTATGCATTTAGGTTCTACTATTACCTACATGGGTCCTTCAGGATCAGGTATGGTTGCGAAGTTAGCAAATCAAACGGTCATTGCTGGAAATATTTTAGGCATAGTTGAAGCAATTACATTCGCGAAAGACAAAAATTTGGATTTGACATCTTTGTTATCTGTAATTACGGGCGGTTCTGCTGATTCATGGCAAGCTTCGAACAATGGTCCAAAAATGATAAGAAAAGATTATCGACCCGGATTTTATGTTAAACATTTCTTAAAAGATCTTAAACTTGTGATGGCGGAAAAAGGTCAATTGCCTTTGACGGTTGTTGAAACAGCAACGAAAGCTTATGAGACTTTGATGACAAAAGGATTTTCTGAAAAAGGCACACAGGCTATTATTGAATATTATATGCAAAGGATGGCTT
>WOZH01000044.1:1541-26529 GCA_011620375.1 Acholeplasmataceae bacterium
GCATTCAATAAATCCTTAGATTTGTTATTGGATGATGAGATTGAAATGGTTGTGATGGTAAAAACATATGATAAAACCACTGAATGAAACAAAAAGTCATACTAAAAGAACGATTTAAAGATTTCAATGAATATGATGGCCTGGAGAAATCTGGTAAGTTGTTGTATCAAATAATGATTAATGTTTCTTTAGTGTGTCTTGTTTCGCATCAGGCAATCTTTTCTTTTTTTAACAACACTTAACGCGCGCTTTAAAAAATCTTATGTATACCATATAATAATTTATAGCCTATCATTGACCATACAATATTTTAAATGCCTTATTAAAAACCCTAGCGTAAATCCGCTAGGGTTTTTGGTTACTGTTTAATAATTAAACTTTGTCCAGTCATTTCTTTTGGTTGTTTTACACCCAAAATATCAAGTAATGATGGCGCGATATCACATAATGATCCACCATCTTTGATTTTTATGTTCTTGTCTGTAATAATGATGGGCACGGGGTTCGTCGTATGTGCTGTATGTGGTTGACCAAATTCATCTCTCATCTTTTCACAATTTCCGTGATCAGCGATGATGATTGCGACACCACCGATTGATAAAATTGCGTCAACAACATCTTTTGTACATGTATCTATGGTTTCAACTGCTTTGGTTGCTGCTGGGATAGAACCCGTATGACCAACCATATCGGGATTCGCAAAGTTTAAAATCATTGTATCAAATTTTTTTGATTTGATTGCCTCTACAGCTTTATCTCTAACTTCGTACGCGCTCATTTCCGGTTTTAAATCATAGGTGGCTACTTTTGGAGATTGCACTAAGATGCGTTCTGCACCTTTAAAGGTTCTTTCTCGACCACCGTCAAAGAAAAAGGTGACATGTGCGTATTTTTCTGTTTCTGCAATTCTAAGTTGTGTTAGACCAGCTTGTTCAATGACTTCACCATAGATGTTATTTAATGTTTGTAGTGGAAAAGCGACATCACCATTGACTGACTCGTTATAAAACATCATGGATACGAAAAAGATATCTTTAACTGTTCTAGTTGTGTCAAATATCGGTTTACCGGCTGTAACATATTGATCGGTTGCTGCTGGATTTGAAAATGCGGTAGCGATTCTAATCGCACGGTCGGGTCTGAAGTTTGCAAAGATTATAGCATCATGATCTTTGATTAATCCTTTTTCATCTGCGACGAACGGCACGATGAATTCATCAGTAACACCTTCATCATAAGATGCTTGAATACCAGTTAAAGCATCGTGATAATGCTTACCAGTTCCTAGCGTCATATTATCATATGCGAGTTGAAGACGATTCCAGTTATTATCTCTATCCATAGCGTAATAACGACCACCGACAGTAGCAACCTTCATGCCGTAATCCATTAAATCTTTGAGGTAACCTTTACCGGCTGTTGTCGGTGTATCTCTCCCATCCATGAAGGCATGAAGATAAGGCGTTACGCCCTGTTGCGTAGAAAGGTCATAAAGCGCTTTGATGTGTGTTGGATATGCATGGACACCGCCATCGCTGACGAGACCGAAAATATGTAAATTTGATTGATGATCTTTAACATATTTTATAGCATCTAAGAATGCTTGATTTTTAAAGAATGATCCATCTTTGATTGCGACATTAATTCTTGTAAGTGATTGAAAGACAATACGTCCAGCACCTAAATTCAAGTGACCAACTTCACTATTGCCCATTTGTCCTTCAGGTAAGCCAACTGCTTCACCAGAAGTGTTGAGCGTACTGTTTGGATAGATTTTCATCGCTTGATCCAAAAACGGTTTTTTAGCTAAAGATACTGCGTTAGAATCACTAGCTGGTGCTAACCCAAGACCGTCCATAATAATTAGACCTGCAAATTGTTTCATAAATTATGCTCCTTTATCTTTTTCCATAACTATTATACGCTTTATTGTATAAAACTTAAAATCAGACACGTAAAAAACGTTTTCAAATTTGTTAAGTTATTGCATTTTGATTAAATTGTGTTAGAATTAATTTATAAAATAAAATAGAACTTCGGGGCACCGTGTAATTCGGGACCGGCGGTATAGTCCGCGAACCTTTGGGTTGAACCTGTGTAATTCAGGTACCGACAGTAAAGTCTGGATGGAAGAAGTCATCGTCATTTTTGATGTACTTTTGGTCGCCCTATGTCTATGGCGATTTTTTATTTAAAAAGGAGATCATAAACATGGTTGGACAAATTGTCGAATTTTTACAAACACATGATGTTGTGTTTAGAATGATTATTGGCGTACTTTTCTTAGGTGTGCTTGTCGCTTTGTTTTTTATCGCTAAGAAATATGAGACAAGTCATGTTTCAAACACTAAGAAAATTAAAAAGATGGCTGCTATTGCTATCTTATCAGGTTTATCTGTTGCTTTATACTATTTTCCAAAATTCAATTTACCGTTCTTACCAACATTTTTAGAATTTCATTTTTCTAATGTACCGATACTCATTGGTGGATTTTTATTTGGCCCGGTTAGTGGATCGCTTATTGTCGTTGTGCGCTTTTTGGCAAAATTACCGGCAACTTCAACACTCGGTGTCGGCGAAATCATGGATTTGATTATCGGTATATCGACCGTGCTGATTGCTGCCATTATCTATCATCATCACAAGTCAAAGAAAAACGCAATTATTGGTATGGCAGCAAGTGCCGCAGTATGGACAGTTGTTGCAGTTCTCATCAACTGGTTGTTTATTGTTGCATTCTACATTGAACTTTACTTTGGTGGTAATACAGCAGCTTTTGTCAGTATCTTGGCGATGGTGCCAGGTGTCAGTGAAACAAACTATATGGGGCCGTATTTATTATTTGCTGTTATTCCATTCAATTTGATTTTATCCACACTCGTGTCTATCATTACATTCTTTTTATATAAACGTATATCAAAACTCTACGAACACGATTTTTCACATCACGACAAAAACGAAAATCATGGGATTGAAGAAAAAGCGTAGAATAGCTCTCTAAATTGTGCTATGATAAACTAGAGGTGTTTTTGTGAGTTTAAAAGGACAATTTAAGCAACAAATGTATAAAGAAGACTTAGTGCCCGTCATCAAGCAGGGCATTTTTGTCGCTTTTGTTGGTGGGTTATTAATTGGGGCAATTAACCTGTTAGCGCTATATTTAGGTGGTATTTCAATCGTTTGGATGCTATGCATTTTAATGGCATTCTATTTGGCAAAACGTATTAAAAGTGCTTATATAGAATATCATATTTGGTATTCGATAATTAGCGTGATTTTCTTCATTATAGGATTTTATCTCTTGAATGTCGTATCCAATGCAGGGTTTTTGTTTGTTTTAAATTATGTTGATATTCATGTTTATTTGCAGACATTAAATCCACTACCATATTTCTCATTTTTGTTGCCACTGACATGGCTTGGTGGTTGGATGAACATCTTAAATGGCGCGCTTAATTTTCTCTTTTTTGGCATCGCTATTTATTATGCGTTCAGTAACAGCAAAAAAAGATAATACTTTACAACAATGCGGTAAACGTGGTGTTTGTGATATTATTTCACGCGCTTACCTTGATGATTCTAAAATAAGACCAGTTATTTTTTTACTCATTCGACAAGTTTTTCATACATTTCTTAAAAATCTAAATCTTTATTGGCCAATTAGTATGATGTGATACCTTATCGGAAACGTTTTTTCAATGATATTTCTTTTAATTTGAACAGCCATCATGTATAATGATTATGGTCAATTGAACGACAAAACAAAACCATATAAAGGAGTGAACATATGCCATTTATTAGTGATATTTATGCACGTGAAGTACTCGATTCTCGCGGTAACCCTACCGTTGAAGTAGAAGTTCTAACAGAATCTGGCGCATTCGGTCGTGCGATCGTTCCATCAGGCGCATCTACAGGTGAGCATGAAGCGGTCGAATTAAGAGACGGAGATAAGAAACGTTATCTCGGTAAAGGTGTAGAAAAAGCAGTTAATAACGTGAATGAAGTGATTGCACCTGAGTTGATTGGGTTTGATGTGACAAACCAAGTAGGAATCGACCATGTCATGATTGAACTTGATGGGACACCAAACAAAGGTAAATTAGGTGCTAATGCAATATTAGGTGTTTCGATTGCTGTTGCTAAAGCAGCTGCAGATTATTTAGGTGTTGAATTATATCAATATCTTGGTGGATTCAATGCGAAGCAATTACCCGTGCCAATGATGAATATCGTCAATGGTGGCGCACACTCTGATGCGCCAATCGACTTCCAAGAATTCATGATTTATCCAGTGGGTGCTAAAAGTTTCAAAGAAGCAATTAGATGGGGTGCTGAAGTTTTCCATAATTTAAAAGCAATCCTCAAAAGTAAAGGGTTAAATACTGCAGTTGGAGATGAAGGTGGATTCGCACCAAACTTGTCTTCTAACGAAGATACGCTTGACAACATTTTAGCAGCCATTGAAAAAGCAGGCTACAAGCCAGGTAAAGACATTTATGTTGGTATGGACGTTGCTGCTTCTGAATTTTATAATAAAGAAAAAGGTAAATATGTCTTTAAGAAATCAACAAAAGAAGAATTTACAAGTGTTGAACTCGTCAAATACTATGAAACATTGGTCGCTAAATATCCAATTATTTCCATTGAAGATGGTATGGATGAAAACGACTGGGATGGTTGGAAATTATTGACTGATACGCTTGGTTCTAAAATTCAACTCGTCGGTGATGACTTATTTGTAACAAACACGGAATACATTGCTAAAGGTATTCAAATGGGTGTTGCAAACTCAGTCTTAATCAAAGTCAATCAAATCGGTACGTTAACGGAAACGTTTGACGCCATCGAAATGGCTAAAAGAGCTGGTTATACAGCGGTTGTCTCGCACCGTTCAGGTGAAACAGAAGACACAACGATAGCGGATATTGCGGTTGCTACAAATGCTGGTCAAATTAAGACTGGTTCAGCATCTAGAACAGATAGAATCGCTAAATACAACCAATTATTGCGTATTGAAGATCAACTTGGACCTACGGCACAATATCTTGGTTTAGATTCTTTTTATAACTTAAAGTAAGACCTCATAAAAAAGGGACGCTCAAAATTAAAAGTCCCTTTTTTTTATATCTTAAATTTTATTGTCGATTCAACAGCGGTTTGCCAACCTTTAATCAGTTGTTTTCGCTCATTCATGGGCATGTTTGGCTTAAATGATCGATCGAGTTGCCAATGCTTTTTAATTTCATCTTGGTTTTGCCAGTATCCAATGGCCAAACCTGCTAAATAGGCGGCACCCAAAGCGGTTGTCTCCAAAACATGGGGTCGGCAGACTTCTAAATCAAGAATATCTGCTTGAAACTGCATGAGAAAATTGTTAATGACAGCACCACCATCAACTTTAAAGGATGTGATGTCCAATCCTGAGTCTTTCTCCATCGCATTGAGAACATCCATAGATTGATAACAGATTGATTCTAATACCGCACGCGATAGGTGTCTACTATCTGTCCCTCTAGTCAATCCAAATATCGCGCCTTTTGCATCTGCGTCCCAATAAGGTGTGCCAATTCCGACAAATGCAGGGACGATATAGACACCTTCATTTGATGGTATGGATGTTGCTAAGGATTCGGTTTCATTCGCATGTTTAATTAGATGAAGACCATCTCGTAACCATTGAACTGCTGATCCTGAAACAAATACACTGCCTTCAAGCGCATAATAAACTTCATGGTTGATACCCCAAGCGATCGTTGTTAGTAAGCCATGTTTGGATGCGACTGCTTGCTTTCCGGTATTCATTAACATGAAACAACCAGTGCCGTATGTGTTTTTAACATTACCTTTAGTAAAGCATGCTTGACCGAACAATGCCGCTTGTTGATCACCTGCGACACCGTTAATTGGTATGGATTCGCCGAAGAAATGATAGGGAATTGTATATCCAAAATCACTAGAAGAAGGTTTAACTTCAGGTAACATGTTCATAGGAATATCAAGCAAATCACAAAGTTCTTCATCCCATTTTAATTCATGAATATTATAAAGCAATGTTCGTGAAGCATTAGAATAGTCCGTGAAATGCTTGCCACCAGTGAGTTTGTAAATCAAAAAACTATCTATGGTACCAAACAATAATTCCCCTTTTTTAGCGCGTTCTTGTCCATTTTCAATGTGATCCAAAATCCACCTGATTTTTGTCGCTGAGAAGTATGGATCAATCAGTAATCCTGTCTTTTTACGAATGAATGCCTCATGACCTTTTTTTCTTAATGTTTGACAAATGGACTCAGTCTGTCTGGACTGCCATACAAGGGCATGATATACTGGTTTTCCCGAATGCTTTTCCCAGATGACCGTTGTCTCTCTTTGGTTAGTAATGCCAATAGAAGCAATCTCATTCGCTTCAATACCAGCATCAAGCAACGCTTTTGCCATCACCGCTAATACGCTGAGCCAAATCTCATTAGCATCATGTTCAACCCATCCTGGATGAGGGTAATACTGTGTGAATTCTGTTTGAGCCATGCTTGCGATTTCGCTTTGATGATTGAAAATAATCGCTCGTGTACTGGTGGTTCCTTGATCAATGGCTAATATGTATTTTCCCATAAAGTCCTCCCTTAAAGACTTGCTGTAGCAATCACGTTTACACCGGGGTAGATGTCTTTAATGATGACATCACCGATATGGATAGGTCCTTTGATGGTTATATGATTCACTTGCGACATCGCTGGACCAATCATGTCTTTTGGTATACCTGCACTCGTTTTAACAGGTAATCTCGGATGTAAAGCATGATTTGTTTTAACCGTTGTTGTTAATATCCGCACAGGATGTGTCATTTCTTCAATGGCATATGTCTTTCCTCTAGGGCAAAAATTACCTGTTACATGAAGCGATGGTGACACATGCAATGTACATCCCCTTGGACACATAATACAAATCATTTCCTTCTCCATTATAACACCTCTACGAGTTCAATATGCAATGGTTTTTGATGATTGATTAATGAAGCTTCTATTTCAATCTTATTCATTTCTGCTGGAACAATGAAGGTTGCATTCACACGTTTAATCTCTTCATGACCTTGCTTGACGATAAATATTGCTTTTGTAAATTTACGATTTGTTCGAAAAAGCAGTGTGATGAAACCGTTTGACCAATTCACTTGGCTTAAACGGTTTGGCACGATATAACGGATATGATGATCAAATGTTATATCCACATATTGTCTTTCGACCATCTTTTTTTGGTTGAGATAGTGGTTAACAGCATGTCCTGCACGCTGTGCTTCTAAAACGACATCATCGACGAGGTCATGAACATGAAGCGCATTACCACATGCAAAAATGCCTGGTATATCACTTTGATAGTTTTGATCTACAACAATGCTCTTCGTAATGGGATTGATGGTTAAATCAAGGCTTTCAAACACTTTAATGTCAGGAATTAAACCAACTGATAACAATAATGTGTCAACAGCAAATGTCTTTTTTGTATTTGGTATGAGATCCATGTTTTCATCAACGCTTTGGATGGTGATCGATTCAAGATTTTTATCACCTTTGATTTCACTCACGGTGTGCGATAAGTATAGTGGAATATCAAAATCTTGCAAGCATTGTGCAATGTTTCGATTTAATCCGTTTGAATAAGGCATAATTTCAGCAACACCATGAACTTTTGCACCTTCTAATGTCATCCGTCTCGCCATAATCAAACCAATGTCGCCACTACCAAGAATAAAGATGTTTTTACCGACTAAATAACCATCAATATTTAAATATTTTTGAGCGGCACCTGCTGTCATGATACCGTTTGGGCGATCGCCAGGAATAGAAATTGCACCGCGTGATCGTTCATAACAACCTGTCGCTAAAATGATGGCTTTCGTCCTTATTTTAGATATACCGGTTTGACTACTTGACAAGACCATCGTCAATTCATGATTCACTTCTTTGACGTCACTGACTGTGGTATTTAACAAATAAGGAATATGCCGTGAAACAACATCATCGATTAATCGTGCCGCGAATTCTGGTCCTGTAAGCATTTCATTAAACACGTGTAATCCAAAACCGTTATGGATACACTGATTCAGAATGCCACCGAGTGCATCATCACGTTCAATGATGAGGACGCGATGTTTTCCATCATCAGTTTTGATGGCAGCAGCAAGCCCTGCGGCACCACCGCCAATAATGACGACATCATATGTTGTCATGATCCCACCTTCGTTTCTTCACCTAATATTTTAGTGTCCTGTGCATCATAATTGATATCGTTCATTTTTTGATTGGTTTCTCTAGCAATAATTTTTAGGATATGCGATTGGCAGTATCCCATTTGACAGGTGCCACTGCCCGCACGCGTGCGCTTTTTAATGCCTTTCATCGTATCGCTACCAACATCGCTATGAATTGCATCGATAATCTCTTGTTCAGTGACGTGTTCGCATTGACATATGATATGACCATAGCGTGGATTCTTTTTAGCCATGTCTTGTTGCGCAGCAAAAGACAATTGATGAAAAGGTGTAACGGGTTTGATATACGGATCAAAGTTTTTCTTTATTGGTAGATTTAGTTTGATTATTTCTTCTACTAAATAGTTGGCTATTGCTGGTGCTGCAGTTAGTCCGGGCGAATCGATACCAGCAACGTGGTAAAACCCTTGATATGCTGAGGATGCTTGAATATAAAAATCACCATGAGTGGAACTTGCACGTACACCAGCAAAGGAACGAATCATATATTGGTATGGCATGTGATCGCATAAATTTTTTACTTGTGATTTTACGTAAGCAAGGCCTGAACGTGTTGTCTCATGACGGTCTTTATCATCCTTCAATTCAGATGTCGGACCGAGTAAGATATTACCGTGTGTCTGTGGCGTGATGAGCACACCCTTTCCACGAACAGTAGGGAGTGGATAAATGACATGTTCGATGAAATGTTCGACTTGTCGATCAAGCACAAAATACTCACCCCGTTTAGGTGTGATGCGGTAAGGTACGTTTTTTTCAAGCATATGCGCGATGTTATCGGCATGAACACCGCTCGCATTAATGACGTTTTTTGTGTGAATGACAGTGCCATCTTCAAGCGTAATCTGAAATATGTAATCCTGATAATGGATGGTAGATACATTTGCATTTTTTTTAAATGTGACACCGTTGTGAATCGCGTTCTGTAAAGCACGAATCGCGACTTCCCAAGGAAATGTCACTTTCGTAGAAGGTAAAGAGAGTGCTCTGATAATCGACTGATTCAAATGGGGTTCTATTTGATGGACTTGATGAGTGGTTAAGATACGGGCGCCTTTGACGCCATTCATCTTTGCACGTTCTAACATATCTTCTAACGCTTTAATTTCAGCTTTGTCGTGTGCGACGACCAAACCGCCGGTGCGACGCAACGGGATATGCAGTTCTTTTTCAAGATCATCATAAAGCGCATTGCCTTCGACACAGAGCCTTGCTTTTAGCGTACCTGGTCTTGGGTCATGTCCTGAATGAATAATGGCGCTATTCGCGCTTGTCTGGACATTAGCGATATCATTTTCTTTGTCGAGGATGAGTGTTTGGACAGGATAAGCTGATAGCTTTCTTGCGATAAGCGTACCAACGATACCTGCACCGATGATGGTATAATCGTACATAACGAATCATGACTCCTTTGAACATAAAAGAGGAAAAAAACAACGAATTGTCTTTTTCCTCTTTTTCTCTTGGTCTAATCATATTAATTTGTTAATCCATTACCATAAATCTGTTTTTGATGTGGTTACAGCAATTGCACCAGCTTTGATGCAAGCGTTGATTTGATCTTTGCTTTGTATAAGACCGCCCATAAGAATATCGACTTGAACAATCTTTTTAATTTCACTGATAATATCTATGGACAAAGCCGGCAATATTTCGAGGTAGGGTGGATTGATTTTACTCGTGATTTGAAGACTTTGTTCAAGTGACATGGAATCTTTTAAAAAGAATCTAAAGATAGCAATCACTTGACGTTTTTTACAGACTTCAATGACTTTGGGCTTACTGGATATAATACCATCCACATGTAAATTTTGAATGAGGAATATCGCGCCAAACTCATCGTGTGACAAACCTTTGATTAATTCTGAGTGAATCAATACTTTTTTACCTTTTTGATGAAGATTTTCAATCAAACCTTCTAATTGTGCTAATTGAAATCCCATTAAGATACCATACTCATAATTGGAGGAAATAAACTTCCGATACGCATCATGATTGGATATAGCGGGAATGATTTGTTGGCTAAAAAACATGATGACCTCCTAAAAAAATATGCAAAGAAAAACGAGTAATCATTTAACTTTGCTCTACGCTCTAAGTATCTTAACTTTCCCTTTTATTATAGGCGTTTGGCATTAAAATGTCAACAAGTGATATCAGATTCAAACGCTAGCATGAGATTCCATTTATGAACCACACGAAATAGTTTGTCTATGCTATAATAAAGGAGAGGTAAAAAGATGCATCCTATATATTTAATGTTTTATGAAAAACATACAAGAAAACTACATAAAGATGACGTAACAGATATTGATTTGTCATTACATCCATATGTCACATTTGATGATCCGTATTACATTTTGAATCCGGATATTTTAATTGGGCGTCTAGATCGCAAACAGACGTTCGGTTTTTTAAGACAAGAACTCAAAGATGTTTATATTGAAGGTAGTGACTTATCGGATGCCATGCACGATGATATCGTGCTCGTTCAAATGTATTTTGAACCACGCATCGTTGCCATTGTGCAACGCGCATTAAAAGTCCTGAACGCTACCGTAAAAAGAAATCGCAAGGGTATATTATATTTTAGCCCAGATGCTTATTTAGATAGACGATTGTTCGTTGATCCCTATGAAGGATTAGTCGAAGGCCATGTCGTTCAACTAGATGTTGAAACGATTGATTCATCAGGTGTGTATGCTTCAGTCAAGAAAGTCATCGGTCATGTCAACGATCCTGATATTGATACTTTAAGGATTGTTTCTAGTTATGAATGGCCCGAAAAATTCTCTGATGAAGTTATGGCATCCTTAAAGGATATCCACATCGATATGGATGTTGAAATTAAGGAAAGACTTGACTTAAGAGATGAACTCATCATTACAATTGATGGCTTAGATGCTAAAGATTTGGATGATGCTATCAGTTTAACTGAAGTGGGAGAAAATTATAAGTTAGGTGTGCATATCGCTGATGTTTCAACCTATGTTACGGCTGATTCATTGCTGGACCAAGCAGCTTATGAAAGAGCAACATCCGTGTATTTGGCAGATCGTGTTATCCCGATGCTACCCCATCTCTTATCAAATGATTTTTGTTCACTAAATGCACATGAACCAAAACTTACATTATCATGTCTAATGACACTAGACAAGGATGGCAATGTCATCGCGCACACGATTGAAAAAACTGTGATTGAGTCAAATAGACGGATGAATTATACTGAAGTCAACAATTTTTTGAAACATGGTCAATCATTAGGTGATAAAGCGATTGAGAAAATGCTTGTCACGATGAATGAGTTATCACAAAAACTCTCTTTATTAAGAAAGCAACGCGGTGAAATAGAATTCGAATCAACTGAATTAAAATTCATTGTAGATAAAGATGGCAAAGTACTCGATGTCAAAGAACGTCATCAAGATGACGCAGAGGAATTAATTGAGTCGTTCATGCTCGTAGCTAATGAAACGGTTGCTGAGCATATGTATCATTTGGATGTGCCGACGCTTTATCGCATCCATGAAAAGCCAGATATTGTTAAACTGAAAACAGCTTTACAGACGGTTGCGAAACTTGGTTTTCAACCAAATATGCGTCACGTAGGTGAAGCTAAGACTTTACAAAGTATCACCAGTAGAAGCGCAGGTACCGCATATGGTCCGATTGTTCATATGTTACTTTTAAGAGCGATGCAAAAAGCAAAATACAGTGAAATCTTAGATATTCACTTTGGACTTGGTGCAAGTTACTACACGCATTTCACATCACCAATCAGAAGATATCCCGACTTGATGCTGCATCGTTTGATTCATTTATTTGTTTTAGGTGAAGCGAAAAATTATCGACAAACGATTGACCATTTTGCTGATATCATGCCTGATGTTGCGAAACATACGTCAGATCAAGAGCGTACTGCAATCCAATTGGAACGTGATGTTTCGAAATTGAAGAGTTGTGAATACTTGGCATCACGTGTTGGCGAACGTTATCAAGCCGTAATTACGCAAATGATGCCTACCGGGATGTTCGTACAATTAAATAGCGGCATTGAAGGGTTTGTACCACTTCGTTTACTAGATGATTATTACACTTATGATGATAATATATTGACATTCATCGGCAGGCATGGCAAGCGTTATCGCTTAGGTGATCAAGTCACCGTCGAATTATTGAGCGTTGACATGACCACACGTAAAGTTGATTTTGGTATCATCGCTAAAAAACGTCAAGTAAAAACCCCTCACGTCGATAAAAACAATCAATCCAAGATAAAGCCTAAAAAAGGAAATTAAATATGAAATTGATTGCCCAGAATAAAAAGGCGAGACATGACTACTTTATCGAAGAAACATATGAAGCTGGGATTAAACTCGTTGGCAGTGAAATTAAATCAATACGCATGGGGAAAGTGAGCTTAGGCGATAGTTATGTTACTTTTAAAAACGGTGAAGCTTTTGTTTTAAACATGCACATTTCACAATATGCCTATTCGAATCAATTTAATCATGATGAAACAAGAACGAGAAAATTGTTGTTACATAAAAAAGAGATCCTTTATCTTTTCTCAAAATCAAGAGAGCAGGGCTATTCGGTGATTCCATTAAAAGTTTATCTTGAAGGCGGGCTTTGTAAACTTGAAATCGGTTTAGCTAAAGGGAAAAAGACCTATGATAAGCGTCAGACTATGAAAGAGAAAGATGCCCAAATGCGGATGAAGAAGGTTCTCAAACAGCGCAGTTAAGATTGGTTTAGTTTTGGGTTTTCAAATTCATGTCAAAGCGGCATAATCAAAGCGTTGATGATACGAACAAATTTGAAATGCTGATGATTACGATAACCATAGAAAGAAAGGAAGTTATACGATAACGATGATTACGGTTATGCGTATACAAGTAACATATGTTAGATCTTGATATTGTCAAAGGGATACAAGCCATCAGCAACCCGTTTTTTGATTGGTTGTTTTATGTCATTACATTGATTGGTGATCAATATTTCTTTATTGGTGTTGCTGTCATCATTTATTGGACCATCAACAAGAAATTCGCCCATCGGTTTGCACTTATGTTTATGGTTGCGTCCCTATTCAGTTTTGTTTTTAAAAATATCTTTAAAAGACAAAGACCATATACAGAAATTGGCGTCACTGTACCCTTTGAATATTATACCTCAGGTTATTCGTTCCCGAGTGGGCATGCGACCGCGGCAGGTGTACTAGGCTATGTGGGACTGAAAGCCAAACAAAAGACAGGCTATCAATGGCTCCAGTATATAGCCATCGGTATCATGATATTGGTTCCCTTCTCACGAATCTATTTGGGACAGCATTATTTATCGGATGTCCTAGCTGGATTGATGGTTGGTTTTGGTATCGCTTATGCGATTGATAAGTTAATTGATCTCATGGGTAATAAAGAAGAATGGTGGACATTCGTGTTACTGCCGATTGTGCCGATACTAATGATTTTATTTCCAGATCATGATCTGTTTGTTGCAGCAGGCGCTTATGTTGGCTTTGCTAGTGGTTACTTCGTTGAAAAAAGATATGTCAATTATGATGTCAAAGCACCTTTTTGGACGCAGGTGCTGAAAGTTGTCGTTGGCATTGCGATCTTATTAGGGATAAAAGAAGGTCTTAAATTTGTTTTTCCTGAAATCCTGATATTTGACTTTTTAAGATATTTGTTAATAGGAGTATGGGCAGCGCTTGGCGCACCCTATGTGTTTAAATTATGTTTGAAGAAATCGTAAAAAAATCATTTGCTGATTTAACCCCCGAAGAATTATATGAAATTCTTAATTTAAGAATGACAATCTTTATTGAGGAACAACATATCATCTATGTTGATACAGATTTTAAAGATCAACAGTGTACACATTATTTCATCAAAAGAGAAGGAAGAATTGTCAGCTATTTAAGAATGTTGCCACCGCATGTGTATGATGTTGGCGAATTGAGTTTTGGACGGCTTGTGACTGAAAAGAAATATCGTCATTTGGGACTTGCTACGCAATTGATTCAAGCGGTTATGGCGGAGCATCGTGGTGAAAAATTTGTCATCCACGCACAAGCCTATTTGAAAGACTATTATGCTTCGCTAGGATTTGAAGTTATTTCTGCACCATTTTTAGAAGAGGACATTTGGCATTTTATGATGTCTTCAGATAATCTTTAGTTTAGAACATCTTTTAAGCGATAAGACAAAAGATTTTTGGCCAGCCATGATAAAAAAGTAACAACAAAGAAGAAAGATTGCGATTATTTTCATTTTTCTTTAAATCTTGCGCGTATGAACTTGTTTAATTAGTTTTTCTATGATAACATAATAGTGCTACGAAGGAATCTAAGTAATTGTGAATTCTTCACAGAGAATCCGGTTTGGTGAGAACGGATAAGATGAAACGATGAACGCTAATTCTGGAGCGAATAGTATGCCGGCTATAACGGTTTTGAGGGCCAGGGGAAACCCTGGAACTAAGGTGGTACCGCGATTAATCGTCCTTAGAGTTTTCTAAGGGCATTTTCTTTTGTAAAAGGAGAGATGTTTATGCGTTATATGACAGCGAAAGAAATCAGGGAAACATGGCTGAAATTCTTTGTTTCCAAAAAACATGTGATTGAAGAGTCCGCATCTTTGATTCCCCAAAGTGATCCGACATTGTTATGGATTAATGCCGGCGTTGCACCACTCAAAAAATATTTTGATGGTTCAGAGATTCCTGCTAGCCCAAGGTTAGCGAATGTCCAAAAGTGCATTCGTACCAATGACATCGATCATGTCGGCAAGACAGCTAGACACCACACCTTCTTTGAGATGCTTGGTAATTTTTCGATTGGAGATTATTTTAAAAAGGATGCAATCAAATGGGGATATGAGTTACTGACCGATCCAAAATGGTTTGGTTTACCAAAAGAAAAACTATATATTACCTATTATCCAGATGATGAAGATACGAAAAACTTTTGGATTGAGATGGGGATAGAGCCATCACATATAATTCCAAACGAAAATAATTTTTGGGAAATTGGACTAGGTCCATCCGGTCCTGATACAGAAATCTTTTTTGATCGTGGGGAAGCATATGATCACCGTGGCAAGACATTAATTGAACAAGATATCGAAAATGAGCGATATATAGAAATTTGGAATATTGTGTTCTCACAATTCAATGCGAATCCCGGGAAATTAGATCGATCGGAATATCCAGAGTTGCCACAGAAAAATATCGATACTGGTGCAGGATTAGAACGTTTTGCATGTGTGATTCAAGGGACTGAAACGAACTTTGAAACGGACCTGTTCTTCCCCATTATCAAGCACTTAGAAAAACTGTCTGGCGTGACTTATGAGGGTCAAATGGCATTTAAAGTCATTGCTGATCATATCAAAGCGTTGACTTTTGCTATTTCCGATGGCGCGATGCTTTCCAATGAAGGACGGGGTTATGTTTTAAGAAGACTTCTTAGAAGAGCTGTAAAATATGGCCGTTTTTTAGGGTTAAATGAACCTTTCTTATATATGCTTGTCGATGACGTCGTTGAGATGATGGGTGTTTTCTATGACAGTCTGTATGAAACAAAAACCATCGTTAAGGATATTGTCAAAAAAGAAGAGGAAAAATTCATTTCAACCATCAGTGAGGGCGAAAAGCATTTGCTTGATGCCATTGAAAAAGAAGGGAAGACTTTAAGTGGTACAACAGCTTTTAAGCTTTATGACACTTATGGTTTCCCCGTTGAACTAACCGTAGAAATGGCTGAAGAACAAGGCGTGACAGTTGATGAGAAGGCTTTTGAACTTGAACTTCAAAAACAAAAAGAACGCTCTAGAAATGCGAGATCTACGAAACAAGGTATGAAAACACAAGATGAGGCATATCTCCACTTCACTGAACCTTCTAAATTCATTGGTTATGATTATTTACAAGCGCATACCACCGTTATTAAAGTATTTGATGAAGGGATCGTTTTAGCAGAGACACCATTTTATGCGACTTCTGGTGGTCAGGTTGCTGATCAAGGGACAATCAACGGATTAAGAGTAAGCGATGTCTCTAAATTACCCAATGGACAATTTTTACATCAGGTTGAAGGTGCTTTTGAAGAAGGCGAAGAAGTACTTGCCATCGTTGATGCGAAAGCACGCTTAAAAACGATTAGAAACCACAGTGCTGCCCACCTATTTCATCAAGCGCTAAAAGATATTTTTGGTAAGCACGCCAATCAACAGGGGTCACAAGTTTCACCTAAGAGTTGGCGATTTGACTTTAACCATTATGAAACAGTATCTGATCAGCAGATTATTGAAGTTGAAGAATTGGTGAAACACTATATTAAAGAAGAACCACGCGATGTCCGAATCCATAATTTACCGATTGAAGAAGCGAAGAAACTTGGCGCGATGGCATTGTTCGGTGAAAAATATGGTGATATTGTCCGTGTTGTTGACATGGGATGGTCAAAGGAATTCTGTGGTGGCACGCACGTCAAAAACACAAAAGAAATCATCGATTTCGCGATTTGTTCGTATGAATCTATCGGTTCAGGTATATACCGCATGGAAGGGGTAACAGGCATAGATTTACCAGCACAAATCCAATTTTTCATCGAACCATTCCTAAAGGAAATTGATGCGTTGATGGATAAAGCGGATCGATTAGGTGTTAAGAATCAAATGGAAAAAGCACCAATCGTTATGGGTAGTTATCGAGATATCATCCATTATCGCGCTTATGTTGAACGTTTACAAAATGTGTTAAAAGATACAGAAAAAGAACAGTTTAGGCAAAAACAACTTGATGTTTTGAAGGATATCGATCAGTTTATTGATGACTTTACATCCAAATCTCAAGTCATCGTTACGCATGATGTTGAACCAAAGGTTTTAAAACAACTGGTTGATGCGATTTATGATAGAATAAAGGCAGATACTATCTTACTTGTGAATGTCACATCTGACAAAGCGACATTCATCTCAAAAAGTGCTTCAGGCAGAGCAGCTAATCTAGTAAAAATGGCTTGTACACTTACTGATGGCCGTGGCGGCGGTAAGCCTAATATGGCTCAGGGTGGTACACAGAATTTATCGGATATTAATCAGATGGTAGAAACGATTAAAGGGAAGTTATGAAACGCTATTTAGGGGTAGATCTTGGCAGCAAGACCATTGGGCTTGCTATATCTGAATCAGGTATCATCGCACAAGCGCTTACGACATTGCGATTCACAGAAGATCAATATGATGAAGCGGTTGCTATGATCGTAAAACATTCAAAAGCACAGCACATTGATGTCATTGTTTTAGGTTACCCAAAACATATGAATAATGACATCGGCAAACGCGGCTTGATATCTGAAGCAGTTAAAGAAAAAATCGAAGCACAGCTCGATGCGAAAGTTGTATTACAAGATGAAAGATTATCGACCAAATCCGCGCTTGACGCCATGATTGCTGGTGGTGCAAAGCGACACATACAAAAACAAAAAAAGGATGAACTCGCTGCAGTCGTCATCCTCCAAAACTATCTTGATCGAAAAGGAGATCCATTAACATGATGGAAGACAACAAACTGACATTGGTCAGTGATGATGGTACTGAAACCATTTGTGAAGTATTATTCACACACGAACACGAAGGAAAAAATTATGTCGTTTTTGAAATTATAGAATCAGGTGAGGTGACCGCAGCGTCCTATGAACCTGATCAAGATGAATCTGAAGGTGCTTTCAAAGACATTGAAACAGATGAAGAATGGGATATGCTAGAACGTTTGCTTGATGATTATTACAATGATTTAGAAGCTGATGATCACGAGTGACCGCTGCGGATATTAAACAAGAAGCCATCAGACTTGGCGTTCCAATTATTGCAGATGATGGTCTTGCTTTTCTTTTGAAATTGATTGAAGACCTGCAGGTTAAGAACATTTTAGAAATCGGAACGGCCATCGGATACAGTGCCATACAGATGGCTGCTTTTGATGTTGAGATTGATACCATAGAGCGTGATGATGAAATGATCAGCTATGCCAAGCAATATATTGCAGCACATAAAAACGGGCACCGAATTCGTTTGATTGAAGCAGACGCACTCACTTATAGTGGACCGCTCGGTATGTATGATCTCATTTTCATCGATGCGGCTAAATCACAATATTTGAAGTTTTTCGAACGGTATCAAAAACAGTTAAAACCAAATGGTGTCATTGTTTGTGACAACTTATTTTTTCATCATCTAGATATCAAAAAGGTTAAAAATAGACATACTAAAGGATTACTAAAGCGATTAGAAAGATTTAAATCCTTTCTAGCAAATCATCAGGAATTTAAAACTGAGTTTATCGCGATAGGCGATGGACTAAGCGTCTCAAAGAGAGTGATATCATGAAAAGATTAGTAACCATCCACACACTTGAATCCATGCAATCACTGTTTGAATTAACCGATGGATTTATCGTTGGTAACAAACGTTTTGGCGCACGTCTAACGACGTCTTTTAGTGCGTCTGAAATCAATCATGCTATTGAAGATGCGCGCGCTTTAAACAAAGAGATTTTTTTAATTGCCAATCGCATTTTTGATGATGAGGATTGTGAGCTTTTCAAAGATTGGATGAAAAACATCCACGCTGATTTACTTACAGGTATTATCGTTGCTGATGTTGGTGCGATCACAACATTGGGTGAGATTGGACTTATCCAAAAGGCGGTTTTTCATCCCGAAACGTTGCTTACCAATCGCTATGACACAAACATATTTGCTTCAGAAGGGATTTATGGTGCCTTTCTTGCAAAAGAGATTACGCTAGATGAAATTAGACATATCGGTTTAGGGCGAAAACTCAAACTCTTTATGATTGGTCATGGCTATTTGGATATGTTTTATGCTAAGCGCCAATTGATTGAAACCTTTACTATCAAAGCAAATCTAAATCATACATTTCATGACCAAAAGAATTTAACGCTCATTGAAGCTAAAAGAGAGAACGAGCCCTATCCAATTTTGGAAGATGATGCAGGGACACATGTTTTTAGATATCACGTATTTCATACTGAAAAATATGTGGATGTGTTAAAGGAAGCAGTTGATTATTTAGTCATCGATACGATTTTTCATGATGATCAGTATGCAAAACAGGTATTGAAGTATTATCAACAACCGACCGACCAATTAAGAGAAAATATCATGAATACCTATCATGAAACGTGGGATGAAGGATTTTTACATCATCCAACCATGTATAAAGCTAAAGGTGAAATAAATGATTGAATTATTAGCACCTGCCGGTAATTTAGAGAAATTAAAAATTGCAATTATCTATGGTGCTGATGCTGTTTTCATCGGTGGCCAAGATTTTTCACTGCGTGCGCGTGCATCTAATTTTAGTCTTGAAGATATCAAAGAAGCAACCTCATTTGCGCATGAACGCGGTAAAAAGATTTATGTGACGACAAATATCATTCCGCATGATGAGGATCTATCTGGATTGGTTGAGTATTTAGTCGCGTTAGCAGATAACGGTGTAGATGCTATCATTTGTGCATCGCCTGCCATCATTGACGTAGCAAGAAGACACACAAACTTAGAAATTCATTTATCGACACAGCAATCTGTGCTAAGTTCTAAAGCGGTTGATTTTTGGGTTAACAGAGGGGTTAAACGTATCGTACTTGCGAGGGAATTGGATTTAGATCAAATTAAGACGGTGACTTCAAGGACGAAAGCGGATATTGAAGTGTTCATTCATGGCGGCATGTGCATGAGTTTTTCCGGTCGTTGTTCTTTATCTGATAACATGACTGGCCGAGACGCAAATCGCGGCGGGTGTGCACATTCCTGCAGATGGCAATATCAACTAAAAGAAAATGGTCAAGCCATCACCAAAAGACCATTTACAATGTCTAGTAAAGACTTGCAAGCCATCAAATATATACCTGCTTTAATTGATGCTGGTGTCCACTCCTTAAAGATTGAAGGTCGGATGAAAAGCCTTCATTATGTGGCAACAGTCGTGTCTACCTATCGTCAAGTGATTGATGAATATGTTAAAACGGGAAAGATTGAAGATGTCGATCAATATGAACTAGAAATCAGCAAAGCTGAAAACAGATTGACGGCACCTGGCTTTTTAGCAGGTATGCCGGGTGTAAATGAACAGCTTTTTGATTTAAACAGCGCCCGTCCTTCTCAAGTCTTTATCGGTTTAGTTAAAGCCTATGATGTTAAAAAGCAGATGGTTATTATCGAGCAGCGCAATTACTTCAAAGTGGGTGACAAAATTGAGTTTTTCAACCCCAGTGGTAAACGATATGAGATGGTTGTTGATCGGATGACAGATGAAGATGATCTGCCGCTTGATGTTGCTAGACATCCCCAACAGATCATCAAGATTCCAGTTGATGTGAATATCGAGAAAGACGCGATGGTTAGACGAATATGAGTGAGTTCATAGAAAAAGAAGGTCATATACTGCCCTATAAGATAACATATAAAAACAACAAACATACCTATTATCGGGTAAAGATTGGGTTCATCGATGTCACGACCAATAAAAGATATCCGAAAAGGCTGATTACAGCATTTCTCATCAAAAATTTTGAGCGATTCTACCAAGCGTTAAACCAGCAATCATCCGAACGAGATGATGAAATAATGTTATGGGGAAAGACGTATGAACTGAGGGTAGTAACGGGTAATTTTAAATATGAAATCAAAGATAATTTGGTTTATCTACATACGCGAGATGACGTTTATATCGCTAAAAAGCGCGTTTATTTAGATCAGCTCAAGGCGATGTGTATCAAGCTTGAATCAGAAATCAAGCCCATGTTAAATCAAGCCCATATTGATTTAGTCCCATTGAAATTCAGGTATTTAAAATCAAAATTCGGGAGTTATCATCGTAAACACCATGAGATTACATTAAATACAATTCTAGCAAAGTTAGATCCCATTTATTTAACTTATGTGCTTTATCATGAATATGCACACACGCAGGAATTCAATCACTCGCAAAACTTTTATACTGTTTTGGATCGTTTGATGCCTGGTCATCGCACCATCCAAAAAAAGTTGAAAGACGTAGTAATTATATAAAAAATAGTTTATAATAGAGAACGAACCATTAGGAGGTACAACATGGCGAAAAAACAAACCTATCAATTGACACAGGAAGGTATCGATAAGCTCAAAACCGAATTGACATTTCTTAAAGATGTCAAACGTGGTGAAAACCTTGAAGCACTAAAAGAAGCGCGTGCTCAAGGAGACCTTTCGGAAAATGCTGATTATGATGCGGCTAGAAACGAACAAGCACGTATCGAAGCACGTATTTCGGAAATTGAATTGATTTTAAAAAATGTAAAAATCATAAAAAGCACAAGTGAAGATATCGTTAATATCGGTAAGACGGTTACGGTTAAATTTGCAGAAAACAAAGACGAAAAAGTCTTTCATCTGGTTGGTTCTATCGAAGCGGATCCACGTGCAAATAAAATCTCGATTGAATCACCGATTGGTAAAGCAATGCTGAATCATTCTGAAGGCGATAAAGTAGAAGTGAAAACAGAAACTGGTCGTTTGATTCAAATTGAGATTCTCGAGATTAAATAATGTCACTCGCCAAAAGGTGCATACCGGATTATTATTTTAAATCAATCTACGCTATCGACTATCAAATGCTTAAAGAACAAGGGGTAAAGGCCTTGTTTTTTGACTTAGATAATACATTAATCGCCTATGATGAAACACAATTATCCGCGCATACTTTGGAATTTCTAAACGCGTTATTAGAAGACTTTAAGATCGTGGTTATTTCAAACAGCAATTATCAGCGCGTCTCAAAAGCTGCACATAAATACCCATTTGTTTGGCATGCTGCTAAACCGATGATTAAAGGATTAAAACGGGCGCTAAAAAAAGTTGATGAACCAATTGAACATGTCTGTTTAATCGGAGATCAACTCATGACCGATATGCTGAGCGCCCATCGCTTTGGATGCATCGCGGTTTTGGTTAATCCGGTTAAACGCACATCGGATCGATGGATGACTAAAATCAACCGCATATTTGAAAAATGCGTGATTAAGAGGATTTCAAAAAAATATGCAGATGCATATGCGGAAAGGCTAAAAGAATATGTCGAAAACACGCTGTAAGGGGTGTGGGGCAGTTCTCCAAAATAAGGACATTGATAAGGTTGGATATACACCTGATTTGAATAAAGATTATTGTCAGGCATGTTTTAGGCTTGCTCATTACGGTGAAGCTGATGCACATTTTCATCCTGAAAGTTTACCGACGCTTAAACCGAAGAGCCTGGCACTGATGGTTTGTTCTATCATGGGGCTTGATATGTTGTTCTTTTATCCGCTTCATCGTTATGCACCAGACGTGACCTACACCTATATCATCAATCAAATTGACTTGTTGCCGGCATCGACGAATCTCGATAAGTTATTGGAAAATATCATAAAGCGAGCTAAAGCGATGCATGTGCCTTATGAAGACATCATTTTAATGTCAGCAAAACATGATGAAGATATCATTAACTTGAAAGCATATATTCAATCGTTTAACGCGGTAGACATCTATCTGCTAGGTATACAAAATGCTGGTAAGACAACGATTTATAAAGCATTAGTTCACGATCAACACGCACTCGCGATGAATAAAGCTGGACTTACACAAGAAACGCTAAAAGCGAAGTTATCTTCTAAACAGACGCTATATGATATGCCAGGTTTGTTTCAAGAGGGTTATTTACATCAATTATTCTCTTATCAAACATATAAGAGACTGCTTGTTAATAAGCCGCTAAAACCTTTTGTTTATCAACTTAAAAAAGATCAAGTATTACTGTTCGAAGGATTGGTTGGTATCAGCGTTGATCAAGATTTATCTTTGGTTTGTTATGTCAATGAGCAAGTGAATATCCACCGCACAAACAAGGATCGACTGCAGGTCATCATCACTGAACAATCACTCAGCAATCGCATCTACGCCAAACAATATGAGACAAGAACGTTCAAACTAGATACAGGCAAGCAACAAATTACATTTGCTGACTTCGGCTTCATGCATGTGACGGGACCTTGCCATCTGACAGTCACATATCCAAAAAATTTGCATATGAGCGTGTCCGAGGCGTTGTTTTCATGACAGCAAATATCGAAAAAGCAAAACAGCTCATTAATGCGAAATTAAATGATCATCGTGATCGCTTGGTGCACTCGTATGGAGTTGCTGAAACCGCGCGGAAACTTGCATTCATCCACGCTGTGAATCCTGATGCAGCAGAAATCGCCGGACTGTTTCATGATTATGCGAAATATGATACATTATCGGATCAAATCAAAGCCGTTGATCCTCATATCGTTGTACAATATAAGGATTATCCGGTCATCTTTCATGCGTATGCAGCTGCCCAAAAGATGACGGAATTGTTAGCTATTCACGATGAAGCTATTTTATCAGCCATCAGATGTCATGTGTGGGGAAAACCACATATGACAACACTCGAAAAAATCGTATTCGTTGCTGATTTTTGCGAGCCCAATAGACCGTTTGATGATCGCGATAAGGTTTATCAAATGGCTGTCGCTGATTTAGATGCTGCGGTCGTGTACTGCATGGAGACGAGCATTGAGGATTTAAGGAAAAGAGGTCTTCGCCCAAGTGAAGCATCACTTGAGGCTTATCAATACTACAAGGAGGTAACACGTGGAATTATTACAAACAATCATTAAGACACTTGAAGATTTAAAAGTCAAAGATTTGGCTGTTTATGATTTTGAGAAAAGTTCACCATTCTATGATTATTTCATCATTGCTACAGTCAATGAAAGACAAGGTAACGCCGTGGTCAATCATTTAAAAAAAGCGATTAAAAGTGAAGATTTGAGACATATTGAAGGTAAAGGTGGCACATGGGTTTTAATCGACTGTAACAGCGTGATTGTTCATCTATTTTCTGAAGAAGAACGTAATTATTTTGGTCTTGACAAACGGTTGATTGAAGTGAAACGCATCATATAATGTTTGCTAAATTTTATGATGCCCTCATGGCGGATGTCGATTATACGCTACTTTATGATTTCTATCAAGTACACAAGCCTAAAGCACATCCGACGGTCATTGATGCAGGCTGTGGATCGGGTAATTTCCTATTAGAACTTATCAGACATGGTGAGCATGCCATGGGGATTGACAAAGATGAAGAAATGCTTGCTATCGCATTAAATAAATTAAAAGACGAACATTTATATGCACCGCTCTTTTTCCATGATCTTAAGGATTCACTGAAACTAAAGGCGGATGTCATCATCAGTTTTTTTGATGTCATCAATTATTTTAAGGGCACCAAAGGCGTATTCAAAAACATCTATCAAGCTTTAAATAAGGATGGTGTCTTTTTATGTGATTGTTATCGAGAAGCAGTATTGGATGATTTTGATGGTTATGTTGAGACTGGCGATGATCCGATTGCTTATCGGTGGCAGATTAAAACAGATAAGCAGCGCTTGATTCATATGGTTACATTTGGTAATGAAACGGAAAAGATTATTCAATATGTCCATCCAATTGAAACATTAGAAAAGATGCTAACAGACATTGGATTTAAAGTATTAATTGAATCAGGCATTGATTCTAGAAAATGGTATATCATTGCTAAAAAATGAAGGGAACCGATGGTTCGCTTTTTTTTATAA
>WOZH01000036.1 GCA_011620375.1 Acholeplasmataceae bacterium
CTTGCGGATTATCGCAGTGATGATTTAAAAGAAATACTATCACTATTCAATTAATAAATGGATTGCATGTTCATGCGGTCCATTTATTTACTTAAGCTATTCAAAATCCAATCTGTATTCATCCTTTACGACACGACCTCTGATTTCATCATAAAAATTGGCGATAGCTGTATTCACATAGGGAAGAACAAAAATTAGACCAATACCAAATGCTAGAGAGCCGAGTAAGAACCAGCCGATGAAACTGAATAACAAACAAAACAAACGCCACTTATTGCCATTCATCAATGCTTGACTTTTATCTATAGCTTCTGTGGGTGTTAAATTAGGATTCTCAGCAATCACATAAGGTGTCATACTATATGCTAATGCCTTAACAATGCCCGGAATAATGAATAACAAAGACCACAACGAAACAAAAATTATACGCAATATATAGGCAATAATCGAAGTCCCCAAACTATTTTTGAAACCATGGAACAACGTTTCTAATTGATTTGCATTTTTATCATCTTTTAAGTTATTAAGTAAGTACATGCTATAACCAACCATGAGTGGTCCTGTAATAATCAAACCAACAAGAGCTGGTACTCCTGCAGCATTAATTGCATAAATAATAAGGCTGGCTATAAATACCATCCAATAATTCTTTTTTAATTGATCCCAAGCTAATTTTCTAATCTCTTTAGCGCGCATACCGTCCACACCCTTTCGCTATTTATATTATAGCATTTATTGCTATCTCTCAATGAGATTTTACTAAAAAGGTATACTATAAATATGTTATAATAGTAGTAAATATTTTTATAGGAGACATACAATGATATTTAGTGAATATCCTTATCAACGTCCAGATCTTGAAAAATTTAAAAAAGATATGGAAGAAAACATCGCTTTAGTTGGTGAAAATGAAAGTCTTGAAACAGAAATTAAAGCCATCAAACGTATCAATGAACTTGATGATGAAGTGTCTACGATGTTTGTGCTTGTATCTATCAGAAACAGTTTAAATACAAAGGATGAGTTCTATGAAAAAGAGCAAGAATTCCTTGATGAAAACGGACCTGTTTTAAGACAGTATTCTCATATGCTCACTCAAAAAATGTTGAAATCCAAACATCGTGAAGGCTTAGAAAAAGAATTTGGTTCACTTTTATTCAAACAAGCCGAAATTGAACAAAAGACATTCAAGCCAGAAATCATTCCATATTTGCAAAAAGAGAATAAATTATCTACCGAATATTCAAAACTGACAGCTGGTGCACAAATCGAATTTGATGGTGGAATCTATAACCTTAGTCAAATGGCACCATTTTTAACGCATAAAGATCGCGAAACACGTCACCGAGCACAACTTGCAGTTTCAAGATTTTTTGCTGATAACGAGAAAGAAATCGATCGCATCTATGATGATATGGTTAAAGTGCGCACCGAAATCGCCCATAAACTCGGATATGAAAACTATGTGCAACTTGGATATGATCGATTGGGTAGAACAGATTATGATTATAAAGACGTAAAAACATATCGTGATCAAATTTATGCAGACATCGTACCACTTGTGACAGAACTAACAGCACGTAAAGCAAAAAGACTTGGTATAGAAAATCCTAAATCATACGATTTGGCATTATCATTCCTTTCAGGTAATCCAACGCCTAAAGGTAACCGCCAGTGGATGGTTGAACGGGCTTCTAAGATGTACCATGAAATGTCTGCTGAAACTGGTGATTTTTTCGATTTTATGATTGAACATGAATTATTGGAATTAGATGCAAAACCAGGGAAATCAGGTGGTGGTTATTGTACATATATTCCCAAATATCGTTCACCATTTATCTTTGCAAACTTTAATGGGACATCGCACGATGCAGACGTCTTAACGCATGAAGCTGGTCACGCTTTTCAAATTTATTCAAGTCGTGATTTGGACCCCGCATATCGTTGGCCAACCATGGAAGCAGCTGAAATACACTCAATGAGCATGGAATTTCTTGCTTGGCCTTGGATTGATTCATTCTTTGAAGAAGATACCGCAAAATATAAATTTAATCATTTAGCAGGTTCAGTTTCATTCTTACCATACGGCGTTTTAGTTGATGAATTTCAACATGAAGTTTATCTACATCCAGAAATGACACCGGATGAAAGAAAAGCAACTTGGCGGAATATAGAAAAGAAATATCGTCCATCATTAGATTATGGTGATGATGCTTTTATGGAAAAAGGAACCTATTGGTTCCGTCAAGGACATATTTTTGGATCACCATTCTATTATATTGATTATACACTTGCACAAGTGTGCGCCTTTCAATTTTGGGTAGCAAGTCAAGAAAATCATGCGAAAGCATTTGAAAACTATTTAGCACTTTGCAAACTTGGCGGTTCAAAGAGTTTTCTCGGATTGGTGGATGCAGCTCATCTTAAGAATCCATTTGTTAGTGGTACTGTCAAAGAGATTGTCAAAAACATAAAAGCGTATCTTGACAGTGTGGATGATACAAAACTTTAATAAACTTATTTTATGATAAAACACCGCTATGCATTTGCCAATAGCGGTGTTTTTATCGGCAACTAACCGTTGCTTGCCTAATCGTATTACTCATTCTATACTAAAGGTGCAAGGAGGTTGAATATGCTTGATTTAAAAATCATTGGTCAACGTATTACTGATTTGAGAAAACAAAAAGCGATGAGTCAAAACGAACTTGCTGACGCCTTGTTTGTTACAAGACAAGCAGTCAGTAAATGGGAAATCGGTAAAGGGATGCCAAGCATTGAAATTTTGCTAGCGCTGACAAAATTATTCAATGTGCCAATTGATTACTTACTTGATCATACTGATATGGCATCAAATGCTTATGAACATATGCTGGTGACTTATCCTAGACCATCTGTCATTTATCACTTTTTGAACTCAAAACATCCCAACAGAAACATTCAAGATATTTTTTATTTGCTGACCACAGCAGAAAGAAAACAGTTGATTGATCAAATGTTATGTAAGCAAATTCCAATTGATATTATGGCGTTATGGCCTTATGCAAATGTTGTCGAAAGAAAATATTTATTGGGGTATTTGCTAGCGCATGAAGAAAGTGATATTGTTTTATCATTAAGACCGTTTATGACCAACGAAGAAAGAATATTGTCATCAACTCATGGAAATTAATATTCAGTGACTTATCATTTCACAAATAAGGAGGAAATAAATAAATGAATTATAAACAGTTATTGCCATTTATGGAAAAAGAAGAACTGAAAGAAATTGCACTTCAAGTGCTAAACGGAGAACTTAAAGGTGTTAAAATTGAAGCACTATTTCCGTTTTTAGGCAAAGATGATCTCAACGAAATAGTTGATAAATTAATCGAAAAAAAGGAAGTAAAAGTATTGAGTCGCGCACTGCCATTTGTTGGTCAAGAAAAAGTCGAAGCCATCTATCAAAGTGCGATTGACGGCAATCTTCCTGGCTTTGAAGTTGAAAGATGCATGCCATTTTTAGGATCAGATCGTATCAAAGAAATCTTCAAAGAGCTTGTAAAAAATGCAGCTGAAGAAGATGACGAAGATGACAGTGATGACTAATCATTAATTGTCACTGAAAAAATAATCCCCACATACACGGTGTATATGGGGTTTTCTTATGCAGCATTTTTTTTCAAACAGTCGTAAATAGCTTCAGCAACCATCATACCATCATAAACAGCTTTAGCGATTTGGAGTTTGCCACCAATGATGTCCCCCGCTGCAAACAAACCGCGAATGTTGGTTTGATAAGTATCATCGACAACGATGTTCTGTTTGTCCATAATGATTCCTAAAGTTTGTGCGAATTCTAATGCACTCGGTGTGCCTATAGCAACAAATGCACCATCGCATTCGTACGTTTCATTTTTCGTATGTATTGCTTGTAGCCTAGAATCACCAATAAATGATTTGATTGGATCATTAACGACAGGATATTTTGTCACTTCATTAAAAGGTTTACCATTAGTGAAAATTGTGATATCGTCTGTCACACGCTCAAGATGTGTCAATTCAGATAGCATATATTTTCCGGTACCAATGATTGCCAATTTCTTTTTACGATAGAAAAATCCATCACATGTCGCACAAAGACTGATACCTTTGCCAAGAAATTTTTTGAATCCTGGTTTATGTAAAGCTAAACGATGCTTGCCAGTTGCCAATAAAACAGTTTTTGCTTGGTATTCACGATGTTCTGTTTTTACACTAAAACCAGATTCGGATTCAGACAATCCAATCACAGGTTCATTGGTCAACTCAACACCCAATCGTTGTGCTTGCTTAATGCCGTTATCAATGAGTGTGCGGCCACTGATTTCTTCAGCGAACCCATAGTAATTATCGATCACTTCATTACCTGCAGCAAAAGATCCATAATCTTTACCGATGACAAGTGGATTAACACCAGCACGTTTTAAATAAATTGCTGCTGAAATGCCAGCAGGGCCATAACCAATAATGATGACTTGTTTCATAAACCTAGGCGTTTTTTGAGTTCATCTTTAGATTTAATACCGACGAATTGATCGATGATTTCTCCACCCTTAAAGATAATGGTTGTTGGGATACTTAAGATTTCATATTGGTCTGCAATCTCGGGTGCACTGTCGACTTCGAGTTTAGCGACGATGGCTTGACCATCCAACTCTTCATCGAGTGTCTTTAAAATTGGTGTGTATTTCAGGCATGGTGAACACCATTCTGCCCAAAAATCAACAAGGACAGGTTTGTCCCCCTGTTTTATCGTTTGATTAAATGTTTCATTTGTTAAATTTATGACCATGGTAGCACCTCTTTTATATATTCATATACATTATAAGGAAAAACATGTAAAAATGGAAGCCATATACGTTATGAAAGTGTAAAGTACAAATCGTAATTACACTTTAAGTAATGACCGATACATGATATAATATTTTCGTGAACGTAGGTGAATACTAAGATGATTAAAGTTAGCGATTTATGCTTTTCATATACTGGTAGAGAAGATGCTGTTAGCCATATTGATTTAACAGTGGAAAAAGGCTCATGGGTTTCGATTCTAGGTCATAACGGATCTGGAAAATCAACGCTTGCTAAACTGTTGGTTGGATTATTGACGCCAGCATCGGGAACTATAGAAATCGATCATATTTTATTAACAGAAGAAAGTTTGACAGAAATCAGAAAACGAATCGGTATTGTTTTTCAAAATCCAGACAATCAATTTGTCGGTGTCACGGTTAAGCATGACATCGCTTTTGGTTTAGAGAATCAACAGTTACCATATGAACAAATGGTTGAAAAAATCAATCAATATACGACATTGGTTGGCATGGCTGAATTTCTTGACAAAGAACCACATAAATTATCGGGTGGTCAAAAACAACGGGTAGCCATTGCTGGCGCGCTTGCTATGGAGCAAGAAATATTGATTTTGGATGAAGCAACATCAATGCTTGATCCAGAGGGTGCAGAAGAGATTATTACGTTGATCAAGAAACTTAATAGAGAATATCATAAAACAATCATTACCATTACACATGATTTAGAATTTGCAAGTGAAGCAGATTTTCTCGTTGTCCTAAAAGATGGTAAAAAGATTATAGAAGGTACACCTGATGTCGTATTCCGTGAAGAGGATTTACTTGAAAGTTCAAATCTCGAACTTCCTTTTTCATTGAAACTTTATCATCAAATTGAAAAAGACACGTCGATTAATAGAGATATCGTGGAGGCCGTATGGGCATTCAATTCGAAAAAGTAGGTTTTGCTTATCGGGACTTTAAGAAAAGTTACGAAGCATTAAAAGATATTACGATGCATGTTGCTGAAGAAGGTGAATTTATCGCGATTGTCGGTCACACGGGATCGGGTAAGTCGACACTCGTTCAGCATATGAATGCGCTCTTATTACCTACCACAGGAACGCTTAATGTATTTGGACAAACATTACCGCCCAAAAAGAAAGAAAAGATTAACCATCTCAGGCAAAAAGTTGGTCTTGTTTTTCAGTTTCCAGAATATCAATTATTTGAAGAGACAATCATCAAAGATATCATGTTTGGTCCTAAGAACTTTAAAATCAATGATGTTAAAGCTAGAGAAAATTCTGAATATGCAGCTAAAATTGTGGGTATATCTGAGGATTTATATGAGCAGTCTCCTTTTCGTATTAGTGGCGGACAAATGCGCCGTGTCGCCGTTGCTGGTATATTAGCAATGCAGCCAAAAATACTTGTTTTAGATGAACCAACAAGAGGGTTAGATCCAAAAGGGAAAAAAGATTTAATGCAGGTTTTCATTGATCTTCATCATCGTGAAAACAAAAGCATCATCTTGATTTCACACGATATGGATATTGTTTCAAAATACGCAAAGCGTGTCATAGTGTTAGACAAAGGAAGTATCGTTTTTGATGGCAAGAAAGAAGATTTGTTTACTCATCCAAATTTTTCGTCATTTCATTTGGAATTACCCACATCACTAAAGATTTTAAAACATTTAGAAAAAACACTGGGCATCCCGTATGAACCTAAATATGATTATGACAGTTTATTGACTTACCTCAAGGAGGTGAAGCGATGAACATTACAATTGGCCAATATATTCCTGGGAATTCATGGCTACATAGACTAGACCCAAGACTAAAAGTCTTAAGTCTCATTGTTCTGATGGTCGCAACTTTCATCATTCCAATATCCACTGAAATTGCACCACTTATTATGATTAGCTCTTTATTTGTGGGCGCCATACTTTTAACATTATCAGCAAGTATTCCGATTAGCAATGCTGTGAAAGGGATGCGTGGTATTGTATTTTTACTGACGTTCACGTTTGTTTTACAACTATTTTATATTCAAGAAGGACCATCGTTAACTGCCACCCCTATTACACTGTATGTATCTTTAACGAGTGTTGCAGCCATCATTTTGTTCCTAATATTTTATAACTGGTCAAAACGGTATATTAAATTTAGAATGATCTATTTCTTTATTGCTGTGTTTGTCTTTTTCTTATTACAAGCCCTGTTGCCATATGGATGGCATACCTCATATGAACTAAATATCACAGAAGGTGGTCTGTTGAGAGCTTCGTTCATCTTTGTTAGATTAATGACCATTATCGTAATCACATCACTTTTGACATTTACGACGATGACAACAGATTTGAACTTCGCTATCGAATCCTTATTGAAACCACTTAAACTAATTAGATTCCCTGTTGATATGATTGCAATGCTCTTATCACTGACGTTGAGATATATTCCAACACTTTTGACTGAAACAGAAAAAATCATGAAAGCACAAGCTTCAAGAGGTGTCGATTTCAAAGAGTCGAAATTGAGAGAAAAAATCGTTCAAGTCATCTCTTTATTATTACCCGTGTTTGTTATTTCATTCAATCGTGCAGAGGATTTAGCGAACGCAATGGACGTTCGAGGATATGTGATTGGTGCACCTCGCACAAGAATTGATCAATATCATATTGGATTTAATGATGTTTTCACATTGATGATGTCGTTTGTTGTTTTGGCAGCCATCATTTATGCGAGAGTGATGACATGAGATATTTAGCGACAGTCAGTTATGACGGCACTTCATACGCAGGATTTCAAAAACAGCAAAATGCACTTGGCATTCAAACAGTGATTGAAAGAGCTTTTCGGTTGATGACACAAACTGAAATTGCTATTCATTCGTCTGGTAGAACAGATAAAGGTGTTCATGCATTGGCACAACGCTTTCATTTTGACAGTCATCTCAAATTAGACAATGATACTTGGTTACGCGTCAATGATCGCCTACCCTTAGACATTCGTATCTTAAGTATAAAGCAAGTCAATAACGATTTTCATGCTAGGTATAACGCCAAATCAAAAAAATACCGGTATGTAATTTCCAAAAAACCAAGTACTGTGTTCAAAGCAAATTATGAAGTTTACATTAAGAATTTTGATATTGTTCCCGTTAGAGAGGCTTTACCTTTGCTTGAAGGGACACATAATTTTAAAGGGTTTTGTCAATTTGTAAAAGGCAAAAATCCGATAAAAACGATGTATGCTGTAAAATTGAAAGAAACAAAAACACATTATATCTTTACGTTTCATGCTGATGCATTTTTGAAGTATATGGTACGATCTATAATGGGAACATTGATTGAAATAGGCACCCATCAATTAGAACCTGATGTCATTACAAAAATATTAGAAATGCAAAATCGCAAATTAGCAGGCAAAACTGCTGAATCAAGAGGTTTATATTTAGAACGTGTTTACTATTGATAATGTTATAATAGATAAATGAGAGGAGTTGAGGAAATGTTCATCACTTTTGAAGGCGGTGAAGGCACAGGCAAAACCACGCTCATCAAGCGCGTTTATAAAGCATTGCACAAAAATCATAACGTCATCATGACAAGAGAACCTGGCGGTTCGGAGATTGCTGAAATCATTCGCGATGTTATCCTCAATCCTAAAAACAAAGCCATGACACCACGAACCGAAGCATTATTAATTGCTGCATCCCGTGCACAACATTTAGATGATACAATATTACCAGCAATCAATGAGGGAAAAATTGTTTTATGCGATCGCTATTTAGATAGTTCGCTCGCTTATCAAGCGGTAGCAAGACATCTTGGATTTGATTTTGTTTTAGCCATCAATCAATACGCAACAGAACATATGCCTAATGTAACTTTTTATATTGACTTAGAGCCGGAAGTCGGTATAGCTAGAATAGCTAAAAGAAAAAAATATGATAGACTTGATCAAGAAACGATTGATTATCATCATTTGGTAAGACAAGGATACCTAGAAGTTTTAAAGAAATATCCTGATCGAATTATCTTGATTGATGGAACGCAATCATTGGATGAAATCAGTACTTTCATATTAAAAGAGATTCAAAAAATATTATGAATCAAGCACTTCGTTTTTTCAATCAGACGATTAAAAAGGATCGGCTCGCACATCTTTATTTGATCAGTGGTCCAAAGGGATCAGGTAAAAGTAACCTCGTCGACGAAATTATTTATATGTTGTTAACAAAAGGCAAAACGCCTTCTTCACATCTTAAGGTTCAAATCAAACAGCGGACATTGACCAACATTATATTTATTGAACCGGATGGTCAAATGATCAAAAAAGAGCAAATAATGGAACTCCAAAGTGAATTTTCTAAAACAGCGTTGGTCAGCGGTCCCCGTGTCTATGTCATCAAAAATGTGGAAAAAATGAATCAAAGTGCTGCAAATTCATTGTTGAAGTTCATGGAAGAACCTTTAAGTGCTAATGTGTTCGGGTTTCTACTAACAGAAAACATCGATCTCGTGATTCGTACGATAATTTCTAGATCACAAATCATTCACATGAAAAACCGTGACGAAGGAGACCTTGAAAAAGAATTACTGCATTTAGGTGTTAATGAACGAATTTCAATACTTGCACCCTATTTGACTAAAGATATCAATGAAGCAGCATTGCTTGCTGATGACACCAATTTCGTGTCCACGGTAGATTTTATTTGCGAGATTGCCATGCAATGGGGAAATAAAGATGTGTCATTTCCACTCTATTTTGCAGCTGAAGGAAGTTTTCTCTTACAGGATCGTGAACTCTTTAAGAATTTCCTAGAGTTACTATTGTTATATTTTGTTGATTTGATTCATTATCGTGCCAATCAACCTATCGTTTATCAATTTTTAAAAGAACAGATTCAAGCACAAAGTGACGCTATAAAAACGTTTGAAATCAACGAGTTGATCACATCGATTCAAGATATTTTGAAACGACAGACATATTTCATCAATCTGGAACTCGCACTCGACCAACTCGCTATACTACTTGAAAAGAAGAGGTGATGATATGCAAGTTGTACTTGTAAAATTTAAGGAAGCAGGAAAGAAATATTATTTCTCATATGAGGGATTAAATATAGATTTAAATGATCGTGTCGTTGTAGAGACTGCACGAGGTCTTGAAATCGGTGTGGTTCATCTGTTTAAGGAAATCAAAGAAACCGATTTAACAAGTGAATTAAAACCTGTGCTGAGGATAGCAACATCCGAGGATTTAGAGGATGATCTATATAACCAGGAAGCAGAAGAAGGCATTATTGAGAAAACCAAACAGCTCGTCAAACAAAATCAGTTAGATATGAAGGTTTTAGACGCCGAATACACGCTTGATCGAAAGCGTCTTTTAATCTATTTTTCAGCAGAAGGAAGAATCGATTTTAGACAACTAGTGCGTGATTTATCTGAAGTCTATCATACGCGTATTGAGTTGCGTCAAATTGGACCTAGAGACGCTGCTAAAATGATAGGTGGTATTGGACCATGTGGACTTATCTTATGTTGTACAAGCTTCATTGGCGAATTTGAGACTGTCTCAATCAAGATGGCAAAAAATCAAAATCTTGCTTTGAATCCACAAAAGATTTCTGGTGTTTGTGGAAAGCTTCTATGTTGTATTCGTTACGAGGATGAAGCCTATACAGAACTGAAGAAGGTTCTACCTGATGTGCACGAATATGTCAATACAGAAAAAGGTAAAGCATATGTGTTGGATATCAATATTTTAGGTCAGAAGATTAAAGTAAAATATAATGATGAAGAAACAATCGAATGGTTGAGTCAGAACGCGTTTGAAAGGATTATTTAAATGATTCGCAAACTGATTGGATCAGAAAGAAAAATGAATCAAACACGAAAAAATGCGTTTAATCTCGATACAATTTTACTCGCCAATTTTATTAAAATACCATATCGAGCAAAACAGATTGTTGATATTGGTACGGGCAACGGTGTATTGATGCTTTACTTATCAGATATGACAAATGCGAAAATTATCGGTGTGGAAATACAACATGAACATGCGATAATCGCAAAAGAAAATATATCATTAAATGGCCTTGATGAACGTTTATCCGTCATCAATGATGATGTCAAGAACGTCATGCTCAAAGATGTAGATTGTATCGTATGTAACCCGCCTTTCTTTAAAGTGAATGCATTAACAAAGAAGAATATCGATCCTGTGATTGCGATAGCAAGACATGAAATCACACTGACATTTGAAGAATTGACCAAGACTGCAAACAGAATGTTAAAGCAAGGCGGCTATTTTTATTTTATTCATAGACCTGATAGAATCAGTGAAATCGTCTCAACATTAGAGCACTATGATCTAGCGGTAAAACGTATGCGATTTGTTCATCCATATGACTATCAAAACGCTAATCACGTACTGATAGCAGCAATGAAAAAGGGTGAACATGGGACAACACTGGAACCACCCTTTATCTTATATAAAGAGAAACATGTGTACACTGAAGAGCTCGCAAGACTGATGGAGGCATCATGATGCAAGTTAGTTTTAAAGAAAAAAAACCAACGCTTTTTATTGTTTCAACACCTATCGGAAATTTATCTGATATGACATTTCGAGCTGTTGAGACATTAAAAACAGTTGATGTGATACTTGCAGAGGACACACGCCATTCCATCAAGCTGTTGAAACATTTTAATATTGATAGACCATTGATCAGTTATCATGATTTTAGTGATGAGTATAAAGAACAACAAATTATTGATATGCTATTAATGGGTAAAAATTTAGCATTGATTAGTGATGCTGGCACACCTGGTATTAGTGATCCTGGATATGGCATAATAATCAAAGCAATTGAACATGGTTTCCATGTGGTTTCTATTCCAGGCACGAGTGCTGTGCTCGCTGCACTTGTCACCTCGGGATTGGTCATGCAACCATTTACGTTTCTTGGGTTTCTACCACGTAAACAAAATGAAAGAGATACATTACTGAAAATATATAAACAGCGATCAGAAACATTGGTCATTTATGAATCACCACTCCGAATTGAAAAAACAATTAACCATCTATATGAGGCATTCGGAAATAGAAATATAGCGTTGTGCAGAGAATTGACAAAAACTTTTGAAACCATCATTCGCACTGATTTGAGATCAGCTCTCGATATTGAACATCATACAAAGGGTGAATATGTTATCGTCGTCAGTGGTGCAACCCCGCCGAATTATGATGATTTGGATTTATCAACTCATGTCACCCTTTTAATTCATGAAGGCTTTGATGAAAAAGAAGCAATGAAGGAAGTTGCAAGATTACATCATATTTCTAAATCAGAAGTGTATAAAGCATATAAAATCGACAAAACTTAGTTGCAAATACGAATGATTATCGCTATAATATAGGTATTCATTTGGCTGTGATAAAGAGAGTAGCTTGATTGTGTCGTCATAGAGAGTCCACGGGTGGTGAAAGTGTTCCGTCCATCAAGCGAAAATGGCTTTTGAGCTTTTTGGCCGATAGGTAGGCTAAAACGTATATCTGCGTTAAAGATTTGAGTGCTAGATATTATTTCTAGAATTAAGGTGGTACCGCGGAAGCATTCGTCCTTAAATATTTTTTAGGGACGTTTTTTGTAGGAGGTCTTAACATGGAAAAGAAATCTTATTATTTAACGACAGCAATTGCCTATAGTTCAGCAATCCCCCATATTGGTAATGTTTATGAGGTGATATTAGCGGATGCGGTGTGCCGCTTTAAGCGCGCACTCGGATACGATGTACGGTTTCAAACGGGTACTGATGAACACGGACAAAAGATTGAGAACAAAGCAAAAGACAACGAACTAACACCACAGGTTTATGCGGATACAATTTCAAATGAAATCCGTAGAATCTATGAACTTGTCGATGTGAAGTTTGATAAATTCATTCGCACAACGGATGAAGATCATGTAACTGCTGTACAAGCCATATTCAAGAAGTTATATGATCAAGGAGATATTTATTTAGGGAAGTATGAAGGATGGTATTCCGTGATGGAAGAATCCTATATCCTTGAGAAAGATATCGTTGATGGTAAAGGACCTGCAGGTGATGTGCCTATTTGGACATCTGAAGATGCATACTTCTTCAAAATGTCAAAATATCAGAATCGTTTAATCAAACATATCGAAGAGAATCCAGATTTTATATCTCCTGAATCACGCAAAAACGAAATGATTCAAAACTTTCTAAAAGAACCACTTCCCGATTTATCTGTTTCTAGAACATCGTTCAAATGGGGTGTACCAGTTACATTCGATGAAAATCATGTTATCTATGTATGGATTGACGCACTGATGAACTACATTACAGGACTGGGATATTATCCCGATCGAGAACCAACCGAACTATTTAAAACATATTGGCCAGCCGATGTGCATTTGATTGGTAAAGATATTTTAAGATTCCATACGATTTATTGGCCAATCATTTTGATGGCACTTGGTGTTGAATTGCCAAAACAAATTTTCGGTCATCCATGGGTTTTGGTGGACAAAAGTAAGATGTCGAAATCAGTTGGTAATGTCATGTATACTGATAATCTTGTCAAATTTTTCGGTGTGGATGTCATCAGATATTATGTGCTTCACGAAATTCCCTATGCATCCGATGGTAATATCACATATGAGTTAATTATCGAACGGAACAATTCGGACTTAGCCAATACCATTGGTAATCTCGTCAATCGTACGATTGGCATGGTCAACAAATACCGCGAAGGCATTGTGAAAAAGGTTATTATGGATGAACCATTTGAATACAATCTAAAAGAGAAAGCAGTAAAAACATTACCGAGAATGATTGATTTGATGGATCAATTTAGAGTTGCTGATGCGTTGGAAGAGATTGTGGTTTTAGCAAGGGCAGCAAACAAGTACATTGATTTAGCTGCACCATGGGCATTATTCAAAGATGCTAAGAAACAAAATGAACTTGATTATGTGCTTTATCAATTATTAGAAACTATCCGTTACGTTGGTATTCTATTAAAACCATTTATACCACAAACATCGACACGTATTTTGAAACAAATTGGTGTCTCTGATGATTCGTTTGAATCGCTTGATACATTTGGCATATATCCCGAACAAACACTTGGTAAAGGTGAAGTTCTTTTTGAACGTTATGATACCAATAAGAAATTAGAGGAGATTATAAAAGATCTGAATGAATAAACGATTAGAAAGACTTCGAAATAAAGTCTTCAAACCTCTTTTTTGGCATGAAACAAAACGTATTGTCGCTGTCATTAGTTTCACTTTTATTTACGGCATTGGTGTTTCTTGGTTTCTTGAAGCATCAATTGTGCCCCTATATACTGGTGGCATTCCAGGCATAGGACAACTTTTAAGAGATATACTTCAAACCGTATTTCGTGTTCATCTATCTAATAATTTCCTCGGTGTATTTATCTTTATTGCCAACATCCCTTTGTTATTCCTTGGGTGGTTTGGCGTTTCGCATCGCTTTACGATTTATAGTTTGATATCGGTCATTATTCAAGCATCTCTATTAAGTTATATTCCTGTCTTTGATATGGGGTTATCAACGGAGACACATGCACTGACAAGTGCCGTATTGGGTGGATTGTTAATCGGTATTGGTGCCGGTGGCGCACTTCGCTATGGCACATCAACTGGTGGATTAGATATCGTTGCACAATATTTATCATTTAGACGTGGTAAAAGTGTCGGATTTTTCTCCATGGCAATGAATATCGTGATCGCAATCCTTGGGGGTATCATCATTGGGGGTCGACCGAATCTTGATGGAGTGATTATATCTGGTGGTGTGATCGCTTCATACACGATAATTAGAATAATTATTTCAACCATCATGACAGATCGCATGCACACCGCCTATCAGTATTTATCAGTTAATATCATCACTGTCAATCCTAACGATTTGGTTGATTCAATTTTGACAAAATTGTATCGTGGCGTCACACTTATTAACGTTCAAGGTGCTTATTCTCATCATGATAAAACGATGATTTATGTCGTAATTTCAGCATATGAACTCCATGCATTAGTCACGATGGTCAAGGGTGTGGATGAAACGGCGTTTATCACGACATCGCCCGTCAAAAATGTGTTTGGTAACTTTAAACGCAAAACGATTGCATAAAAAAACTTACAATATCTTGCGATATTCCCTATAGAGCGGACACCTTGAAGAAAGGCCTCGACTATAGGGTTTTTATTTTACAATAGAACCAGCCAACGAATAAAAAAATGCCAATGCTTGGCATATAAAAAACAAAAAGACAGTCATCAAGAATAAAAGATAGTCACCTGAATGATTAATAATCACCATATAGGATTAAATCAAATGATTAAAGTCTTTTTTTAATAGCTATCTTGCGCATGAACGGAAATATTTGCATTATCATTTAATTGTGTTATAATTGTATTGTACACCCCACCATAGGAGGGGTTTAAGGAGGATAGCATGAACGACATAACGCAACACAACCCAAAACATATTCATCAAAAAAAAGTAAATCAGTTATTAAAAACTGGACGTGGACAAATTGAGGGAATTTTAAAAATGTATGATGAAGACAGGTATTGTGTCGATATCTCAAAGCAAATACTTTCAGTCATTGCACTACTGCAAAATGCAAATGCTTTAATTTTAAATGACCATATCAATACTTGCGTTACAGAAGCGATCATTAATAAAGAAGGTAAAGAAAAAATTGATGAAATTACAGAAATATTAGTCAAGTATTTAAGATAATCATGCATCATATATCGATTGATAATTAAAGGAGGATAACCATGAACAATCACCAACATGACCATCAACATCATACTGTTGATACACATGAACATCATCACAATCATACGGATGATATGAACCATTCAGAACATGATCATCATCAAAACCATGATCATCACGATCATCACGCGATGATGGTTAAAGACTTTAGGAAAAGATTTTTCTTCTCATTAATATTACTTTTCCCAATATTAACACTATCACCCATGATTCAAACGTTTCTTGGTATTGATCTGAGATTTACCGGAGATTCATATATACTACTGTTCCTAAGTACCATTTTATTTATTTATGGTGGTTTACCGTTTTTTAAAGGTACCATCGATGAGATGAAACAAAAATCGCCATCAATGATGTCACTTATTGGACTGGCAATCAGCGTAGCCTATTTCTACAGCGCATACACAGTCATCTTTCAAGCTGGACAAGATTTCTTCTGGGAATTATCTTCGCTGATTTCAATTATGCTACTGGGACATTGGATAGAGATGAAATCCGTACTAGGTGCGTCAAAAGCACTGGAAGAGTTATTAAAGTTAATGCCTGAAGAAGCGCACGTTATTGATAAAGAGGGAAACATCAAAGATATGCCGACTTCAGAAGTAAAAGTAGGGATGCAACTCTTAGTCAAACCTGGCGAAAAAATTCCTATTGATGGTAAAATAACTGAAGGAAAATCATCCGTCAATGAATCGATGCTAACTGGTGAATCATTACCTGTAGAAAAAGCAATTGGTGATGAGTTAATCGGTGGTTCTATCAATGCGGAAGGATCATTAAAATATAAAGTTACTCGCATTGGTGATGAAACATTCCTCTCGCAAGTAGTCAAACTGGTTAGAGATGCTCAATCGACCCGTTCAAAAACGCAAAGAATCGCTGACATCGCAGCAAAATATTTGTTTTATATTGCATTAATCGGTGGTATATCCACATTTATTGTGTGGACATTACTCGGTAAAGACACCGGTTTTGCTATGGAAAGAGCTGTTACAGTTGTTATTATTGCATGTCCACACGCACTTGGTTTAGCAACACCGCTTGTCACCGCAGTATCTTCTAGCATTGGCGCTAAACACGGGTTACTTATTAGGAATCGTGCGAACTTTGAAAATGCACACAAGATAAATACTGTTGTATTTGATAAAACTGGTACACTGACAAAAGGTGAATTTGGAATTTCAAAAATAGTCAGTGATTCCATGAGTGAAGATGAGTTATTATCTTTAGCATATGCGATAGAAAATGAATCAGAACATCCAATTGCAAAAGCGATTGTTCATGCAGCCATAGATAAAAAGATAAAACTTCAAAAAGGACATGATATAAAAGCTATTCCTGGTACAGGACTGGTTGGAACAATTCAACAATCAACTATTGAAATTGTTAGTCCTGGTTATTTGAAAGAACAAAAATTAGCATTTGATGAGAAAGCGTATGAAACTTTAGCAAGTCAAGGACATACAGTCGTTTTTGTTCTAAAAAATAAGTCATTAGTTGGTTATATTGCACTCATTGATATGGTTAGAGACTCCTCTAAAGAAGCAATAAAAGTACTTAAAGAAATGGGCGTCGAATCTTATATGCTCACGGGTGATAATCAAAAAGTAGCTGATGAAGTTGCAAGACAAATTGGTATCACACAAGTCTTTGCAGAGGTCTTGCCTGAACAAAAATCGAAGAAGATTGAAGCCCTTACGAAAGAAGGCCGTTTGGTTGCTATGACTGGCGATGGCATCAATGATGCTCCAGCTTTAGCTAAAGCTCATCTTGGCATAGCAATTGGCGCCGGAACTGATGTTGCTATAGAAACTGCAGACGTCATTTTGGTTAAAAGTAATCCAATGGATGTCGTCAGCATTATCAAGTTATCTAAATCCACACATAAAAAGATGATTCAAAATCTCATATGGGCTACCGGATATAATATTATTGCTATGCCATTGGCAGCAGGTGTCTTAAGTTCCGTTGGCATTTTGCTAAGTCCAGCGATGGGTGCAGTGTTAATGTCATTGAGTACAGTCATTGTAGCAATCAATGCAAGGTTATTGAAAATTTAATAAATGAAACTAAAAAAATTGCTAGGGATTTATTTTAATCCTTAGCAATTTTTTTATGGATTATACTTAAAGCACTTATGCTTTCTAATTCAAACGGTAAACATCTAGTCAGTAATAAGCGTACTGAATTTAGTGATTAAAGTCTTTTTATTAGTCTTTGATATGAGAAATAAATTATTTTGAGGACTCAACTTTTTGTGTTTTGAATAACAAGCGGTGGACATATGCTGCCAAAGCACCACCGATAAATGGACCAACGATATAAATCCACAGATTTGTTAAAGCAGAACCACCTTGTAAAATAGCAGGTGCGATCGAACGTGCGGGATTGAATCCAGCACCAGTGTAATTGATTCCTGCAAAAATTACAGCCATGAGTGCAAATCCGATAGCTAGACCGACAAATGATTCATACTTCTTATCGGCTGTCACCGACAAAATGACAGTAATAAATAAAAATGTTAACACAGTTTCAATGACTAAACCAACAACAATTGCTGGGCTTGCTAGTAGTGGCGAAAGATCCGTAGCAGCGAGGTTAGAGAAACTTCCTAAAAATAAACCTACGAATAAAGAAGCGATAAAGGCACCAACTAATTGGAATAATACATAGAATCCAAAATCTTTCCAACTGATATCCTTTCTTATTGTCATCGCTAATGACACGGCAGGGTTAAAATGACCACCTGAAAAACGACCTAGACTATAAATCATGACAAGAACGATTAAACCAGTAGCCAATGCGGTAGCAACCGGATTGACAATACCCGCTGTTGCCGTGAGTATTGGTGTGCTTGTACCAACAAAGACAAGCGCAAATGTACCCAAGGCTTCAGCAAAATATGCGCGCAAATTTAATGATTTCATAAATGAATCTCCTTTTTTATAATTTATATCGTTATTATAACGTTTTACCGTAAAAAATGTGTGAATAATGCTTATAAACATTGAAACTGTTTAAAAAGTAGCAATAAATTGCTATAATCAACATAGAGAGAGATAAGGAGACTTTTTATTATGATTTATACATTTACAGCAAATCCAGCAATCGATTATCACGTTTTTTCTGAATCTACTGACAATGTTCATGTTAATCGCGTGCACAATTCATATTTTGAACTTGGTGGTAAAGGCATCAATGTATCCAAAGTTTTATGTCGTTTAGGTGTCCCTTCTGTTTGTTTAACCTTTTTTGATGATTTGTTCTGGTCAATGTTTAGGGTGGCAATTGAAAACTATAAACTCGTCACGTTCCGCCCAGTTCATATCGATGGACAAATTAGAGAAAATGTGAAGATTCACAGTAAAGAACTATACGAATTTAACAGTGAACTCAAAGGGGTCACACAAGAAAATGTCGAAGAATTGCTAGCAACAACCGAACGAATTTCATCCGAAGATTATCTGATTGTCAGTGGAAGTGGATTGCATGATTTTCCTGATCTCTATGATCAACTTGTTAAACGAATATCAAAACAAAAACCAAACGTCATTATTGATACACCAAGTAAATATTATGACAAATTTTGGGAAACAAAACCCATATTGCTAAAACCCAACAAAAATGAACTCGAAAGTTATTTTCAGAAAAAGATCAACGATGATGAAATTACTGATTACGCAAAGCAGTTAATTAAAAAAGGCGCACAAAATGTGCTTGTTTCAGATGGCAAATTCGGATCTTATTTTGTTTGTGCATCTGGCGCTTATCGCATTAAAGGTGTCGAAAAGAATTATGAAAACACCGTTGGTGCAGGTGATTCACAAGTGGCTGGTTTTATTGCCAATTATGCGATTACACATGATGGACTAGAAGCATATGAATCGGCACATCAAGCAGCACTATCATTTTTAGAACAAGATTTTAAAAAAAGCCATAAATTTGAAATTGAGGCACTATCATGAGAATTGATGAATTCATGGATGAAAGATATATCATTCTTGATTTGAAATCTGTTACAAAAGAAGGCGTTATTAGAGAATTAGCTCAAATTCTTGACGATAATGGTGTAGTTAATGATTTTGAGGGTTTGGTGAATGATGTTTTAGTACGTGAAAGCCTATCTTCCACAGGTATTGGTTTACGCATTGGCTTACCTCACGCAAAATCGGCACATATCAGCAAACCATCGATTGCTTTTGGACGGTCAAAAGTGGGTGTCAATTTTGATAGTATGGACCAAGAAAAAGCACATATGTTTTTTCTGATTTGTATGCCTGAAGAAGGATATAATCTACATTTAAAAGTTTTGGCAATGCTTTCTAGAAGTTTGATTCAAGAATCATTTAGAGTCGCACTCGAATCAGCTGAAACAGCTAAAGAAGTGATGCAGTTACTCAATCAGGTTGAATAATGAAAATTGTTGCAGTATCCGCATGCCCCTTGGGATTGATGCATACATATATGGCTGCTGAGCGTTTAGAAAAGGCTGCAAAAAAACGAGGCATTGATATTAAAGTCGAAACACATGGTGCCATCGGCATTGAAAACAAACTGACGGATGAAGATATTGCATCAAGTGACTATGTTGTTTTGATGACTGATGTTTCCATTGATGAGAAAAGATTTGCTAGTAAGAAAATAATTTCTGTTAGCACGGCTTATGCAATCGGTCATATCGAAGAGCTACTTGATCGTATTGGGGGTTAATGTGTGAATAATGGCATTTATAAAAGACTAACCTATAGTTTATCTTATCTATTACCGATTTTGATCGTCTCTGGCGTATTCTTTTCAATCGGTTTTTTATTTGACCCACCGTTTGGATCTTTTTTGATTGACGTAGGAACCTACGCTTACTATTTAAGCTATGCGGTATTGGCAGGTGCGATTGCATATACCATTGGTGATCGTGTTGCCATCATTCCCGCACTGATTGGTGGATTTTTATTGAAAGATGGATCAGTCGGTCTATTGGGAGCTGTGATTATTGGTTTCTTCGTAGGCTATCTTACAAGAGCCATTATCAGTCTGTTTTCTAACGTACCAAGACTTTTGAGTGGCATATTGCCCATTTTCATCTATCCTGTTTTGATAACTACCATGACATTGGGTTTATCCTTCTTGATGAATTCATACTTAAGTACACCGATGAACATCGCATATCTCTTTTTGTTTTATGATCATCATTGGTTAGTCATGCTATTCAGTGTCGTGCTTTCTGCGATGATGGCCTTTGATTTTGGAGGACCTATCAATAAGATTGCTTATCTATTTGCGATTATGACACTCGCTGATGGCATGACATCTACCGTCATGGCCGCTGTGATTGCTGGCGGTATGATACCACCACTAGTCGCAGCTATCATAGAATTGTTCGATAAAAAGGACAATGATAAAAAATGGTGGGTGACCGGATTACGTGGATTGTGTTTTATGACAGAAGGAGCAATCGCATTTGTGGATCAAGATAAAAAGACCATCAGACCTGTGATGATGATTGGTAGTGCCATCGCTGGAGGAATCGTTGGATGGTTTTCATTAAGGACGAGATTACCACACGGTGGCGTCTTGATTGTGTTCTTTATGAGTAAGTGGTATTTATTCTTATTGGCGATCGCTATCAGTACGGTTGTAACATTATTTTTATTGTTGTTTTTTATGCCGAAAATCAAGCAAACAAAAGAACGTAAAAAAACACAAGAATCATCTTTACAAGTTTAGTGTGCTTTGATATAATGAGGAAGTATTCAATCTATCGTATAATCGACCTAATGTGGTGGTCAAGTTTCTACCGCTCTACCGTAAATTGAGCGACTACGATATGAAAGCACTTTTTTTTGTTGTTTTCATAATGTAGAGAAACCACATTCAGTGGTTTTTTTGTTTTTTGATGACATATATTGAATACAACAAAAAATAGGAAAAAGGAGATTTAAAACGTGGAAAAAATCAAAAAGTTTTTCAAGCTTGAAGAGCGTGGTACGACGATTCGTACCGAACTAATTGGGGGATTAGTAACATTTTTGGCAATGGTCTATATCGTTGGTGTAAATCCCAATATTCTTAGTGGAGGTGGGTTTCCTGCCGGCGGTGTATTTTTCGCGACAGCACTCGCTGCAGGTGTCACTACCATTTTGATGGGGCTATTAGCTAATTATCCGATTGCGCTTGCTCCAGGTATGGGTGTCAATGCTGTTGTTGCATTCACACTGACATTCAGCATGGGCTTTTCATGGCAAGAAGCATTGGCTGTTGTCTTTGTATCAGGTATTCTTTTCTTAATTATTTCACTGACACCTATCAGAACATGGATCATTAATGCTGTACCTAAAAGTTTGAAGAAAGCAATCGGTGCCGCTATTGGGTTCTTCATCGCTTTCATCGGGTTGCAAAATGCGGGTATCATCATCGGTGATCCTAACACATTGGTTAGACTCGGTCATTTTGATGATCCATCTGTATTGCTTGCATTATTCGGTATTGTTATTGTTATCGTATTGTATTCTTTACGCAATAAAATATCAAAATTCGCATTAATTATTTCAATGATCGTTACTGCGGTTGTCGGTATCGCTCTTGGCTTGTTTGGCGTTTCTGGCATGCCAGCATTTGACACTTTTGATTATTCATTGTTTTCGGAAATACCAGAAACAATGGGCGGAGTTTGGGTAGGTATACGCACAATTTGGACAAATCCGCAATTGGCTTTCGCAATATTCACATTGTTATATATCGATATTTTTGATACGGCAGGAACGTTGATTGCTGTTGCAGAACCAGCTGGTTTGTTAAATGAAAAAGGCGAATTAGAAAACGCCAATAAGGCAATGTTAGTTGACGCTATCGGAACAACATTTGGTGCTTTGGTTGGTACATCAACAGTCACGTCTTACATTGAATCAAGTGCTGGTATCGAATATGGTGCAAGAACAGGCTTATCCTCTGTCGTCGTAGGTTTACTGTTCCTTGTCACGATTGCATTATTTCCAATTTTTAATATTTTCATCAACTATTTTGCACTAACTTCAATGGCTTTGGTTCTTGTTGGTGTGCTGATGTTCGCTCAAATCAAGGATATTGATTGGAAAGACACGCCGATCTTGCTTTCAGCATTCGTTACGATCATCATGACTATGTTGACGTTTAAGATTGGTGAAGGCATTGCCTTTGGATTCATCGTATATGTGCTTTCAATGCTAGTTCAAAAACGACAAAAAGAAGTAAGCCCCATGATGTTTGCCTTATCAGGTGTCTTCGTTTTATACTTTGTGCTCTATGGGATTTTATTAGCACCAAATATATAAAATTAGAGACAATCATGTAAAAATAAAAGTCTAAGTGATCGCTCCTAGCCTTAGTTTACGAAAAGACGACTCGACAAATCGTCTTTTTTTTAAAAATTAGCCAACTAAAACGGTAACTTTCTTGTTGAGTAGCACAGTAATTAAATCAATAATCCAGAAGATTGCAAAACCCAAGAAGAACCAAAGTAAACCAATAATGATTTGAAATAAATCTTTTTTGATCAATCCTTTTGGTAAACGGTATAAAAGACCATATACAATACCATCGATACCCGGTAATGCGAAAATAATTTTAATAATCCAAGGCATATCATCAATTGCTTTAACTAAATCTTTCATAAAATCCTTTTATACTCAATCATGTAATAATAGATTGAGTAATTCCTTTCTTTTGGTTATAGTATCGCATATATTCTATAATCATTTATTGAACTCGCTAACCGCTATACAAAGTTTTTACTAAAAAATATCAAATCGTGATATAATATCAGTAACTACAGGTGTCGCTAAAGGGAAACAAAGACAAAAGCAAGAAAGATGGATTTTATATGAATGTTGTGCAGAACAATCTTATATCCATTGCTGTTTTGTTTATCCTTTTTTGTGGGATATTCAAACAAGTCAACCATAAAGATTCCATTTATCGGTCATTTTTAATTTTGCTTGTAATGAATGGTATCCTCTTGATTATCGAAATGGCTGTTTTTTTGATCAGCGGGATAAGTGGGAGAGCGGTTTATATTAGTCTCATGGGTCTAGCCATTTTGTATCACGTTTTAATTCCGATTGTTTTGTTTTTAACATTCATGTTTGTGGAATTTCATTTTTATGCTAAGCCCCACAAACCATTGCGTTATATCATACCGTTCGGGATTTTGTTCATTGTCAATTTAGTCTTTTCATTACTTAGTTTGAATCGTGGTTTCATTTTTGAAATCAGTAGTAACAATAGATATAATATTGGATCAGGGTATATTTATTACGAAATGGCTGTTTATCTTGTGTTTGTCATTATTTTTGTTTATACCGTTATTCATCGAAAGAAAATCAACCGTAGTACTTTCGTGCCATTAGCACTTTTGATATTACCACTTTCTGTCTCCATAATATTGACAGCATTTGCTGGTTTGATCTATGTGACATGGAATGCTTTGATGATTTCATTATTGATTACGTATATATATATTCAACTTCAAATTACAGCTACTGATTACTTGACCGGGCTGCAAAATAGAAGGGGTTATGAATATATTTTGTTCAATTTAAGCAAAACAAAAGCACACAATGAAAATATCATCGGTATTATGATTGATCTTGATCATTTTAAGTCAGTTAATGATGAATATGGTCATGCGGTGGGTGATAAAGCCTTGAAGGTGTTTAGTGAAATATTGAAACGCGCTGTTCGCAAGAACGATTTTGTGTGTCGAATTGGTGGCGATGAATTCGCCGTTATCATTCAATCAAACGAACCTGATGTCGATAAAATCATCATCAATCGTATCTATAGTCAATTAGATGAATTCAATAAAGAAATGCCTTTAGGATTTAAACTCAGTGTATCTATAGGTAGTGATGCATATTGTGAAGATAAGCATCATTCGATTGCTGATTACTTTGAATATCTTGACAAAGAAATGTATCGCGATAAGTGTGACAAAGAGAAAATGAATGCATCACAATGAACCCAGCTAATTGCTGGGTTTTTCTTGTTTATACTGCTATTTAGAAAGTTTACAGCATCATTTGATTTTAATGTGTCTATCTCTTATAATCATTTAGTAAAAGACACGTAGGTGAAATCAAATGGCACATAACAAACAGCTTTTGAAAAATCAAATAATCACCCTTGCAGACCTCCCCAAAGGAGTGATTGCCCGGGTTAGACGTATCACTACACCAGATCAGAAACTAAAACGTCGTTTTATGGATATGGGCATTACTGAAGGTGTTCAAGTCCAGGTAAAAAAAATAGCACCTTTGGGTGATCCAATTGATATTTCTCTAAGAGGATATGAACTTTGCTTGCGTAAGGTTGATCTTTCTTTTATCGATGTTGAGGTCATGAGATGAAAGTCGCATTAGTTGGTAATCAAAACTCAGGGAAAACGACACTATTCAATCTATTGACGGGAACACACCAGAAAATAGGAAACTGGGCTGGTGTCACAATTGAAAAAAAAGAAGGTAAAATTAGAAGCACGGATTGTGAAATGATAGACCTTCCTGGATTATACGCTTTATCCCCATATACAAAAGAAGAGCAAGTTGCGTTCGATTATTTACTTAACGAAGAGATTGACTTGATATTGAATATTATCGATGCTACACAACTAGAACGAAGCCTCTATTTGACCACGCAATTGCTTGAGTTAGATATACCACTCATCATCGCGCTGAATATGAAAGATGTCGCTGATATCAAAGGTATTAAAATAGATTATCAATTGATTGAAGAAAAATTAAACACAACGATTATTCCGATATCGGCATTAAAAAAAACAGGCGTATACGATTTGATTCAGGTCATCAAGAATAAGACATACAAAGATAATCGATATGCGCATATCTACGATCACGACTTTGAAGCATCATTATCTAAAATTACGAACAATCTCAATATCAAACATAAAAGTTTTATTGGCACGAAATTGATTGAGGGTGATGAACGCTTTGCTATGTTAGTTACTGATGATATAATCGCTGAAAGAAAGAGATTAGAAACACATTATAAACGTAGTCTTGATCAGATTGTAGCGGACGAACGATACCGTTATATCGAACTTTTGAGAGATGACGCGGTCAAAAGTTTTACAAAAAACAAGACATGGACAGATCGCATCGATGATGTATTGCTAAATCGTTATTTAGCCATTCCGATATTTGTCATCATTATGTTTGGTATATATTATCTTGCTGCTGGACCAATTGGCAGTTTGACAGTTGATTGGGTCAGCAGCATCATTGAACAATTTTCTACATGGCTAAGCGGCAAACTAAACATTTGGAATGCTTCTCCTTGGTCAAAGAGTCTTGTCATTGATGGCGTTGTTGCCGGTGTCGGTGCAGTCTTAAATTTTGTACCACAGTTAGTCATTTTATTCACATTAATTGCTATACTTGAAACAACTGGATATATGTCTCGAATCGCATTTTTCTTAGACCGATTGTTTCAAAAAATAGGATTGTCCGGTAAATCACTCGTTCCGTTTATCATCGGTAGTGGTTGTAGTGTTCCCGCCATCATGTCAGCACGAATTATTAATGATGAAACAGAGAGAAAGATGACAATCATGTTGACGCCATTCATTCCTTGTAGTGCTAAATTACCGATTATTACGTTG
>WOZH01000007.1 GCA_011620375.1 Acholeplasmataceae bacterium
ACAGGATTGAACTGTGGACCCCCTGCACGTCAAGCAGGTGCTCTCCCGCTGAGCTATAACTCCACGCACTATCTATTATACATATTTATTGGCTGATTGCAACCAAAAATGTTATTTAGCAATTCTTCGCCATGGACTCACAAAGCCACCTTGTAACAAGGATACTTCATTTGCTGCAATCACCGCTTTTGGATCTGTTTGTTCAATTAACTTAATGACGCGCGGACGATTTTTTCGGTTGACTAAAATCATTAAAACCATCCGTTCTGATTGTTTACCTTTGGCATTGATCTCAGTCACACCATGACCTTCTGCACGGAGGATATTGGCAATGCTTGGTGCATTCTCAACCGATGTGATGACATGAATAATCATGCGTCCAATAGCAAGTCTACCCTCTAGCAATGATCCAATATAAACACCCGTGGCAAATCCAATCGAATAGACGACACCTTTAATCGGTGCTTCCAAAATGCCATTCAGTACCGTCGATGCGACAAACACCCATAACAATATTTCAAAAATCGCAAGCACTGTTCCAGGTTTACGATAACCTTTTGAAATTAAAATGATGCGCATCGTACCGATGGTCACTTCGATAATTTTTGCAAAACATATTAAGACCAGTTCCCACCAGGGAGCTGCTGTAAAAAAATCAATGATTGCTTGCCACATAATAACCCTCTACTTATTCATTAATGAAGAATACTTTGGTACTTTTTGCTCTGGATGAAGCGCGAAATTGATGGCACCAATCGCTGTAACCACTTCACCAAAACCACTCGTCAACATATCTTGTTTGCCATTATAAGAAGCAGCATTACCCACTGCATAAATCCCTTTGATAGAAGATTCCATTTCCTGATTTACCAATATACCTTTTTGATCAAATGCTATTTGCCAAGGGGCGTAATCAACCTTGGTTTTTGTCAAACCAAAAAAGATACAAACTGCATCAACTTTCAATGCTCTTTCACAGTGGTCTTCGTTACACATCAGTTTTAATGATGTGATATTTTTACCATTAGATACATATTCCCAAACCACGTGATCAGCTAAAATCTTACCACCGCGTTTAATGAATTCCTCTAGTGATGACTGATGCGCTCTGAATTCTTTTCGACGATGAATCAACGTGACTGATTTCGCTTCATTGAGCAATGCAATTGCCCAATCGACTGCAGAATCACCACCACCTAGTACAGCGATATCCTGGTTTCTAAACCGCCCGACATCATCAATATGGTAATAGACATTATCCGCTTCGAGTCCTTCAACCTGTTTAGGTGAAAATTTACCACCCCCATTGGCAATTAATACTTTTTTTGATAAGTATTTATTTTTATTGGTGATGATTTCAAAATGATCCACCTTTTTTTGAATTTCTAAAACATCTTCTCCAATATGAATATCCACATCTTTTTGATGTGTTTGATATTGTTTAAATAATGCATCGCCTAAATCTTTTGCTTTAATATTAGCAAACCCCGGAACATCTAAAATATCTTTTTCTGCATATAATGCCAACTGTCCACCAGTTTCATAAGATGACTCGATAATCATGCCATCCAATTTTCTTAGACCCGCACAAAACCCTGCATATAATCCGATGGGTCCTGCGCCTATAATAATGAGATCTTTCACATGAACTACCCCTTTAATTTATGTCGTATACAAACATTATAGCACAAAAGAAAAGGCGATTTAATCGCCTTATGTCAATTTAATTATTTTATTTTCAATACGTTCCTTCAGATCCTTAATTTTTTCTTCGATGAGATGCATTGTATCAATAAACGCTTGTTCAGGAAGCCCTGTTGGATCATCCAATCCCCAGTCTTCTCGATGCTGTGTTGGAATAAATGGACATTCAACGGCACATCCCATTGTCACAAGTACATCGAGTTCTTGTGGCAAATCATCCACTAATTTGGAATGTTGTGTTAAGTTCATATCAACATCATGAAACTTCTTAATCACGTTGACCGCATCTTGATTGATTTGTGGCTTTGTTTCGGTACCACCACTGTAGACTTCAAAGAAATCACCATAATATTTTTTAGTCAGGGCTTCAGCCATTTGACTTCTACAGCTATTATGAATACAAACATAAGCAACTTTCACTTTTTTCATAAACACACCTCTTTCATATTCATTTTATCACATCAAGAAAAAAAGGAAGGCTTGGGAAACCTTCCTTTATGAAATCTTTACATAAATGACTCATCAATCATAACTGATTGAAATTTGTTGTACTGATACTTCATTGGTTAAGTCGTAACTTAAAATTTCATTTGCTGAAAAAGTATAGATGTAACCATTGATGTAAACGCCGCGATCGATTTGGTTATAAAATTCCGTGGTTTCTCCAACAATCATGAGTGGTTCACCTAAAACATTGATGTTATTAAAATCAATCTGATAGACTCTAAATGCGGTTTCGTATGTATAGGTGTCAGTTGTCGAATTGTACTGATGAGAGACCAATGGAAATCCAAATAATCCAAGTTCAACATCAACCATGAGTGCTTTCGGATTATACATCGCTTCTGTATAACGATAACCCCATCCTAATTCATTACTATCCGGCATTTCATCAGAAACAATTGAGTCAGAACCGATACTTGTGTTATAGGCAGAAACTTTCATGCCATCTAAAATACCATCAGCATCGATATCCAAAAATCCTAGACCAATGATGTGGTTATCGTCATCCCAGACATGCATATATTCACTATAGCCAGCTTCTTCTATTGGTGTTTCAGATATATAAGGTGCGGAAGGGTTCGATAGATCAATCGTATATAATGGATCCATGGTTTCATAAGTGACGATATTGACATAATTACCATGGAATCTAACTGACTTAACTGTTTCTCCCTCATGCCCGATATGGTCATCTAATACAGCGATGACATCAAAAGTATCTGTCTCAGCATCTTCTTGCAATATATATAGCCGATTGGGGTCATCAGCAAGCCATGATCGACTGGTCACGACACGCAAATAATCATCTGATTCATCTAACCAATAGCGGTCTTCCACATAACCATCGATGGTTGTGGATGCCACATATGCGATTGCGTGATCAGTCTGATTGATTTGATATTTTACAATGTTTGTTTTAATATCATATGTATATCCGGAAATGTCTTCATCATATATATAGGCTGTATTGAATGTGTAGATTGAACTTTCTGTGACATATATTTCGCTGGTTTGGCCAATAAAGCCTTGCGATTTGTGCTCAAATGTGTTTAAATCCAAGGTCGTTACAACGGTCATCGAAGATGCGGGCACATCATTAAAGTAATAAATATCCATATAACTTAAATAACTTGCGGTTGTCACACCATCAACCGTATCATCAAAAATAGGTCTTGGATCTTGATTTTCATAAAACCATTTTGTAGAAATCATATAAAGTGTGTCGTCCATGAGACGATGATCGACAAAAGTTAAATTTGTTTCTAAACGATAATTTTCTTCAAGCGATTCTTTATCGAATATGATGATAGACGCAGTTTCTTGATAAAAATAGAATTCATAGTACATATCCATGGTTTGCATCGGAAAGATGCTTTCTTCATATCGATATCCGATAACGACTAAAAACTCATCTGTTAGATAAAGCGAATCAACTCTAAAATCGTCGATTTGCAATGATGCAATATGCGTCATTGAATGATCATCTTCGATATCCAATACCTCGATGACATGATAATATCGCGGTGCATAAAAGACGCGGTACCCATCTGTCTTGAGGATATCACCTTCATCAACACCTTCTACTTGAACATTGGTGTGCGTATAATCCCGTGTCAAAGCATCACTTTCAGCGCCATCAAGAAATTCATCTTGGATATTAGGCATAACATAATGATTCCCCGAATCATAAAGTAATCGATAATCATCGATTAACTTATTCATACGGGTTTCGGTGCCAACTCGATTGGCGTTCACAAGGTCTTTATCACCTAGAGATGTCAGTGGCACAAACGCGCCACAACTGACGGTCAAAACGACAACAGCTGCGCTTAATGAGAAACTATACGCATACTTAATGAACCTTTCGAATGGCAATTGATTCTTTGCCACATGTTCTGTGACTTTAAATCGGTTCAGCCTTCTATTCCAAATGAATTCAATCAAAAATTTAAAAATCATAAATAATGTGAGTAAGCCAAAGATGCTTGTAATCATCCATCCCCATAAAGTCATCTTTTTACCTCCTTTTTAATACCTAAGTTTTTTTTGAAGGATTTAACGTAATTCCTAGATACTTTGAGATTTGTACCATCCGTCAATTCAAGATTTAGTTTAGCATTTAAGCCTAAACTGATATATTTAATCTTGCGCAAATTGACGATATATGATTTACCAATTCTCGCGAAACGATAACTTGCTAGCACTTCCTCAAGTTGGTAGAGTGGTTGTCTAATTTTCTCAATGCGTTGACCGATCAAATGTATATCTATCTCTTCACCAAATGACTCAATGAACAACACCCGATTTAAATGGATTTGTATCCATCCAGATGCAGTTGGAAAGACCATCAACGCTTTATCAAACTCAATTTGTTCTAGAATGGGTAAAATTTGGTCGATGTCCTCTTGATCACAGACAATACCAATTTTCCCTTCTTTAATCAAATTGGGATCTTCAACGAGCGTGAACGTCTTGGATTCAGACATGCGTTTTGAGAGCATTTCGTAATCAGACTTGTTCCAAATGATTTTGAACACGCCAATTCCTCCTACCTTCACCATACACTATGTCACCATTTCAATAAAGCGTTTTTTGATAAGATGCACATATCAGCGATAAATGACATTATCATTGTATCATATAAAAAAAACCGTGAATCTAATCACGGTT
>WOZH01000077.1 GCA_011620375.1 Acholeplasmataceae bacterium
CAGGTGGACCAACATCAGTCATTAATTCAAGTGCTGCAGGTGTTTTTATAGAGGCACTTAAACAAGAACAAATAACAGATGTCTATGGTGCGGTTCACGGCATCAAAGGTATTTTAAATGAAGCGTTTTATGATATCGAACAAGAAGATATGGTAGAGTTAAAACGTCTAAAAAATACACCTTCTTCAGCCATCGGAAGCGTTCGCTATAAGCTTAAAAATCCTAAAGTTGATGATTCTGAATATCGTCGATTATTGGAAGTTTTTAAAAAATACAATATTCGTTTCTTCTTCTACAATGGCGGAAATGATTCAATGGATACATGTAATAAAATTTCAAAGTTTTTTAAAAAAAGTGGTTGGGATTGTAATGTTGTCGGTGTCCCTAAAACCATTGATAACGACTTAAATGTCACAGACCACTCACCAGGTTATGGCAGTGCTGCAAAGTACGTGTCAACATCATTAATGGAACTTTATCATGATGCGACAGTCTATGATACAAAACAGGTCACCATCGTCGAAATCATGGGACGTAACGCTGGCTGGTTGGTTGCTGCTGCGGCACTCGCACAGTATAAAGGGCAAGGACCAGATTTGATTTATCTACCTGAGGTACCATTTGATATTAATACATTTTTTATTGACCTTGAAAAAATCGTTGAAGATAAAGGCAAGGCGATTGTTGCCGTTTCTGAAGGTATTAAAACAAAAGAAGGTAAATATATTCCCGAACTATTTCAAGAATTAAGCCGAGACGCATTTGGTCACGCCCAACTCGGCGGGACCGCACAAACATTAGCGAATGAAGTGAAAAAACGTTTTGATGTTAAAGTACGCGCGATTGAATTTTCACTTTTGCAACGTTCAGCTGCTCACCTAGCATCTAAAGTAGATGTTGAAGAAGCCTTTAGGGCTGGTCAAAAGGCAGTTAAAGCCGCTGTTCGTGGTACATCTGACAAAATGGTCGGCTTTAAGCGTATCTCTTCAAATCCTTATAAAATTAAATATGCATTAATCCCTTTAGCTAAAGCAGCTAATACCGAGAAAAAGGTACCCCTTGAATGGATCCTACCTCATGGTAAAGGTCTTACTCAAGATTACATCGATTATGCTTTACCACTCATCCAAGGTGAATCAAAAGCCAAACTTGAAGATGGTTTGCCAAGATTCGCACAACTTAAAAAAGTCCGTGTCACAAAAAAATAATGAACTAAGTCTTAGTTTGCGCTAAGACTTTTTTTATGCGGTGAGTCATACAAAAAAGGCCGTTCATCGAACGACCTTTTGTATTGCTATTACTTAAAAACTATACGTTGTTATTTAAAATGAAGTTTCTTAGATCTGAGCTGTCAACCAACGTGATTGTCACACCACCTGTCGTATCATCATATCTACTTACACCAGTTAATGTTGTATCACTTGGATCTAGATAATGATCTAAGACATAATACATGAGTGTTGTACCATCACTATCAACACGGTCGAAGATGGCATTGGTTGCAGTATCAGAGAAGTTAGCAAGAATGCTTGTACTATCGCTAATCGTTGATGCGAATGCCCCTATATTTGCAATACCAAGATCAACTAAGTCATAGATAAAGTTTTGAACTTCCTGTGCTGTAATATAATCAGGTGTTGTCGTATTGATGTATGCAATGTGACCGACAATTGGTAGTGCATTTACTAATGCATCAGAGATTAAGTTATGAACGATATATGAATCATATTCTGATGATGCATGTGATGGATCTCCAAGACCCGTGTTGTGCAAATTCTGTAGGTCTGTGGTTGATAGGTTGGTTGCACTAAATGTTGCTGATAGGTCAGTTAAGCCCATAACAGCCATTGCTTCATCCAACGCGAGCATTTCATCAATGTTCAAATCAAGACCGACACCTTCATAGTTAAGTGCACCTAAATCAGTTTCATATGCTTCAAGAACATCTAATCCAGCAGCAATGATACCAGCTGAAATTTGACGATCAACGAGATATGATTCCAAATCGATGAGGTCAGTTATGGTACCAACACTTAATGATGTATTAGCAAATGAAATATCAGTTAATGCCATTGTATGTGTTGGATCAAAGACGGCTAATGCACTGATGACACCTTGAATTTCTGCACCTGTAATATCACCATTTGCTAAATAGATTGTTGATGGTCTATCAGTAATCGCGTCTTTAATACCATTAGAAATCATATGGTTAATGACGTATGAGTCATAAGGTGTAACCGCATGTGTAGGATCACCGAGACCTAAGTCGTGAATAGCTTGCAAAGCTGTGTAAGTCAAATTATCTGCACTAAATGCACTTGGATTCGATAAGTCACTGACACCCATTTCATCCATTGCACCGATTAATGCTTGGATTTCATCTGGATTAATAATGGCTGTGCCTAAGGTACCCGTTGTATATGCTAGCGGTACAGTTGCTAGTGATACAGTTAATGCAACTTCCATACGATCACTGATTAAATAATGAATGAGATATGAATCATATGGATCAACTGTTGGATTACCAAGACCTAAATCATGTAATGCTTGTAGTGTTGTTGTGTTGATTGATGTGACTGCAAACGAACCGGATAGGTTTGTCATGCCAAGTGGATCCATTGCTGATACTAAAGCTTTCATTTCATCAACTAATAATCTATTAACTGATGTTTCATAAGCTTCAGGTAATGTTATGTTATCAAATCCAACATTAACAACCGATTGCAATGCAGATTCTGCTTCATTAGAAATCATCTGGTTGACGATAACTGAATCAGCATCTAATAAGGTCAGCATATCTGCTTGTGTGATCGCTGTGAAGTCATAGGTATTAGGATCGTTACCCAGTGTTTGTAGTGCTGTAAATAGGTTTGTAATTTCTGTTTGTTTCACCCAACCAGAGAAGTCTCCGGTAGTTTCTAATGCATCTGCTGGAATTTCTAAGTTCGTAGGATCTTGTGCCTTGATGTATAAATCCATCACGCGATACATATAATCAGATAACAAGAGTGCTGTAATGTCTGTAGAAGTTGCGTTGATTAATGTGTCAATACCGATCGTCACATTGTCAAAGTCTGTGATACCTAAGATGTTAACACCGTTAAATGTGTCATATAGCTGTTGTTGTGTTAAGTGACCACTGACGAATGCGCTTGCTGGTAACGTGAACTCAGCAAATGTGAAGTTACCATTTGCAATCGTTTCAACGATTGTTTGTGATAACAATAATTGTGATACCTTATCTTGCAAGTAAGTACTTGTCAAGAATAATTCGAAGTCATCCGCTGTATTTAAATAATCAGCGCTGTTTGTAGCGAATAGATCAAGAATGCTATTGACAGACATATTGTCAAGATCAAGAAGGCTGAATGAAATCATAATGTAACGCAATTCTACACGGCTGATTAAGCCATTTTCAATACCTGCGCTGCCTTGTGCATCGGTAGGAACGGACATGTCAATCGTCGCACCGCCCAATGGAGCGCTCAACTGATCACCAATATAACCTTGGAATCCGCTATTATCAAATAGTTTAGCCAACAGGTTGTAAATATAATCAGAAGCGATGAATGTAGCAAAGTCATCTGGATCTTGTGTGACATCGACTAAATTCGTGAATGTTTGAATACCGATTGTATCGAAATCAATGAGTGAAATGGATGTGACAATTTTTTTAATTTCCTCACGAGGAACACGCCCTGCTTCAATACCTACAGTACCCAAAGCTGAAGCTGGGTATGATAAGTCAAAACCAGACATATCAATATTGAGTGCACTGCCCAGTTGATCAGCAATCAAGGATGATACGCTATCCATGAGTAATGCGCTATCGATAATGCTGTAGAGATAATCAGAAGCTAAGAAACGATCTAAGTCATCTACGCCACCAACTTCGTTTCTACCAACCATAGCTAAGAATGTATCGAGCATGTTGTCTGAGAAGTTGGCAAGCCCGAATGCTTGGATGGACTGGAACATATCTAGGATGACGCCATCGGCCAATCCGTTATTTGCTTCATTTTTCAATGATTCATCGACATCTAGTAATGTTAAATCAATCGTAATAATATCTTGCATGTCGTTGAGCATATTGATGACACCATGTTTGAACGTTGGTGAGAGGAGTGCTTTTTCTATAACACCTTTGACAAGATCAGATTCAACGAATGCTTCTAAATATGTTTCTTCCATATGATTGAATGCATATAGATGATCTGAGGTGTCTCTTGAAATCAAACCGTTGATTGTGTAATGGGGGTATGCTTCATCCATGCCAGCGACGAACATAGCAAGTCCATAGACGAAGTCAGTCATGACACCGCTGTTGATCATGCCGTTCGTTGTTAAGTCTGTTGGCACTTTAATCTTATAATCAAATGTTGATGAGCTGTATGCATCGCCATATAAATTCATGAGATCTGTTGCTGTTGCTCTAACGACATATGATTGTGATAATGCACCGAATGTGTCATCTACTTTAGTTGTGTTAGCGAATTGTGTGACAATGTTAATTGGTAAACTACCATAATTGGTTGTATAATCCATCACGCTGTTGTAAGATAATTCAACGCCAACATCTTGAACGAGTCCAGGAATGATCTCAAAGACCGCTTCGATGAGTAGATTCATTTCGTTTTTCCAAAGTGTGTTTTCAATAGTTGCTGTTTGTAATATACTTGGAATGCTGATATATGCTGCGATGGCATCATTGTCTTCTTCATACTTCAATAGACTAATCATGTTGTAGAAAATTAAGTTTGAATTCATGTTTCCGCTGTCTTCAACGAGGTATTGTTTTAAGTTGCTTGATGCGAAGAGCGGCGTGACATCAATGTCTTCTAAGTCAACACCTAAATCTTCTTGTTGTGCAACATAGACTGTGATTTCACGTACGATATTAAAGATTGCTGATAATTCATAATTCAATGAAACTGATGAAGGTACGTAAACTTCAAGTACCGTGTATTGTGATGTAAGATCAGCGAGATAAGTCATTGTATCTTGTCCAGCTCTAGATAAAATTTCTGAACTTTCTATCAAGTTAATTAACACTTGATACTGTGCATCGGACAAGGAACCAAAGCTATAGGCTATTTCGTCAATGCCATCAACAGTACCAATATTGTCAATTTGACCTAAGTCAACAGTCTTAATCAAAATATTTACAACATCGAGTAAACGGTAAATTTCAGTTTCAATATCGAATGCTAATTCATTATTTCCATCAAGTAAAATTTCATCTAAAACTGCGTCTAGTTGTGAATCTCCTACTAAATAATTTGTCAATAATGAAGGGATACCGTCTTCAATGCCTAAGGCAATTTCTTCATTTGCGAAAGCCATACTAATCATTTCTTTAATGCTACCCATGTGATCGGTTAATAATTCATCGACTATGACCATTGGATCTGCACCACTAGTGACGAGGTCTACAATACCATCATCAACTGCGATTTCATACATTTGATAACCAACATGAATGCCAGTTAGAACATGTGATGCAAATTGTTCATTGACAAGACCGTTTGTTAAATAACCGGCTGGTAATGCATAATGACCATTAGGAATGAGATAATATGTTTGATTTGCATTTGCTAAGTCAATGCCATAATTTTGAACGGCATTACTTTGAAGAACATTTGTAATAAGGCTCGTAATAATCGGTGAGGCAACCAAAGTATCAACATGGTGATAGGTTACTAACGAATAGAATGTATCAGCACCAAGAGGTTCACTAAAATCTAAGTATTGCAAGACTTCAAAGATAGATACTATAGATTCCCTCTTAATGATTTGATTAACATCGAATGCTGTTTCATCGTATAATAAGAGTTCATCTTCTAGATCGATGTCAATCGCTGTATAATCACTTAACATTTGTTCAGCGACTGCAACGAGATCACTGCTTGTCAGTGGTCCATACTTAAAGTTGAGCAACTTATCAAATAGGGCTATAACGATTTGTGAATCAAAGATTGCATCCATATTGACTTGACCATTGAAGCCCACGCTAAATAACATATCTTGTACGCTTGCTAAGATAGCTTCTACTGATGAGGTTTCAAATAATGTCCAGTCGTAGTTCGTTGCTGCTACTGCTAATTGCTTAATTTCATCAATATTCAATTTGCCTTCAGCATTATAAATACCATACTTGACATCTGCGATTGATAAATCTGCACCTGTAATTGTAACCGATACGCCTGTGAAATCAGAAATGGCTGTTGCTAAATTTTCTGCTAGGGCGTCATATCCATCTTCCGATTTCAACGCTTCGTTTAAATTATCATAAACGAATTCGCTAGCGAATACATAATCAATAAACATTGTATTGGAAACTAGATGATTAACCTTAGCCAAATTGTAGTAATCTTCCACATCTGCAACGGCATAAATGTCTGTTTCTTGGAAAGCTTTAATCAATGTTGTAAGCTGTGATAAATCATAATTGCCGTGTAAATCTCGATAACTTACGACATTGTTGATGATTTCGACAAAATCAGGTGTCCCCATATTATCTTTGATATCTGTTAAGATGGTACTGATTTGTGATGAAGCATCGAAACTATCAACGAATGATTGAATTTGTGGTTCAACTTGATCATCATATAATTGTGTCAACAAGTCCGCAGCATATGTGACTGCATCTGTATGTTCGATTACTTGTGTGATGATTTCGTTGACCAATCTTGTGTTTTCAATTTGGTTCAATCTTGCATCCGTTAGACCCTGTGCATATGCCAACGCGAGATCAGCATCCGTAAACAAGTCAGCATTGAGTTCCAGTGCCTTAACGAACAATAAGAGATCACTGATTTCATGTGCATCTAATTTAGGCGTCACTCTTGTTATGGTCATAAACTGGCTATCTGCGACGATGCCGAGATTCAAATCATTGAATGTTGTTCTTATGAACGATTGAATGGTTGAATCGAGTAATGCATCGCTTAACATGCCATAGAATAGATCATTGGTTCCTAATTGGACAAGGGTTGCGTCGCTAGTTTGGTTATAAGCTTCAACATAGGTGAAGGCATCTTCTTCAATATTTAAAACATCATTGAGCACTTGATAGCCAAGGGTTGCATTCATTTCACTTGCAAGTGTTGCGGCTGCATGAATTAAATCAAGGAAAGCTGCACCATCGACATAACCGTTTGTGTCAATCATGTCTTGAGGCACTGCAAGTTGATAATCATTAATCATTGGTGCGACCATTTCACCCGCTAAGCTGACATAATCTGCAACGTTGGCTTTAACAATCAATGAATCAAATAGTGGACCAAAGACTTCTTCAACTCTTGTTGCATCAGCAAATTGTGTAACGAGTTCTACTGGTATGTTACCGATTTGTCCTGCTCCGCTTGTGTAGTCCATGATATCGTTATAGGATAATGTGAAGTCTGTGCCTTCTGCGAAGCGACCAACGGCGAATATAGATTCAATCAATGTATTCATTTCTGTTTGCCATGTTGTCCCTTCGACATATTGATTAGTCAATGCCGTTGGGATGGTAACATAATCGGCTACCAAATCGTTTTCATTGGCATGCTTAACAATATAAATCATGTTATAGAACAATAAGTTTGAATTCGTGTTTTCGCTGTCTTCGACGAGGTATTGTTGTAATTTTCCTGATGCCAATAATGGTAAGATATCGATATCTTCGAGTTCAATACTCATATCTTCTTGCTCTACGACGTAAAGTGAAACTTCACGAACGAGGTTGAGTATGGTTGCGACATCGTGATTAAATGAGAGTTCATCTGGGATATAAACTTCATTACCGAGAAGTTCAACAACCTTATCATTTAAGTAGGCTGCTGTTGCTTGATCTGCTCTTGACAAGATTTCTGAACTTTCTACCAAGTTAACTAATACTTGATATTGTGCATCTGATAATGAACCTAAATCATAAACGATTTGATTAATGCTATCCACATTGTCTATTTGATCGATTTGACCTAAATCAACAACTTTAATTGCAATATTTGCGATGTCCAGTAAGCGATAGATTTCAGTTTCTATATCGAATGCTAATTCATTATTTCCATCAAGCAATATTTCTTCTAATATAGCTTGCAATTGCGCATCTTCTAGTGGATACGTTGATAATACGCTTGGAATTGCTCTTTCTAATGTTTCATTGACACGTTCTTCATTGAAGATAATGCCAACTATTTCTTTAATACTACCCATATAGTCTGTCAACAATTCATCAACCATATCAAGTGTATCTGCACCGCTAGTGACGAGATCTATCACGCCATTTGCTTGTGCGACTTCATACCCTCTATAGCTGATATATCCAATTGTCAAGACATCAACGATAAACTGTTCGTTGACAAGACCGTTTGTTACATAATCAGTTGGCAATGCATAATATCCGTTTGGAATGAGATAATATGTTTGATATTCATTCGCTAGGTCAATCCCATAATTTTGGATGTCTTCACTTTGTACGACATTTGTGATGAGACTACTGATGATTGGTGAAGCAACGATTGCGCCAGCATGATTATTTTTTATCATTTGATGAATGGTTTCAATACCAAGAGGTTCGCTGAAATCAATGTATTGCATAATGTCTACAATTTGAACAAGCGCTTCTTTTGCGATGACTTCATTTTCAAAGGCGCTGTCATCATAATAAAGCATTTCTATAGGGATGGTAACATCTATACCTGCATCAGTAACGATTTGATTGACAACGTCGACCATGTCGCTTGTGTAGTCATTATATTTAAAGTTTAATAATCTATCGAATAAAGCGACAACGATATTTGATTCAAAGATTGCATCTACCGTTCTTTGACCACTGAAACCAGCGCTAAAGAGCACATCTTGCGCGCTTGCTAAGATGGCTTCTGTAGATGATGTGTCGACTTGTGACCAATCGTAGTTTGTTCCTACGACTAGCAACTTCTTAATTTCATCAATATTCAGTTCGCCTTCAGCATTATAAATGCCATACTTGATATCCGCTAATGAAATGCTTTCTCCAGCAAATGTCACATCATAACCTAATGTCGATACGGCTGTAGTTAAAGCATTTGCAAGGCTATCATATACATCTTCCGACTTCAAAGATTCATTAACATTTTCATAGAGGAAGTCAATCTTAAATAATTTATCAACAAATGCTGTACTGGAAACCAAGTGATTCAGTTTGCCCATGTTAAGATAGTCTTCTAAATCGCTCATGGTGTAAACATCAGTTTCTTTAAACGCTTCGATTAACACGCCAACATTGTCTAATAACGTGACATTACCATAACCATCACGATAATCGAAGATATTGTTGATCAAAAGTTCGAAATCAGGTGAGTCGAGCAAATTATTGCTATCAACGGCATCGATGACATCAGCAAGTGATGCACCTAAAGATGAACCTTCTAGACTATCGATAAATGATGTGATTTGTGGTTTGAGGCTATCATCATACATTTGTGTCAATAAATCTGCGCCGTAAACGATCGCGTCAGAGTGATCCACAAAGCTTGTTGCGAGTTCATTTAATAAGCGAGCACGACCTAAACGTTCAATATCTGTGCTACTCATGTTTTGAAGCACAGAGAAGATTTCGCTTTCTATATCATTAATAAGTGCTTCACTGACTTGGAATGATTTAGCAACCAGCAATAAATCGCTTAATTCACTATAACCGAGTTTGTTGTTTGTTCTAGAGAGTGACATGAATTCACTATCTACAGTGAATCCAAGATCCATATCATTAATCGTTGTTTGAATGAAGGATTGGATTTCAGATGCAAATAGTGCTTCATTAACAACGCCTTTAATCAGTGGGTTTGTTCCTAGTTTAACAACGACTTCATCAGAGAGCTGGTTATATGCATCCAAATAATCATACATCGATGCTTCAGCATCAATCACATCATTGATTGTTGAATATCCAAGTGATTCGTTTAAACCAACAGCTACTGTAGCAAGCGTATTGATAAAGTCTGCGATAACGCCATCATTAATATTGCCTTCAGTATCTGTAAGTTCCATTGGTAAAGCAATGTTGTAGTCATTGATTGAAGGTGCAAGTTGTGTACCAGCATAACTGACTGCTTTTGAGACACTTGCTTTGAAGACAAGCGAATGATCAAAACTCGAGAATGCATCAGAAGCCAATTGAGCATCTGTAAATTGCGTAATAACTTCAACAGGAACGCTCATTGGATCTGCTACGATGTTTGAAATACCATTAATCGATAAATCAATACTGTCAGCCTCACTTGTTACCATTAACAAATTGAACACTGCTTCGATAAGACCATTGAACTCTGTTTCGAGAGTTATACTTTCAACATCAGCATCTTTAATGACAGCTGGAACAGCAACGAAATCAGATAGTGATTCATTTTGAATTTGTTTTTGAAATTGATTGAGCAAATTATAATAAACCAGGTCTGAACGTACACCAGCATCCAATAATTGCGATTGAAGCGTACTCAAATATGGTGTCAAGTCAATCATCGTCGGCGTATCTAAATCATCATTCAAATAAACACCGAATTCATGGACCATATCAATCAATGTGACAACATCATGATTAAGTGCGACAGTTGATGGTACATAGACATCTTCTTCTAAACCAAACGAGGTGACGATTGCACTCAGTGCATCGGCATCTGCTTTGTTTAAACTTTGTAGGTCATTAATAGCTGCTAATAAACGATCATAAGCTTCGCTATCCATCGAAGCAAAATTGACCAGTAAATCAGTTTGTTCCTGCAAGGATGCATCTGCGATGGATGTCAATTCATTGATGTCTGTGAATTCATAGATCGCTTCGACAACCGTTAGAATATTATTGATTTCAGAACCGATTGAGAAATCATATCCCCCTTGTTCATCAAGTAAAATACTTTCAACAGCCACTCTTAAATCTTCATCCGTAACAAATCGTTCAATAAGTGCTGGTGTAAGATTTTCTAATACTGCGTTAACAAATTGGCTATCTTCAAAAATCTTATTAACGACAATACGTGCTGTATCAATATTATTGCTTGCAAGTGTGTCTATATATGCAACGTAATCAGGGTTATCTTCAAAAATACTTGAAAGACCTAATTTTAATATTTCAGCATAGATATCACCGACGTTTGTCAGTTCATCACCCCATGGAATATCAGCTAAATCTGCTGTTAAACCATCAATCATATCTTGATCAAATGTGCCATCATTAGCGCTAAACAGTGCATAGTCTACGCCCATTGGTATTGCATTTATAATTAATTGAACATTCGTTAATTCAGCAAGAACTGCGCTAACCCAAGTTGCATTATCTGATGCTAAAATAACGGATGGATCAAAATCACTTTCTACAATATTTGCAAGATTACTATCCCCATTATTAGTTGAGAAGATAGTATCAATCAAACTTGCAATTTGATAGAATGTACCATTTTCTCCTGTAAAGTAATCTGTATCGGTACTGATGACATCAGCAAATTGATCCCGTAGGTAAGCTTCTCTTTGTGTTTCTTCAACCCAAGTGATATTGCTTTGAACACTTTCGAGTGTTGTCAAGTATTCAACAGCAAAGTCAACAGCGGCAGTTAATTGAAGATTACCAGCCGAACGAATGATGTTGCCTAGAGCCACACCTTGTTCTGGTGTTAACGTAGCTAAACTTGCTGGATCATCCAAATATGCCATGATTTCATTGACAGATCCAAATTCCAATGCTGATTCAATTAATACATAAAGGGTGTTAAATTCAGCACCCCAATCGGCTTCGATTAATGAATCAAGTGCTGCTTGACTTGATGTATAATCATCTAAATTAAAATCAAGTTGATCTTCTAAGAAGTAAATCGAACCAAAGTTGACGGCAGATGGGATCATAGATGTAATCAAATTTGAGTTTTGGATATATCCCATAATATTTTCAATATCTGCTAAATTAGCACTAGAGATAGTCGTGTAATCAAAATCAGATTCTAGGTAACCACCGTCAATCAATATCCCAAAGATACCGGTCAAATTGCTGACTTCTCTACCCAGTTTAACCTTTGTGTCAGACACTTCTCCTGAAACATCCGTCGTTTTGAAGGTGAACACTTTATCAAACACAAATTGATCGAAGGATATTTCATCACCAGTTTCATTGTCGGTCATCATAATTTTGGATGTCAAACTGCCTAAACCGTTTTTGTTCATCTCGTCAATCTGATCAAGAATTTCTTGAACTTGGCTTGGAATTTCAACGGCGGACTCTTCACCACTGGCTAGTGAATGAATATTTTCATCGTTGATAGATGCTGATGTTAGATTGACATTACCAACCGAACTTGCGATAAATAAAATTGGCAACAAGAAAATAAAAGCCGCAATCAAACCGCGAAAGCCACCAAAAAGGGCACCAACAAAACGCCCGACCGTTTTTCGAGCGCCATACCCGTCATCTCTTTGGTCATCTAGATTGAGTGAGCGAACAACCTCTTCTTTGATTTCTTTTTTAAGTAGACGTTTTTCAAACAAGCCTTTCCAAATGGGTCTAAAGATAATGAGCGTTAACAGTAATTTAATCAGTGGATACAACAAGAAATAGAGTACAAGTCGGAGTACAATATCAATAACAAGTACCACAATGCCACTGACTGAAGCGTCTAGCAATACCGGTAAAAAACTTTCAAGTGAGCCGCCCAACATACTGTTGATGCTGTTAAGTATGTTTGCGTATGGCCACACCTTAAAAAGTAGATTTGCCGATATCAAAGAAATTAGAAATAATGTAGCGACTGTCGTAATTAAACTAACAGCCGTGTAGTAAATTGATTTTTGTGGGCCTCTGAGAAAGCCAATCAAAAAATGAAACCCAACAATCACTCCTACGATAATCCATTGAATTAAAACAAACGATGGCATAATATAATCCCCTACTTCCATATGTTTCTTTATTTTAATTTTAACAAAACTGGATGCCAAAAACAATATCGCAACTAGCATTACACATTTTTTAATATATTATTCGATTTTTTGGCATTATTAAGTCATTTAGTCTATTGTTTTTGTAAATTTAGCGTAATTTTCGCCTTATTTTTTTAATCCTGTTTTACATATTTTAACACTTTTTTATAAAGCGCTTTCCTATTTTACGCATCGTCTCCGTTTATGTATGGATTTACATGAACCATACAGTGAATAACTTTAGGGAATTTTTTTTCGATACCAATATGTACTTTTTCAGCGATTTGATGTGCTTCTACAAGTGAGCATTCTGCTGAAACAGCGATTTCAACATCAACATAATATTCAGTCATATGTCTTCTAATTTTCAAGTCATCGATTGCGATCACACCAGAAAATTCATGGATGGCTTTTGCGATGTTATCAAATACCGTTTGAATCGGTGATTCATCAACTAAAAAAGAGATAGCCTCAATCAGTATCTGGATGGCTAGTCGGACGATGAAGAGTGCAACGATAAGCGCTGCTATCGCATCAAAAATGACAAATCCGAATTGTGTCAAAACCAAACCGATTAATGTCGCTGTTGTTGACCATACATCAATGAGATGATTTTTTGCTTCAGCGCGCAATGTTGGGTTTTGGTAGTTTCTACTTAGTTTGAAATAAAAATAAGCTAAAAAGATTTTGATCAAAAGCGTGACCGCTGATACATAAACCGTGATGCGCATGGGTGCTTCTCGATCAACATCATTAATGATACTGGTTATAGCCTGATACGCTAAAATACCTGCCGTTAAAATAAATAGTATGCCCAGTGTAAAATACAATATGCCCTCATATTTTTGATGACCATATGGATGGTTTTTATCCGGTTTTTTGGTAGCAATTCGGATTACAAAAAAAATCATGACACTCATAAAAACATCCGAAAAGGAGTTATATCCATCACTAATTAATGCTTGTGAGCCGCCGAAATAACCAAACCCGAGTTTCGTAATGGTAAGTACGATGTTCAAAATCAACCCTATGAATACAGCATTGACGACTTTTTTTCTACTTTCTTTTGTCATGATAACTTCTTGTTACACCATCCTATATACGTTTTGTAAGATGTACGATTTCTTGTTTTGATAATGGTTTTCCTTAATCACAAATATTTTAATTTCTTGATTATAGATTTCTTTTTCATATGTTGCATAGATTTTTGTAAAAAGTGTCGTTTCAATTTTTGTTTCTCCATCTTCGATAGTCACAAATGCCATTTTTTTGCCATTTTTTGTTGTGATTTCTTTTACGGATGAAACAAAACCGAGCGCTTTGATTTGAGATTTCTGACGGATATCACTCAGTTTATCTAGTTGGTGATTATCAATATAATTTTGATGAACGACCAATGGATGATATGTTAAATTGAAACCCAATGCAAGTTTTTCCCGCTCAGCCATTTCTGAAAATGGTAATTCTTCATAGGCTTTCATTTTAAAATCTTTCATGAAAACTTCATAATTTGCAGAAGCCGTATCGCGATGTTCAATCATTGTATGGTGGTTCATGCCGAAACAATCAAGTGCGCCAGTATCAATTAACATTTCAATGTTTTTTGCGTTAAGAGTAGATGCTAATCTTGATTTGAAATCCTGATAATCTTTAAATGTATTGCGTGATCGCTCTTCCATAATACGGGCAACCTGAATCTTTCCTAGATTTTTGACTTGGGTCAATGGTAATCTAATCCCTTTTTCAGTCAGTATGTAGCAATCAGTACTTTCATTAATATCTGGTGGCAAAACTTTGATGCCATGCCTTTTGATATCTTGTATGTAATCGTATGTTGTTTGACTGTTACCAATAACATTTGACAATAAAACTGTCATAAACATCTCATAATAATTAACCTTTAAATATGCCATTTGATAAGCTACCATACTGTAGGCGACACTGTGGCTTCTATTAAATCCATAATCTGCAAATTTAACGATATAATCATAAATTTCTTTGGCAATAGATTGACTGTACCCTTGTGCTTTACACTTAGCTATGAATCGCACGCGTTCCGTTTCAAGTATATCGTGGTTCTTTTTTGATATGCCACGACGCAGTAAATCCGCCTCAGCAAGCGTATATCCAGCAAACTCATGTGCGATTTTCATAATCTGTTCCTGATAAACGATGATGCCATAAGTCGATTTTAAAATGGGTTCTAAATCTTGATGTAAGTAACTAAACGGTGCGCCATTTCGTCTTGCAATATAGGTGTCGATATGATCCATCGGGCCCGGTCTATACAACGCAAGAATGGCAACGATATCCTCAAAATCTCGCGGTTTTAATTTTAACAATACCGCTCGCATACCAGCTGATTCAAGTTGAAAAATACCATTTGTATCTGCCTGGCTCAAACAGTCATAGACCTTTGCGTCATTCAGCGGTATATCGGTCAGTACAAATTGAGGATTTTTGATTTTAATCATCTGGACGACATCATGAATGATAGCAAGGTTTCTGATACCTAAAAAATCAATCTTTAACAAGCCTAATTTTTCTAAATCACTCGCTTCCCACTGTGATTGATAATAACCGTTACTATCCATCTGCAAAGGCAAATATTTCGTTAAATCCTGTTTGGCTAAAATCATCCCCGCGGCATGTGTCCCCGTCTGTCTTGGCAATCCTTCTATTTTTTTCGAAACGCTCAATAAGCGCATTAATTCATAATCGGTTTCATCGATTTCATGATTGATAACACGCTTGATAATACCTGTTACTCGCTGGGGATCAATAGCCATAACACGCGCGATATCTCGAATAGATGACTTTAGTGCGAAAGTACCAAAGGTAACAATAGAAATCATATGCTGTTTACCATATTTTTCTTGTACATACCGAATGACTTCATCTCTTCTATTATCCGGAAAATCCATGTCGATATCGGGCATGGTAATCCGTTCTGGATTCAAAAATCTTTCGAACAATAAATCGTATTTAATAGGATCAACATCCGTAATACCCAAACAATATGATACAAGCGAACCAGCTGCTGATCCACGACCTGGACCGACTAAAACATCATGTTGCTTCGCATAGCGTACAAAATCAAAAACAATTAGGAAATAGTTATCATAACCCATTTGATGAATGACATTCAATTCATACATAAGTCGCTGTTGGTACGCTTGATGATTGACTTTTTGATCTGCCAATCTTTTTTTTAAACCGATGATTGCCAAAGATTTCAAATATGCTTCACTGGTTGCGTTTTTTGTCTCATAAACGGGCATGTCAAATCTTGGTGTTTGCCATTCGAAAGAAATGTTTTTAACAACTTCATCTGCATTGTCAAACACATAAGGATAATCAATAAATAGTGCTTGAAGTTCTTGCTGATCCAAAAATTTATAGTTGGCATCCTTAGGTAGTTCAGTATCATTTTTGCCAATCTTTAAAAGTGCCTCATAAGCTTCTTTTTCATCGTCGCTCATATAAGACGTTTGATGTAGTGGCAATAACTTCAATCTGTTTTGCTCAGCAAGTTGTGTGAGATGTGGTGCCACTTTCATCTCTAGGTCTAACGTATCAAGACATAATCCTAAGTAGAGATTTTTAATATCTTTTTTAAAAATAGTAAGGATGTGTTGTGCTTCGATTAAGTCATCTGACATAATCTGCTTAGTCACGATTGAATCATTACCTGATGTGATAAATATCAAACCCTCTTGATGATCAACTAGATGCTGATATGTCAATTTTTCCTGTGTCTTTTTTAGTGCTAATGCAAGTAGGTTTTCATATCCTTTTTGGGTTTTGACATAGGCAAAAAAAGACGTTTCATATAGATTGTATATCACGTCTAGTTTCAACCCAATAACAGGTTTAATATGCGCCTTTTCGCATTGTGTAATAAAACGATAAAGCGCATGCAAATTATCGTCTGCAAGTGCGAGCCATGTATACTGATTAGCTTCAGCTCGTTCGACCATAGCAACTAATGGTATTGTATTTTTCAACAAGCTGTATTCACTTTGCAAGTAGAAGGTAGAGAACATCCCATCACCCTTTTACATTCATTATATCAATGAAACGATTGAAATGCTAAAAAAAAATGCTTGACAGCATTTTTCTTGGACACACTTAAAAACTAGCAAAACCTTCACCGAATGCAAAACATTCATCTTCTTCATCTACAGATGGTGTGGAATTGATTTTCAATCCTTGCGCATAAAGGATTGCCCCAGCATCAGAGACGCGTGGTTCCCATGCATCCATCCATTCACCTTCACCCCAACCATATGATCCGAATATCGCTACCTTTTTGCCTGCTAGGCTGCCTTCAACTTCTGCAAAAAATGGTTCAAATTCATCTTCTTCCAGTTCTTCGACACCCATTGATGGACAGCCAAATACAATTTTATCAAATGCTTGAACTTCTTCAGGACTTACAGCGTCAACCGTTCTGTAGTCAACTTCAGCGCCACCAGCTTCCAGTCCTTCTTTAATTTTTTCAGCCATAATTTCCGTGTTTCCTGTTCCGGTCCAATATACTAATAAGACATTTGCCAAAATTAACATCTCCTTCATCTATTTCTACGCTCATATTATAGGGTATAGATGGTTGCTTGTCAAAGGATTTATACTATCCATTCTTTTTGATTGCATAGATCATAATACTCCCTGATAATACGACAACAATCATGGGTATAAAATCTGTGATTTGATACGGTTTATAAGCCGGGGTAATGGTGAGGATTCTCGTTGCAGTTTGATAGTTACCTCTGGCATCCTGAGCAATATACGTAATGATGTATTCACCAGGTTCATCGGTATTGATCACACTAGGATAACTTGTGATTTGATAAGTTGATGCCGTCTCGATGACTGAGACACCAGTCATTATGTCGAAACTCGCATATTGATTAATAGCCATATCTGATAAGACAATGACCGGTGCTGTAAAATCATCTACTGTGATTTGAAGTGTCGCGGTTGTTATGTTTCCAGATTGGTCTGTGGCAATATAATGAATTTCATAAACACCCACTTTCGTGACATCCAAATCACTTTCAATCAAAACATCATCGATATTCAACACATCATAATCGTCAGAAACCGAAGTGATGTAATGACTTAACTCAAATAATTCACTGCCAACCGGTAGCGTGACTAAAGTCTGACTTAATGTAATCGTTGGTGATTTAACATCGACAATGAACAAATCCGTCTCAATATATGTCTCATTTAAAGAACGATCAGTGACGATGACCTCAACTTGGTAAATCCCTAATGTGCGATAATCAACATAATCATCGTTAATTTCAATCATCAAATTAGACGATGTATCATAATTATCTGTCACTTTAAAATAATTATCAAACATATGAACTGTAAAATCTGTCACGATTAAGTCCGAAACTTGCATAACAACTGGCGGCTCATGATCAACGATATAGATATATCCGCGATATGTTGCTAGATTTTTCGACTTATCAGAAGCCGTTATTTCAATCGGATATTGTCCAATCTCATCAAAATCAGGATGTGTGTTGACCGTGATATTTAACGCCGTCATCAAATCATAATTATCACTAAATATAAAATAAGATTCATAGAATGGTTCAATACTATAAACATCAAATATGAGATCATCAATCAAAGTGATGGTCGGCATGATATTATCGATGACATGAACAGTTAAAGACGCAGTTGACTCATTATCATAGTCATCTTTCACTTTGAAATATACTTGATATTTTCCCAACATTCCAATATTGATATCATGGGTGATGATGACATCTTCATGCGTCATCACATCACCGCTATCATCAATTTGAATAATATAATCTTTTAATGATAATAATGCGGTTTCATCATAAACAGTAATGGGCTTTGGCGCACTGGTTAAACGGATGTTCGGTGCTGTTGTATCAACGATATTGAGCGTTGTTTCAAGTGCAGATGAATTGCCACTTTGATCATAGGCATTAAGAAAAAGTGGATATTGTCCAACTGTAGAAAAATCTATGTGCGATGTATCAATATTGACTTGAGGAGATAAATCATATGTATCTGAAATAGTAAAATAACGAAGTAAAGATGATGTATCTTTTCGCTCAATAACAATGGGTTGGGTTTGCTGTATCGAGGGGCAAACCGTATCTACGATGAATATCGTCGATATCGCGCTGGTCTCATTGTATGACGAATCGATGACACGATATGTAATATCATATATACCGATAACATGGTAATTAACCCCGAAATCGTCGATATAGACAATGAGTCCATCTTGATGATCGTAATTGTCATCATACAAAAAACCTACGCTTAAATCAGGTGGATCATCACCGACTTCCATATGAAAAACAGGCACTCTAGTAATCTTAGGAGCAACATCATCAATGACATTGAATGTGATTTCAGCAACATCTCTGATATCATAGGCTGGGAAATAAGCTTCATAATAGAGTGTATATGTTTTTACAATACCCGTATTAATCGTCGTGACAAATGTATAATTGACGCCATTTTTTTGATAATAGACAGCAGAATCAACTATGTCTCCATCAACCATGAGCGCAGCATATGGTATATTCAAATAGTCATCCAAATCAGCATTAAGCAAGACATCTACCACTGTGTTAAACCACGTGACACTAATAGATAAGATTGTCAACATCTGCGTTAAAAAAACCATAGGTTCACCTCAACTAAATAATAGTTGCTACCCATGGCTTTTTACTTTTACTGAATGATATCCTGTAATCTTTCCTGCAAAAATTGATTTTTATACAAGTTAAAATACTTACCGCGTTTTTCAATCAATTCATCATGCGTACCCATCTCAATGATTTTTCCCATCTCAAGTACCACAATCAAATCAGCTTTAACAATGGTCGACAAGCGATGAGCAACAATGAAACTCGTCCGATCTTTTAGTAATCGATCCGTCGCTTCCTGTATCACAAGTTCCGATTCGGAGTCGATGGAAGATGTCGCTTCATCCAATATCAATATTTGCGGATCTGCGAGCACAGCACGCGCGAAACTGATCAATTGTTTTTGACCGACCGATAAAAGGTTTCCCCCTTCACCAACGAAAGTCTCGTATTTTTTATCCAATTTCTCTACAAATGTGCTGACACCAACAGATTCTGCAGCTGATATAACTTCCTCATCCGTGGCATCCAGTCTACCATATCGGATATTTTCCATAATGGTTGTTGAAAATAAATGGGGTGATTGAAGCACATATCCCAAACGCTTGTGCAACCAATGAAGACTTCTTTCTCGATAATCAATGCCATCGATTAACAGTTGTCCCTTTTTAGGTTCATAGAATCTGGACAAGAGATTAACTATCGTTGTTTTTCCTGATCCTGTATGTCCAACCAATGCAACTGATTGGCCCGCTTTGGCTTTAAAGTTGAAATGCTCAAGAATGTTCTCATTTTCGTTGTAATAGAATGTGATATCCTTAAATTCAACATCCCCTTTTAATTCTTCCCAATGCTCTTTTTTATCATTGAAGAGATCACCATATTGTTCGATAACATCGGGACGATCTTCAATATCGGGCTGTGTTTCAATCAAGCCTGTTAAACGTTCTGCAGATGCTTGTGCGTTTTGAAAATCAGATAGAATCTGTGTAATGACCATGACTGGCTCAAAAAAATTAATCGTATAAGCGATGAACATCTGAAGTGTACCAATCGTGATAATCGTACCTAGCACATAGACGGTTCCCTGATACATCGTTACTGCCACACCAACATAAGCTAGAATCAAAATGATACTCGAAAAAGCTGCTGACATAACAACTGCTCTGACACTTGCAGTCTTCAGTTTTCTTGCTGTAACCTCAAACTCATCATAATTATCCTTTTCGATGGATAAAGATTTTGTTGTTTTGGCGCCCGAAAAACCTTCATTGAATTGTGCTGTCAGCTGTGAATTGTGTTTTTTTGCAATGCGGTGACGGTTTAAAATAGCCTTCTGAAAGAAATAAGCAATAACGAACATAATCGGCATCAAGATCGTGATGATTAATGCTAATTTGATAAATGTAATATATAAAACGACAAGAATACCAACCATCTGTAGTCCCGCCCACAAAAAATCGACGATACCCCATGAGACGATTAATGAGAGCTTCCTTGTATCAGACGTCATACGCGCCATAATCCAACCTTGTGGCGTCTGATCAAAATACGAATACGACAATCTTTGTAAATTCGCGAATGCTTGTTTTCTAAAAATATACGATGTTTTCGCTTCAATAATACCCGCTTGCCTAATAAATCCCCAAACATTCAGCCCAAATCCTAACGCAACCATAATATTGACAGCGACAAAATACGGCCATGTTGAATAGTCGTTTCCAAGGAAAAACACATCGATTGCGTAACGATTGATCAATGGCCAAGCAACATCTAAAATTGCTACCGTTGTTACAAATATGAGTAATAATATGACATTCTTACGTGAACTTAAAACGACTTTTAAAATCTTTTTCCAGGTATTAAAACTTACTTTAGACTGGATGTCTTGATCATCTTCATGATGCATCGTTATCACCTGCCTTAACCATTTCAAGAAATTCTTTTTCAAGATGTCCTTGAATATCCCAAATCTTTTTATAAAGACCGGGTTTTTTACTTAATTCTTGATGTGTACCAATTTCTTCAATTTTTCCATTTTCCAACACAATAATCATATCGGCTTCTTTGGCTGTCGTGATTCGATGGGTAATAATGATTGATGTCTGCTTGTTATCTTTCGAGGCGAGTGCTTCTCTAATCATCTTGTCCGTTTGTGTATCGACTGCGCTCAATGCGTCATCAAAAATCAAAATTGGCTTATTACTAACTAAAATTCGCGCAATCGCAACTCTTTGTTTCTGTCCACCTGAAAGCGTCGTTCCTTTTTCACCAACGACTGTGTCATATCCTTGTTTGAATGTATGAATGTCTTTTTCAAGTGCTGCGATTTTAGCGGCTTCTACAATACTATCTCTTGTCGAATTTTTATGAGCGATTGCGATATTTTCAAAAACCGTCTTGGAATATAAGAAAGGATCTTGCAATACAACACCGATTGCTTTTCTGATATGTTCTTTCTTTATATCTTTGAGTCTAACGCCATCAATCCATATGTCACCATCTTGGTATTCATACATGCGTAATAATAAATTGATAATCGTTGACTTTCCTGATCCTGTACGTCCGATAATCGCGATAGTTTGTCCTGCTTTAACATGGAAAGACACATCCTTTAATAGATGATCATTACTGTCATCAAACTTAAATGATACATGATCAAATCTAATATCACCCTTGATTTCAGGTGTTTCAGTACCATCAATTTCGAATTCACTTGGTTTATCTAATATTTCATTCAAACGATCGGATGAAACTAACGCTTTGGAAAAGTCACTAATCAAGCGACCTAACCCGCGAATTGGCCAAATCAACATACCGACGAGTTGCAATGCTGCAGCGGCACCCGCTGCATCCATAGTGTTGTGTGTAATCCCATACGCACCAACAGCGATAATAATCAAATATTGATTAATACTAATAAAATCCATCGTCCCCCAATAGATGGAGATGATTTTGGAGGCATGTATTTGCATCTTGGCATAACTGCTGTTCTTTTCTTCCATCTTTTCGAGTTCGAAAGATTCGTTTGCAAAGGCACGAACAACACGGGACCCAGAGACACTTTCTTGAATCACAGTAATCATTTTTGATTCGCGTTCTTCTACTTCTTTGAACACTTTATCTATCTTTGTGAAATAGATAATAGATGATGCAGCCATTATTGGTGCAATCATCAATGTAATCCAAACCATCGTTGGATTGATTAGTGCTAATTGATAAGCACCAAAAATTAATGTGAAAATTAAATATACAAAATCCAATAAACGAGTGGTTAAAAATAGTGACGTCGTTTCAATGTCAGTTGTCACCCGTTGGATCAAATCTCCAGTATCGACATTATTGTGAAATTGATAGCTGAGCTTCTGTACATGATCATACATTCTTAGCCGCATATCTCTAGATAATCCTTCAGCCATATGTCCCCTTATCCACATGTCAAAGAACCTTAATGTAAATCTAAAGACCTGTAACAAAACAAGCGATAGTGCAATTCTAAAAACGATGTTTAAAACATCGGAATCCATACTGATAAAAGAAACAACAAAAGCGGGTAGATGAACTTGGCCGACCGTTGCAGTACCGATAGCGACACCTGGTTGTTCCATAAGTGTCTTGATTAAATATTGTGTGAACAAAGGGACGTTAGAATATGTATATTGATGAATCGCCGTGAATACGATAACGATTACAAATAATCCCCAATAGCCTTTTGCCAGTTTTAACAACCTAATGACGCGCATTTCTTTAATCCTCCATGCCTAAAAATAAGTATACCGTACTTAAGGTTAAAATTCAATGTTCAAACGCTCTTAATTGCATGAAAAAAGAGCTCTTCAGCTCTTTTCCTATGATTTGATTTGAACGTTTTAATGTTTCAATCTTGTAATTAAATTTTGTATAAACCTCAGCGGCTTCTTTATAGTAGAAATATGCTTTGAATAAGCGATGTGATTGCTTTTGCAAATAGCTTAGAATTCGGACATCATCCGTTAGAAAATTGTCTCCCAAAATGACGGTTCTTAAATAGATTAACAACGCTTCTTTGCTATAACTATTTTTTGCTTTTAAAAAATTGAAAAGCAATAATTGATTGTGTGTAAATGTTCGATTGCTTTCTACTTTTATACTATTCACTAGTGCTTTTTTATCGCCAGTGGCATCAAGTGCGATGAGTCGGATGATATACCACTTATTATCTAGACGA
>WOZH01000066.1 GCA_011620375.1 Acholeplasmataceae bacterium
ATTCAAGAACTAAAAAGTCATGGAACTGAAGTGTGGTTTGAAAAAGAAAACTTATCTTCATTTGATCCAAAGATAGAGTTTGTCATTGCAGTCATGGCAGGCATGGCTGAAGAGGAATCTAGAAGCATAAGCGAGAATGTAAAATGGGGTGTACAAAAAAGATTTAGAGATGGAATTGTTCCTATGGTTACTTCTCATCTTCTTGGATATGACCGAGATGAAAACAATGATGTGATTATTAACAAAGAGGAAGCAAAAGTAATTAAGTTAATTTTCAAAATGTATTCAGAAGGGATATCACAAAGACTTATAGCTGAACATTTAAACAAACTTAATCTAAAAACTAAGTTTGGAAACAAACCATATTATGAAGGTGCGATTCGTGGAATCATAAATAATGAGCGATATACAGGAAACGCAATTCTTCAAAAATCAAAAAGAAAGAAAATAGGAGATCGTTCAGGCGAGAAAAACCAACTAACTCTGCTAAAATATTATGTGGAAAATTCTCATCAAGGGATCATTTCTCAAAAACTTTTTGATGAGGTTCACGCTCTGAAGAATCAACGTATCCTAAAATACAACCTCACTCTAGACAAAAAGCAGCTAAAGAAAATTGGAACAAATCGTTCGGAGTATGCTGAATTTATAGAATGTGCAATCTGTGGAAAGAATTATCATTACAGAATAAATAACATCAATACCATCTGGGAGAATAAAATCCTCGTATGTTCTTCAAACAAAATAAATAAAAAATGCGATAATGATGCACTATTTGTATCAACATTTGATAGGGTACTAATTTCACACATAAACTGGATTATTAAGAATAAGGACAACTTCTTAAATCGCCTGCGTGAGGCTTTAATGATACATCCCGCTATCATTGAACTGAACTCGAGTTTGCAGCAGGCACAGGAAAAATTAGACGACTATGACGCAAAGTTAAGAACTCTTATGGTCTCAAATGATGAATTAGATAAACATGTTCGAAGTGAAGTGATTTCACTCAAGAATGAAACTCAAATAGAACTAATAAAGCTAAAGAATAAGTTATTAACAACTCATAACATTCCATCAATCATTAAGAAAATGAAAATGATATTAAGCAAGTACAAAACTCCAATTGATAAGATTTCGGATTTTCAATTTCGTGAGATTTTTACAAAAGCAAGAATATACAACCGTGACGATATAGAGTTTGTTATAGATCCTTTCAAAAGTTCAAATAAAAAATGCGTATACATATATCCAGCAATTTCTACTGAATACACGATACGCAAAACAAACCACTTAGCAACAAGTTCTATCAAAATTTACTAGTACAAATATTCCACAAGATGCTATATTTGGTTTAGGATCATAGAGTAGATGATCCTTTTTTTCTGGAAGTTAAGTAGGGGTTGTGGACACAAAATTCTGGAATTTCTAATATTCCATTATAACATGTTTTTTTTACCGGTATATGGTAGGGTTTTAGGACACCTATTTTTTTTAGAAAACTTCAAGTTCAAATCCCCTCGGGTTCACGAAAAACTTGAAAAAGCGAAAAGTTCAAATCCCCTAAGACACTAAGTACAAATCAAAGAGTTTTAGATACTCAAATAGTCCTAAAAACGATAGAAATACATTGAAATTATAGCTGAAATATCCTTAAAAAGAAAAAAGTTTATCTCCACTTATTCCCTAAGTGGCGCGCTTAAGTCACTTTTTGAAATAGAAATAAACTTGGTATAATCAGGGTGGCGGAGGAAAGGGGATTTGAACCCCTGCGTCGTTTTATCGACCTACGAGCTTTCCAAGCCCGCCTCTTCAACCGCTTGAGTATTCCTCCGGAAATGGTGCACCCGACATGATTTGAACATGCGACCTCAGCCTTCGGAGGGCTGCACTCTAATCCAACTGAGCTACGGGTGCGACACGCGATAATATTCTATCATCAATATGAAAAAATGTCTATAAATTTTTAATGAATTAAACTATCACATATATAATTTCGCATTATTCTTATGGATAATGACTCACTAAAACATAGATGAACGAACATCAAAAAAAGCAATCTAACTTAAACAAAGACAAATGATGATATGTTTCAAAACTAAAAAAGCTCATCGAGCCTTTTTATAATGCTTTTTCGATAGATTCTCTCAGATCTTCAGGTTTAACTTGTGGCGAAAATCTAGCGATTATTTTTCCATTTTTATCAACTAAAAATTTAGTGAAATTCCATTTGATCTTATGACCGAAAAACATTTTTGACAGCCATCTCTCAGCTTTATGATTAGGTCCTACTTCTCTCGGACTGTTTTTTCTTAAATAAACAAAAAGTGGATGTGCATTCTTGCCATTGACGTTTGTTTTTTCAAAACGTGGAAACGTTGTATGATAGTTCAACTCACAAAACTTTCCAATTTCTTCGTCGTTTTCTGGCGTTTGATGTGCAAATTGATTACACGGAAAATCTAATATTTCAAATCCATTTTTATGATATGATTGATAAAGTTTCTCCAATCCTTCATACTGTTTAGTAAAGCCACAATGCGTAGCAGTATTGACAATCAATAGCACTTTGTCTTTATACTTCTCGAGCGTCGTAAGTGTGCCATTAGCTTCTTTTAAAGCAATATCGTATTTCATATTATACATCTCCTCTTTTCCTTATTTTAGCACCTTTATATGTGTTAAAAAAGAAAAGAGACTTTGTTGTTCTCATAATAATGGTCGGGACGACAAGATTTGAACTTGCGACCCCTTGCACCCCATGCAAGTGCGCTACCAAGCTGCGCCACGTCCCGAAATTTGCATATCCATTATATCATGTTTGAGATACAAATGAAAAGCCTAATCACTCAGATTAGGCTTGTAAACATTTAGATGGCTAATGCCCCCATTGGATCCCAAGGTTTCAAGACTTTAGGGTCTTCACTTAATGCTTTAAGTTGTTTATCATTTAAATATTTCTTATGAATGACTGCTTGATAGACAAATTGATCAAACCATTCTTTTGATGCTAAATAATAACCTTTTTGGCCAGTTGCATCTCCCCAACTGTTTTCAATTTTGAATCGTTTTACTTCATCATTATCGATATGAACACCCGTGATAACCATCGCATGAGTCATGAGGCTTTGCGCATAATCCAATTGGTCTTCCTTTGTCATGACCATATCCATTCCAAGAAGAGCATCATCATAATATTCAGAATCCCAGACACCTTCTTTTTTGTCACCATAGCGCCCGACATCGGATCCAAACCATACAACTTCTTTATCATTTAGCTGTTTAACAACTAATGCTTTTAATTCAGACATTTCAAGATTAAGATACCTAATCTCTTTACCACCAACGATATTTCCTAAATAAGCAACTGTATACGTATGCATAAAAGGTTTGTCTTTTGTCGGTGAGTTAATGATAGAGACGTAATCATTTAAGTCAATGCCAACAGCCTCTTCATAGAATTTTTGGGGCGTTAAATTTTTAATGACATGATATGCACCATCTTTATCAACATAATCAAAATCGAATGTCTTTGGTGGTTCACCGAAGCATGAGACCAAGAAAGTATAGAGTTCATCAATTGTTTTGGCTTTAAGATCATCTAATGAATGACCTTCAGCATGTAATTTTCTTGCGTTAGCGGCATATTGTCTCAGTTTTAAATCAATGATTTGATTCATCGGTTTGGTCTTAGAAGACGAGACTGTTTCTTCCATAAACGCTTTAGGTAAAACACCATATTTATTGATGAGACTGACAAACATATCCCATTGTCCCCCATCTTGGATACCGGTTCTCAAGATGTGTTGTAATGTTCTATCATCTTGATCAGCATCCAAAAAGTCATCCATTGACTCAATGAAATAATTGATTTTTTCTAGTTTATCATAAAACGCTGTATAGTTTTGTGAAAATTCAAAAGTCGATAAATGATATTTATTTGCTACAGCTTCACGTAAAACGTTAAGACCCGCAAATATCCAACAACGACCACTTTGTTTTTGGTTGGCAACCGGCAATGTCTTAATTTCATTTGAAAATAAGAATTGATTAGCCGGGATACGTTCCTGTTTATGCAGCGATGTTTGAATGTCATTGGCAAATAAAACGCGTTTAAGTGCCTGTTGAACAGGTTTTTGTTGTGCGTTTAAAGCAAGTCTTTCAAGATTTTCTTTTGTTAATGTTTTCATATTATATTCTCCTTTAGAATCCTATAAGTCTGTGATCATTAAATGTTTCAACTATCGCATAATCATTGTCTTTGACAATCACTAGACTTGTGTTTACATAATTAATAATATTTGATACGCGCTGTGGTGGCACAGCGATGAGCAATTGAATGGAAAGGCTGTTATAAAATTTCATCATCGCGTCGATTCGCGATTCATCCATATTGTTGAACGCTTCATCGAATAAAACGATACATCCAGAATCAATTCTACGATTTTTTGTCAATAATTGTTGGAATGACGCTGCAATAACGATATAGAACGGTACTTGTGTTTCGCCACCGCTTTTCTCCTTTGAAACTTTAGAGAAAAGTGATTTATTACCATTGATATTGGTCACTTCAATATCATAAGCCATATAATTTCTATAATCTAAGAATTTATAAGTTAAGTTATCATATTCAGGATCATTAGAAGCAATCTTTTCAAATAATTCTGTCAAAATGTTTTCTTTTCGTTTCGATAATCCTTCAGTAAAGAGCATGTGTTTTTCAATGGCCTCTGTCTGCATGATAATCTCATAATACATCTTATAA
>WOZH01000022.1 GCA_011620375.1 Acholeplasmataceae bacterium
TGGAGCGGATGAGGGGAATCGGACCCCCACTTACAGCTTGGGAAGCTGTCGTTCTACCACTAAACTACACCCGCATAAAATCAAATTTATTATAGCACAAAGCTTATTAGTTTTCGCATATGATATTACATCCGCATGTGCTATAATTAAGGTATATCATTAAAGGTGTTTATATGGCGAAAGATAGAAAAACAAGAAGAAAAAGAATACACATTGGACACATCTTAAAAAGATTATTGATACTATTTCTCTTCTTTTGTTTGGGAGGAATCACATATAGCTTTGGGGTTGCGACCTACGAAAATGTCCAAACATCAATTTTGATTAATAGATTCAAAGAAAGAGCAATATTTGAATACGAAGAAACTTTCATGTATGGCAACACAGAGCAGGTTAGAAAATACTATGCCGTAGAACGCACAGAAACATACGAATTAAGTGACACTAGAAGTATTTTTGAAGATGATACCAGAAGGCATTTTGGGAAAGATGGAGATGTGTTGATGACATGGGATTCACCGTTTCCTTATATTCCTGTTTTTCATCAATTTATGACATATTATTTTGGTGGCCACGCAGCACTTAAATCAGAGGATTTAGGATACCTTGAAGCAACTGGGTTTCCGAATTCAAATCAATCATTAATCGACATTATTTTAACACCTGGTAATGAACCGCATGAATACGGCAATGTTACGGCACATATCATCTCGTACGATATATGGACTGACCCCAATTATCGTACCGAATCAGATGAATCATACAATGCTTATGGGTCTTATTATAGAGAGCGATTTTTCGGTGTTCGCGTTAAAAATGTCAATCAAGAAATGATTGATCAAGTGATTAATTATGCAGAAGAAAAAACCGGGCAGGCTATCTATAATTTCTTGTTTTTTCTCGACATGCAATATAAATATTACTGTACAGATTATATCTCTAGATCATACCAATCGGTGATGGTTCCAGAAGAAGAACAAAGGATGTATGCAAATGCTCTAAACGATGATGGTTTTATTACATCCGTTAATGATATTTTATTGTCGAAAGACACATATTTAACATTTTATGTAGAGATAAAAGATAACATCTTCAATGTCTATTATCTCGCAGATTTATAAGGGGGTTTTAACATGGGACCATTTGAATATATACTGTTGGGATTAGTTGTTTTATTAATGGGGTTGATGGTATTCCTAATTTTTATTTTTAAGCAAAAACAGCAAGATAATCAACCGCTAGACACGAGTGATTTCAAAGGCTATATGCAAAAAGAATTTGGTGAATTTAAAACAGAACTATCTGAAAAATTTCACGCTTATAGCAAAGAAAATCATACCGATTTAGATGACTTCAGAGAGCGCATGATGTCACACATTGAAAAACAGATGACAACGATAAATGAAAAGGTGGAAGAACGCTTAAGTAAAGGCTTTAAAGATACTAATGAAACTTTTCATGACGTCATTGAAAGACTGTCTAAAATTGATGAAGCACAGAAAAAAATCGAGGCATTATCTGCCGATGTTGTTGATCTTTCTAGTCTCTTAAGTGATAAAAAATCACGGGGTACCTTCGGTGAAGTTCAGCTTTATACAATATTGGAATCGGTCATGGGAAATAACAAAGAACTTTATGAGACGCAAAAACAAATTGGCATCGATAAGGTGATAGTGGATGCCCTCATCCATGCACCCGAACCATTAGGAGATATTAGCGTTGATTCAAAGTTTCCACTTGAGAATTATCAACGCATGGTCGATAAGAAATTAAGCCCCGCTGACAGAGCAGTAGCTGAAAAAGAATTTAAGAAAAATGTGAAGATGCATATCGATGTAATTGCCTCCAAATATATCATCGATGGGGTGACCGCGGATCAAGCATTTATGTTCATTCCTGCAGAAGCGATTTTTGCAGAAATAGCCGCCTATCACGAAGACATTATCATCCATTCTCAAAACAAGCGCGTTTGGCTTGTTTCACCAACGACACTCATCTCGACACTGACAACCATTTTAACGATTGTTAAGAATATTGAAAGAGATAAACAGACGACGCTCATCCGTGAGCATCTTCGTGCGTTAGGTATTGAGTTTGATCGCTATATGGATCGTTGGAACAAACTTGATCGCACAATGTTAGCTGTGACGAAAGATGCACAAAAAATCAGCGCATCAAGCAAAAAAATATCCAGGCGATTTAAACATATTTCGGATGCAAAATTCGAAGAAATTGATTTATCAGAAGAGGATGATTTAGAAGTCGAATAGCAATTGACATTTAATGCGATTATTCGGTATAATGAATAACGAAATCTATGAGAAGAAAGTAACTTTTAAAACATGTTTAAAGCGAGTCGATAATGGTGAAAGATCGATATCATATTAGAGGTGAAGAACACTTTGAGAGATAGCAGAAATCCAACAGGAAAGTAGAACTATCCGTAAACCTGCGTTAAAGGTATTGAGTGCTAGAGAAATCTAGAACTAAGGTGGTACCGCGGATTAATTCGTCCTTAGCTATTTTTCAAGGACGAATTTTTTAATAGAAAGGATTATATATATGAAAAAACCTGAAAACATTGCCATATTGATTGATTATGATAACTTCAACAACGAACTTTATTTGGAATGGTTATATAAGGCAATCAACAAAATTTCACCAAATGGTAGATTATTAGTTAATTATGCGTTTTATAGTAATCTAAGTGACACGAAACTAAATCGAAAGTTACAAAAATTTGAATTGACACCTATCATGCAGATTAATCATTCGGATATGAAGAATGCAACTGACATCAAAATGACGATTGAGACATTGAAGTTATTAGAAAATGAATATATTGATACATTTGTTATTGCATCGAACGATTCAGATTTCTCAGCAGTTGTCGATTATCTCAAATTCAAAGGTCGCTATATCATTGGTGCAAGCACAAAAGATGTAACGTCACAGTATAAGCGCCGTTTTGATGACTTTGTTGATCTAAATGCGATGATTAATCAAAGTACTGCACAAGAAGTGATGTTTGATGACAAGGATAAACGCATCAATGAATTACTCACACACATTAAAAACATCATGGATGCATCGGATAAAGAATATGTTCATTTATCTGATGTTGGAAACATTTTGAGAGATATCTATAAGAAGAAGTTCAATCCTAAGAACTTTGGTTACAAAAACGGAAGAACCGCAGAGTTTTTCCAAGTCAGATTAAAAAAATATATTGAATGCAAGAAAGACGGTTTAGTCGTTTTGATTAAGTTACGAACATAAGGAGCACATATGGAAACAACCGTAAAAGACATTTTTCGATCCACAAAAGAATTTGTCGATCAAAAATTAACATTATTTGGATGGGTAAGATCAAATCGGGCACAAAAAGAATTTGGATTTATCAATTTGCATGATGGTACATTTTTCGCACCGCTTCAAGTTGTTTATGATATAAGCACATTGGATACGTTTAATGATGCTCAGAAACTCAGTGTTGGAAGTGCCATTGAAGTGACGGGTATTTTAAAATTAACACCAGAAATGAAACAGCCCTTTGAACTTAAAGCAAGCACAATAAAATTGCTCGGTGAAGCAGATGAAACATTTCCGATACAACCCAAAAGACATACGAGAGAATTTCTTCGTGAAGTTGCACATTTACGCACAAGAACTAATCTGTTTCAGGCGGTGTTTAGGCTAAGAAGCGTTGCCGCATTCGCCATTCATGAATTCTTTCAAAAAGAAGGATTTGTTTATGTAAATACGCCAATCATCACGGGTAACGATGGTGAAGGTGCAGGACAAATGTTCGGCGTATCAACACTATCATTTGAAAACCCACCAAAAACAGAAGATGGAGAAATTGATTATAAAAAAGATTTCTTTGGTAGAAAAACAAACCTAACCGTAACAGGGCAATTAGAAGCCGAAGCCTATGCGCTATCTTTTAATAAGGTTTACACGTTTGGACCAACATTCCGAGCTGAAAATTCAAATACACAAAGACACGCGTCTGAATTCTGGATGATTGAGCCCGAAATCGCATTTTGTGATCTAGAAAAAGATATGGTCATTGCTGAAAAAATGGTGAAATATATCATAGAATATGTGTTTGCTCATATTCCTGAAGAAATGGACTTCTTTGATCAATGGGTTGAAAAAGGAATCAAGGCTAAATTACAAAAGATTATCAATCAACCATTCGCTAGAGTGACACATAAAGAAGCAATCGATATTCTACTCAGTGCAAACATCAAGTTTGAAAACCAACCCATTCATGGGCAAGATATCAATACAGAACACGAAAAATACTTAACTGAAGTTCATTTTAAGTCGCCGGTGTTTATTACGGATTGGCCCAAGGATATCAAAGCCTTTTATATGCGCATGAACGAAGATAACGAAACAGTCGCTGCAATGGATTTATTGGTTCCTGGCAGTGGTGAACTCATTGGTGGCTCACAGCGTGAAGATCGTTTAGATATGCTTGTAAAAAGAATGAATGAAATGGGTGTGCCGCAATCCGATTTAGAATGGTACCTTGATCTACGGCGGTATGGTGGATGCATCCATAGCGGATTCGGTATGGGGTTTGAGCGATTAATAATGTATCTATCTGGCGTGGAGAACATTCGCGATGTCATTCCATTCCCGCGAACACCAAAACATGCAGAATTTTAAAAGCACGAGCGTTGTG
>WOZH01000029.1 GCA_011620375.1 Acholeplasmataceae bacterium
CGCACAGTCCTGCGCATAAATAATCAGAGTTTGGCATCGCGATCGTGACTTGATGATAGGTTTTCTTCACATCATCAATCATGGTCTTTACGTTAAAAATCGTATTCTACACGCTTACTTCGATTATCATATTCTTGTATAATTAAAACGTCTTTAGGGAGGCTATTCCTATAGTGATTGAAGACTCTTTCTACAGTGGATTGGCTGACTTGGTAGCCACGTTCATTGAGGATGCGAAAAATATTTGCTGCTGTAAGTTTTAGTTTATTAGGTACTAACCACTCATCTCTGATTTGGCCTTTTTCTATAACCTCATCAAAATCGCTTTCATTTTCTCAATTAAAAACACTTCGATTGAGTACCTGTCTTTACCATTTAACTTTTCTTCATAGATTCTGAATTCGTATGTAGTCCCGCTTTTTTTTAAATCAATTAAACATGCTTTGTATTCCTTCAAAACTTTGAGTTTGCATTCTAAATCATACCTTTGAAACTTTTGTCCTTTACTTGCCATAAAAAATACCTCCATAATTACTATTATAGAGGTATTTCATTCAAGCTCTTCATAAAGATATAAACACTACTAGCTTTTATTAAATTGTCTACTAAATAGAGTTCACTCTAATGTCCCGTTTTTTTACTCAGTTATTAGTGAATGAATTCTAATAGTGCATCTATAATTTCTTGAGGCTTCTCTAGTATAACTACATGTGCAGCGTCTTTGATGATGACGTGTTTGCTATCTTTGATCTTCTGCCTCATTATCTCTGAGAAGCGAGGTGGTTTCAGCTTGTCATCTGCAGCGCTAATCATTAGTGTTGGTGCTTTAATTAAATCTAGTTCTTTATCTAGAGTCACATCATTTAGAAAAGTCTCATATAGTGTTATTTGTCCTTTAAAATAGTCGGGATTAATCCCTGCTAAGGCTAGTGCCCTCTTTTCTAAAAACGGCCGATTTTCTGCTATAAATTGAGGATGATAAATGCTCTTACACATACCCCAGAAAAATTCATACCCGTCTTTTTCTTTTGCAAGTTTTATCCAATCCTTTATTACGAGTACCATGTGTTCATCTAGTTCACTCACAGAAGCTATAACAGCAAGCTTTTTAACGCGTTCAGGATAGTAGGCTGCTAACCGCAATCCAACTTCTCCACCATAGCTTGTTCCTACGATAATTGCCTGTTTAATAGCTAATGCATTCATCAGCTCGACTGTTTCATCCGCGTGTTCCTTAAACGTATAGGGACCCTCTGGTTTATCTGATTTTAATTGTCCTTTAAAGTCATGCAAGATCACGCGATATCCCAAGTTGACAAATGGAGCGATGATTTGATACCAGCTTGATGTAGTTGCCATCACACCATTCAAAAATAGAATAGCTTCCCCATTCTTGTTGCCTAAATCTTCAACGAATAACTCTTTGCCATTAATCCTCATTCTTGCCTCCTTCTATAAAGAAAAAGACGCTGGAGAACCAGCGTCTGATTCCAATATGACTATTAGAAATTATCCTCTAACAGCTTCGATTGATTCAATTCCTCTAACTTTAACAAATGCCCATCCTGATGATGTCAGTGCAAATTGGTTAAATGCTAATTCGTTAAGACCCACACGTTGACCATTTGACCAGTCGATTTGACCAGCCATTGGAAGATCAATAGGAGCTGATTCTGCAAGTTCAATAAATGATGCCCAAGTTAATGTATCAAAATCTGTAACTCTTTCAAGAACCTTTACGAATGTTGTTGCTGCAACATAACCAGCTATTGCATATGAATTTGCCCATAAAGAACGAGCTGATGTATCACCATCAACACGGTCAGATACGTTTAAATCATGAACAAATCCTTCCCAATATTCTGCAGTAAATCCTGCAAGATAATCATAACCAAAGCCGAACAATGGATCTGTTTCTAATTCATTCCAACCAACTAAAGTCGCTGTGCCAACTTGTGCTTCCGTTGGTGCAGGAGCAGCTGTATCAGAGATGTCAACCCAACCATTAGCATATACTTCAAATGGCAATGCATTCCCTAAGGTTTGACCAGCATCCACAACTTGTGCTGCAGTGAATACTGATGCTGCATTCACATAACTTGTGATGACAGGAACTGTACTGTTATTTTCTCTTAAAGCAGTGATTGCTGCAGTAGCAGGTGCTTGATTTGATGATAGAATGATAGCTTCTGGATTTTGTGCCAATGCGGTTGGAATAACGCTAGATGCTGTTAATGTACTAAATGGAACATATGTAACGCGACTACCAGCTTCTTCTATAGCTACTTGGTCTTGGATACCAGTCTTGATTGATTGACCAGCATCATCATCTGAGTACAAGACAACGATATTGTCTTCTGCACCTAACACAGCATCACCATTTTCGCCAAATAAATCTTCATGTAGTGTTCTAGCAACCAACATTTGGCCTTCTGTACGATAGATAGGTTGTACCGTTAAAATGTTATTACCAGGTACGTCTTCAAAGTATAATGAGTTAACACCTGTAACACCATAAACCATTGGTACGCCAGATTCTAATAAGTAATCCATCGTTGCATTAACAGTGTTTGTACCAAAATGACCAACGAGTGCGAATACTTTATCTTCTTCGACAAGTTGTTTTGTCAATGTGCTACCTGTTTCGCCGTTAAATCCATCGTCATAATGAATAAAGCGAATATCGCGACCTTCATGTGTTGCATTGTATTCATCAAATACAACTTGCATTGCTAAGTTGAATGGAATACCTACGCCAGAAAAAGCACCACTAGTGGCTGCTGTGTTACCAATAATAATTTCTGTGTCTGTGATACCCTGTACTTCAGTGGTGTCACTGCCAGTAGGTAATGTGCATCCAAATAATGTGACTGCCAATACTGTAACTAACAAAAACATTAAAAACTTTTTCATACTATTTTCTCCTTTATTTTTTTTAGTGCTATGCACTTTATAACCTTTCATTAAACATTCTGAGTTTTCGCTGATCCGAGATAAGCACTGATCAGTTCATCATTATTGAGAAGATCTGCTGCATTTCCCTCAGCTTTGATTTTCCCAATCTCTAAGACATATGCATAATCTGCGATTTTCAATGTCTGCCTAGCATTTTGTTCAACAATTAATATCGTTCTACCATCCTCCTTGATTTTTTTGATGATATTAAATATATCGCGAATAATAAGTGGTGCCAATCCAAGTGAAGGTTCATCCAACAAAAGCAGTTCAGGTGCTCCCATTAAAGCTCTTCCGATTGCTAACATCTGTTGTTCACCACCTGAAAGTGTGGATGATTGTTGTTTTCTTCTTTCTTTTAAAATTGGAAAATAACCATATACTTCTTCAAGTTGTTGCTTGACTCTTATAGCACGCGATACGCCATCTTTTTTCTTCAATGTATAGGCGCCAACGAGTAGATTTTCTTCAACGGTCAATCCATTTAAAATCATGCGTCCTTCTGGTGATTGCATGATACCCTTTTGTACAATTTTATAAGGTAATTGATTTTGGATGGGCTCTCCTTTGTAAATAATTTCACCATGCTTAACTTTAGTCAATCCAGAAACAGAACGAATTGTCGATGTTTTTCCGGCACCATTTGCGCCAAGGATTGCAACGATTGATCCTTTGGGAATAATCATGTCAATACCTTTGACCGCCTTGACGATGCCATAATCGATTTCGAGATCTTTGATTTCTAGTACATAATTACTCATCGTCATCATCTCCTAAATATGCTTTGCGTACTTCAGGATTATTCTGGATGTCTTGTGGTGTACCTAATCCAATAAGTTTACCAAATGATATCGCACATACTCTATTACAAATCGACATAACAAGACTCATATCATGTTCAACTAAGAAGATCGTAATGCCATACATTTGATTTATCTTGTTGATGACTTTTGCAAGTTCCATTGTTTCTCCATCATTGAGCCCTGCTGCAGGTTCATCAAGAATAATTAGTGACGGATTGGTCATCATCGTTCTGGCAAGCTCGACTTTCTTTAAAATTCCATAAGGTAATCCATAAGGTGAGCGGAATGCAAACTCCTCAATACCAAGATCCTTGAGAATTTGATATCCTTTTGTACGAAGAACAGTTTCTTCACGAATGAGTTTTCGCGTATGGAACATATGATCAAAAAGGTTTGTAATGACTAAAGAATGAGCGGCAACCAATAAGTTATCGAGCACTGTGAGTTCCCAAATCAATTCGACATTTTGAAAACTTCTAGAAATACCTTCATTGATCATATCGTGTGTCTTATAATCTTTTAAATGGATGATATGCCCCTCTTTGTTCTTAAAAACCATTTGCCCACCTGTTGCACGATAGAATTGTGTTAAACAGTTGAAGACGGTTGTTTTACCGGCGCCATTCGGACCAATCAATCCAAAGATTTCACCTTTATTCACTTTAAATGACAAATCATTAACCGCCTTGACCCCACCAAAATACATTTTGAGATGACTCACAGATAAATGAATATGATCATTTTTTAACATGTCAACCGTTGTTTCAATCATATCGATTTTATTTTGAATCTGTGCAATTTTTTTATGTTTCTTTTGTTCAGATAGGTTTTGATTGTCCTGCGTTTTTTGCAAAGATTTACTTAATTTTTCTAATTCTGCATTCTCTTCAGCAATGCGATTGCTATTGAATGCATTTATGGCTGCAGACAACCGTTCATATTTAGCATCTAGATTAGCAATATATTGATTATTTTTGCGTTCAAATTTTGTGAAGTTTTTCGCACGCTTCTCATATTTTGCTTGAATCGCTTGTAATCTTTTGTTCTTCACGTCTTCAAAGTGTTTAATCTTACTTACAAGTACTCTTTTTTTAGAATCACTTAATGCTTGATGGGGCAAATCACGTTGTAATTTATTTTCATAATGCTTTTTGTCTTCTTTTTGTTGTTTATCAAAAGCGACCATCAAATCTTTTAAGGTAGCATCATCAACATGACGTTGCTGTTTAGTTTTATATTTTCTTCTTGCCCAATATTGTTTTTTCGCAAACTTTTCTAAATGTTTCTCTCTTTTATTATCGACTGTCGATAGTCCATTTAATTGATCTTGAAATGCCTTGACATCTTCTTGATAATATCCTTCAAACCTTTTTGTCTCTTTTTCTATATAAGAATCAAGGTTTCGTTTGAATTCATGTGCAAGTCCTAGACGATAATTTTTTACAAGTGAAATCTTGCGATGTCTGCTCACGCGCTGCGAATTTACGAGATGCATAAAGAAGTTTCCAACGTTATTCTTCTGTGCCATAAATATGCTCCTTTAATTTGTGATTCAATTTTATAATTAATTTTTTGAGATCACTGAAAAGTTGAATGAGTCCACCTGGATAAAACATCACAACCAATATAATTAATACGCCGTTAATAATGATTGAATAACTACCAAGTTGCAACGGTTGAAGCACCGCGAGGTCTAAACCGAATATGACAAATGTACCAAGTAAAATACCCCATATTGATTTAGTGCCACCGATGATTACAGCTGCCAATACATTCAACGCAAATGTTAGACCTATTTGATTGACGTTTGCATTACGTTGGAACATGATGATCATGACACCGGCAATCGTACCATACACGCCCGAAACAACAAATGCTAATAACCGATATTTTAATAGATTAATACCCATCGTTTGTGCTGCAGTTTCGCTATTTTTAATTGATAGCAACGCTCTACCAGTAGGTGATGTAATCAAATTGTGAACGATAATCATCCCCAATGCGACAAAGAATGCAATGAAAATCAAAGTCGAATCGGCAGATAATTCCAACCCCATAAACGTCAACGGTCGTCTGGGTCCACCCGATAAAAATCCACCTGTAGTGCCTGAGGCATATACCTCAATATTTTTGATGATTTCTACTACGATTTGCGATAAACCCATTGTGATAATCGCCAAATACAAACCAGATATACGAAGCGAAACAAAACCGAACGCAAGACTGACAACAATTGCCAATATGGCAGCTGCCACAATCGCTACGACCAGATTGAGTTCCATATAGCGATATACGTAGTGAAGCGTGAAAGCACCTATACCGACAAATGCACCTGTACCAAGTGAAGCGAGTCCACCATAACCGAGCAACAGTGCGAATCCTAAAGCTGCGATGTAGTAATATGATGTTGAAACTACAGCTCCAAATAGATTAGCAGGAATAAATGGAGAAAAGTACCACACAAGTAATAACACAACACCAGCAAGTATGAATGCAAAATGGGGTTTCTTAACAAGTGGTCCTATTTTTTCTTTATAAAGTCTATTCATATCGCTACACCTTCTTTACAATCTTTTTGCCGAATAAACCAACAGGCTTGATAAGTACTGCAATCATAATAGCTGCGTATAAAACTGTGTTACTCCATTGGGCAAGACCCCAATTGATAAGTATCCTTGGAAATATCGCTTGTCCTGCAGACAATATAAATGCACCTCCAAGAGGTCCATAGAATGTTGAAAAACCGCCCAGAATGGATGCATAGAATGCATTGATTTGCACATCAATCATCGCCGGTGAGCTCAATGAACTGACTGCTGCTGTATAGGTAATCGCCGATAACGCACCCAGCGCTCCAGCAATCGCCCAACTCATGGCATTGATACGGTTTGTATTAATACCCATCAAGCCAGCAACACGCTCATTAGAAGCAACTGATCGAACACCTAATCCCCATTTTGTATATTTCAACAATATGAAAATACTGCCAATAATGATTGTTGCAAATAATAAAGTGACTAATCGATGAACAGGCAGCGGTATGCCAAACCACTCAACAATGTCTGTCGAAAATTTAAAACTTACACGATTTGTAGATCCAAAAACCAAGGGAATTAATCCAGTAATAACAATAACTAGTCCCATTGTGATAATCTGTTTGGTTGCTACATTCGTGTATTTTGCCCGTCTAAATATCACCGCATCAATCAAATAACCAGCGATAAATGATATCGCTATGCCGCCAAGCATCGGTAATATAAGTTGCGTAGGGCTTGAAATAGTTACACCTGGTAAACCTGTTAAATCATTTACACCTTGCTTATCAATAAAGTAACTGGTCGCGAACGCACCAAGTATACCTAGAGAGCCTTGCGCAAAGTTTGTGGTCGAACTCGTCCGAAAGATTAATACAATACCGAATGTCGCTAATGATAAAAAGCTAAATGCGAGTAAAGCATTAAAGACGATTTCTAATACGGTTGTAAGCATAGTTCTCTTCTCCTGTTCATCTTTATAATGTTTACTTTAAAAAGTTTAGAATGTCTTTAGAAATTTGATCGGGTACATCTGTAAATGGTGAATGCCCGCAATGTTCATATCGGATAACCGTTGAATTTGATAAGGCATTAACATTATCATTTAACATGTATTCAGGTACGGTAAGATCGTCATTACCCCTGAGATGTAAAACAGGACACTTAATTTTTTCTATGAGTCCTGAACCTGCTACATAAGCATTCGGTTCCTTACTTAAATTAAGATTAGCTAGTGCCCAATCGGCATCGACTAAATTTCTCTGTTTTAAAGCTTCTTCAGTAAGTATTTTGACATCTTCATCATTTGGTTTATTGACATTGTAAACCGTGAGATTATAAATATAAGAAAGTGTTGCCACATCATGATTTTTAATTGCTGCTAATACTGGTAAAACTTGAATGGGATCCTTTGCTAGTGCTTCAGGTGAGTCATAGATTTGTCCAATCAACATTTGGCCATTCGCATCTTTTTTGAAGATTGGATAACCTTTATGCGAAGTAGACGCAATCAAAACGAGCTTATCGACCATTTCAGGGTAGACTGCTGCAAATGCCATTGCAACCCCACCACCTAAAGACCAACCAACTAAATCAATCTTTTTTATGCCCTTAGCATCCAAAAACAATTTTAAATCTTCTGCATAATCACTTAGTACAAGCGCACGTTTGTTATAAGTTGAATCTCCAAAGCCTCGCAAGTCGGGTGTCAAGACACGAATGTCCTCGGGTATGCGCTCCAACAATGGCGTATAATAAACACCAGATGATAGATTTCCATGAACAAGCAATAAAGTTTTATCACCTTTACCTTGTTCCAAATAGGCAAGTTTTTCACCGTTTTTTAATGTTTGAAATTGTTTCATTTTTTTTGACTCCTTTCATTCATTAACTAAATATTATACGTTGTATCTTTCGTATTAATAAAGCCCAAAACTAAAGTTGCAAACAACATCGGTTTTTCATACATTGATGCATGACCGACACCCGGAAGAATGACCATGTATGAATCTTTTATCATCTTTTGCAATGCTCGTTGATTTGGCAGCGGTGTGAGATGATCCTCATCTGCCGATACAATCAATGTTGGTGCATCAATCTTATGCAAATCCTTTCTAACGTCATAAGACTCAGCAGAATTTGTCAATCTTTCCATGGCATCCAAAAATTGTGGATTTGAGAAAACCGGAATCAAATAAGCTTCGCGTTTTTTCATCCAGTCAAGACGTGTTTCATAGAAACTCGGGCTGTAGATCACTGGAATCGTTGCTTGATAATAATTTTGGCCGTTTCTCGTTTTACCAATTTGATTCCAAGAATGACCAATCTCGGCTAACCATGGTGATGTGTACGGTGTTGTATTGAATAAGACAAGGCGGTCGACATGAGAAGGATATTCACATGCGAATCGAACAGCCACTTCACCACCATACGAAATACCAACGATATTCACTTTTTTTATCTTCAGTTCTTCAAGTAATGCTTTAATAATTTCAGTTTGAAGCGCTTGCGTATAAAGACTATTTTCCAACTTATCAGATTGTCCTTGATCAATAAAATCAAGTCTAAGCAATTGATTGTTTGCGGTAAACGTTTGAACGAAGGGTTCCCATGATTTTGTTGACATCATAATCCCATTTAAAATCAAAATTGGTTTTCCTTCACCTTGCACATCATAATAGATGTTTCTACCTTTATAGTTTAGTTTTGACATTAGAATATCCACTCAAGTTTCTTGGCTTCTTCCCTGAGCCATTCTCTGTAATTGGGGTGAGCTACTGAAATCAATAATTCAACCCGTTCTGCTATAGTTGTTCCTCGCAATGATACACATCCATACTCAGTCACCACATAATCGACATCATTTCTAGATAATGTCACGGCAGCACCAGGTCTCAGTGTTGGCACAATCTTTGAGATTTCCTCACGTTCACCTGTTTCCTTGTTTTTGACCATGGCGGTTGAATAAAGCGCAATAAACGATTTACCATTGATTGAATTTTGTGCACCGACAGCCGTATCAGATTGACCACCAGTTCCTGAAAACTGTCTAGGTCCAATCGATTCTGAATTGCATTGGCCCATTAAATCTATTTCCATGGTTGTATTAATAGAGATTTGATTATCATTTTTGCCTATGATATGTGGATCATTTGCTAAAACGCCACGCATAAAATAGACATCTTTGTTGTTATCCAAAAATTCATATAGTTCCTTAGACCCATAAGCAAACGCACAAACATGTTTACCAGTCATGAAATTTTTTTGTCTACCCGTAATAATGCCGTCTTTAACCAAATCCATCATACCAGTCGTAAACATTTCAGTATGAATGCCTAAGTCTTTTTTGTCTTTTAGAAAATAAGCGACAGCATTCGGAATGCCACCAATACCTAACTGTATCGTAGCACCATCAATAATATGATTGGCAATCGCTCTACCAATAATCATATCCTTTTCATTCGGTTCTGGATTGATGGTTGTTGGAACAGGATAATCTGATTCAATGATGTAGTCTACTTCACTAATATGGACTTGATTATCACCGAAAGTTCGTGGAAAATTTGGATTTGTTTCAATAATAACGATATCAGCAATATCAACTGCATCACGTTCATAAACATTTTGAACGGATAGTGAAATAAATCCCTTTTCATCTGGCATTGATGCCGCTACAGCAAATATATTGGGTTTCATATGTTCAAACCGTTTCTTACCGGCTAAATGCAAATGATTAGGTATGAATGATATGTTACCATTATGATGATATTTTCTTAACGCGTTCGTATAGAACCAGCCAGCCACTCTAAATGAATCAGCATATTTAGGATTAGTGAAAAACTCTGCTTCTTGAATAGGTAAGCAATTAGAAACGGTGACGTTCTTAACACGATCAGCTACTGTGTGAAGTATTTTAATAAAGTTTTGTGGTTCTGAAGCTGTCATACCAATAACAATATGATCGTTTGTCTTTACAAGTTTTACAGCTTCTTCTGCGGAAATAAATTTTGGCATCTTATGCCCCCTTTTCTATTTACGATATAAATAGCGATAAAGGAGAGTTATTATGCTCTCCGTCTTATCACAACAGACACGGTGTGTCATGTTATGCACCTAAGTGCATGAAACTAAAAACCTGGTGAATAGACGGCAGTGGGTTAACCCCACTTAATGATATTGGCAGCCCAAACATAACCAATACCGGCAGCCAACATACAAACGACTGTGCCATCTTTTACCTGTCCGGTTTGAAGTGCAAGGTGTAATGATAGAATTTGATCAATCTGACCAATATGACCATAATTTTCTAAATAAATAGTTTGATTTTCATTCAATCCAAGTTCAGCCAACATGGCGTTGTGCCCACTTCTTTTGATATGAAGAATATCTAAATATCCAATATCTTTTCTAGTCAGATTTGCTTTTCTAAGTGACTCATCAATGCATTTATACCAATTGGGCATAGATACTTGATTTAGTCGTTCTTTCATTTTAACTGGATCCATCAATCGCAATGAGTGTTTAGCTTCATCGACGTTTTCTGACGTAATCGGACGACATAAGCCCCCGATTTCGACACCAGCAGTACGTGATAAAGACCCATCTGCGATGATATGTGAGCCAAGTAATAGGTTTTTGCCATAATCTTTTTTAAGAATAATAGCGCCACCACCTGCTCCGAGGTTATACATCATGGACATATGCTTATCGGTGAAATCAATAAAATCACCATTTCGATAACCACCAACGACCATGATCATGTTCACCTCATCATCCGCAATGAGCATGTCTCTCGCCATTTTCATTGCAGATACAGTTGTGCAACAACGATTTTGAACATCTATACCCCAGGCATTAACCGCACCGATTCGATCTTGAATGTACAATGCTGAAGTTGTGAGCGGATATTCTTTCCACTCTTCAGTCACTGATAATATAATATCAATATCTTTGGGATCGACCCCTGTATTCTTAAGTGCGTCAAGTGCTGCTAGCGCACCCATTTCTTGTGTACCATCTTTTTGATCGTTGGACGGTAATGTTTTTTCTTTTATTCCCAGTTTTTCAATGACAGCTTCTTCAGACCAAACGCCCAAAGTCGCCTCTGAAATCTCTTTAGCTGTCATACGTCCTGATGGAAGATAGACGCCTGTACCCACGATACCAACATTTTTTGACATAGGTGATCTCCCTTCTTATGAGTTTATAGTCTCATACCACCATTAGCATTGATTGTTTGCCCTGTAATATATGATGATTCTTCCGATGCTAAGAACAATGCAACATTTGCGATTTCTTGTGGTTGTCCAAGACGTTTCAGCATGGTCAAAGCTGCGAATTGATCGAGTAAATCTTGTGGCACTGTCTTTAAGATGTCGGTCATGATATAACCAGGAGCAATCGCGTTCACACGCACATTTTGTCCTTTTCTCGCAAATTCTTTTGCCCATGTCATTGTTAATCCTAAAACACCAGCTTTTGTAGCCGCATAGTTTGCTTGACCGATATTGCCAAACACACCGACTACAGAACTGATATTGATGATTGAGCCGTAACCATTAACTTCCATTTGTGGACCGAATAAACGTGTCATATTAAAGACACCCTTTAGGTTAACATCAATGACAAGATTCCATTGATCATCTGTCATTTTTTTAGTCATTGAGTCTCTGGTGATACCAGCATTGTTGACTAAAATATCAACTTTTCCATATTTTTCAATAATTTCATCATAAAATGTCTGAATTCCTTTAACATCAGTCACATTTAATTGATAACCGATAACATTTTTATGTGTGTATTTTAATTCGCCCATATCTGCAGCAATAACCGTTGCTCCTTCATTAGCGAATGTTTCTGAAATTGCTTGGCCTAAGCCTTGTGCGCCGCCCGTTACAACTGCGACCTTACCGTCTAATCTTCCCATAATATTCTCCTTTAGTTATACTTTTTTTAATACGATTGCAGTTCCCATTCCGCCACCGATACAAAGACTTGCTAAACCATAGTTAACATTTCTCTTTAACATTTCGTGGATTAGAGTAACAATGATTCTATTGCCACTGGCACCAACTGGATGTCCTAAGGCAATTGCGCCACCGTTGACATTCGTCTTTTCAAGCACTTCATCAGTGTTGATTTGATATACTTCTTCCAATTCATGAAGAACTCCCAAAGATTGAGCTGCAAAAGCTTCGTTGAGTTCAATTAAATCCAAATCGTTAAAATTGACTTTAGCACGATCTAAAGCTTGTCTTATAGCTGGTGTAGGTCCAAGTCCCATAACAGATGGATCAACACCGCCTTGACCGATACCAATAATCTCAAATAATGGTGTTAAATGATGTTTTTTAACAGCATCTTCGCTGGCAACTATGACAAAGCTCACACCATCATTGATACCTGATGAACTGCCTGCTGTAACTGTACCATCCTTTTTAAATGCCGGACGTAAGTTGGATAATTTTTCTAAACTTGTGTTTCGATTGATGAATTCATCTTTATCAAATGTAATATCACCTTTTCTATTCTTGATTACAATTGGCACAATTTCATCTTTGAATTTGCCAGCATCATCAGCGGTCATCGCCCGTTTTTGTGATTCCCATGAAAAGGCATCTTGCTGCTCACGTGTGATACCATACTTTTCTGCAATGTTTTCAGCTGTAACACCCATATGATAGCCATTAAATACGTCAGTTAAAGCATCATAAAGCATGTGATCTCTCATTGTTTGATCCCCCATCTTGACACCACTACGTGTTTTTCCCGGTACCAAGAATGGTGCATTGCTCATTGACTCTGCACCGCCAGCAACAATGATATCTGCAAAACCTGCAGAAATTGATGTGTATGCATTCATAACTGTTTTCATACCAGAACCACATACCATATTTAATGTTGAAGCAGGCACTGATGCAGGTATGCCAGAGTAAATAGAGATTTGTCTACCAACATTTTGCCCTAAACCAGCACTTAGTATGTTTCCAACTAAAACTTCATCAACGTTTTCGGGTTTTACTTTTGATGTTTCTAATAATACTTTTAATACTTGTGTACCTGCATCAGCAGGGTGTACAGAAGCAAGTGAGCCCATAAATGCGCCAATGGCACTCCGTTTTGCTCCGACGATATAAACTTTACGCATATAATCCTCCTATAAAAGCGTTTACATCACTTTCACTAAAAAATGATGTTTTATTAAATATGTTTGAAATGATTGTTCTTCATTCATATTTACATTAATACACCTGTTTTAAACTGAATATATATTCATGTTACGATTACATTCTATCATAAAGACTATGACTTGTCAATATAATATAAATAAAATATCAGATTTTTATAAAGCGTTTACATTTAGAAGATAAGGAAGGCTTGTTTAACTGAATAATAATTCATGTTAATGTTGTATTTTTAATCATTTTAGACTAAACTAAATATGGGTGAATGAATATGAACAATAAAACGTATAGACTTCCTAAACGCATCGACGGTCAAAAAACATTTAATCAAATCATTGAAACCGGCAAGCGTTTATTTTCAAAACAAGGCTATGCAGTGACCTCAATAAATGAAATCATCGAAGAAGCGGGTATCGCGACAGGTACTTTTTATCTATATTTTGATGATAAACTAGCACTTTATTCATATATTCTTTTAGAATATCATCAAAGCATCCGTAAACATATCAACGAAAAAATCAAGCATGTGCATACAAGACGTGAAAAAGAAAGATTAGGTATTAAAGCTTTCTTGCAACTTGCATGGGATGACAGGCTTGTCTATCGAATTATTTGGGAATCGATGTTTATCGATCAACGATTATTTAAAACGTATTATACGACGTTTAGTGAAGATTATGTAAGAGGTCTTAGTCATTCTGTAATCAATGGCGAAGTCAGAGATGATATTGACTTAGAAACGTTATCCTATATCCTCATGGGAATTTCCAACTTCGTAGGACTACAGGTATTGTTCGGTGACACGTTGTCTGAGCAGAAATTGGATGATATTGTCGATAGTGTGATGAAAGTTTTAGATTCAGGAATGTTTTATTAAAATAAGTACCAAACCAAACTGTTTTAGTCGAACAATGTAAGTTGTTCCGCTGACAGTTTTTTTCTACCTGGAATGATGCGTTGCCATTTAGCGCTTCTCCCCGTACCTAGCGGCCTGATTTTATTTTCATCTTTTAGCCGTTTCAAAGTACGATCAATGGTGGCATCCGATACATTGGGATGACGTTTTCTTAGATCGCTTTTTGAGAATATCTCTGGTAGTTTTAGTATACTGTTTTCTAGATTATCACTTTTATTTAACTTTTTCTCAAATTCATATTCGTGCGCAAATTGATCGATTTCCTTGTAACTGTCTAAAATGAGACTAACCAATAAACGATTAAGCATATCAATTTGTGGATATCCTTGTTCCCAATAATAACTTGCTGAAACAAAGCTATTATGCCAAGCATCTTTGATGTTTGTTAAATATGTAAAAAAACTGACATACTTGAACACACCAAACCGTTTTGAAGTCATCGCAAACAGTAAAATAGCAGCAATCAATTCTGCTCGATTATCAATAATATCCATGTTTAAAAAATCGACATAAAAACTGGTGATAAGCTGAGTTAGTTCATGTTTTTGTCCGCGCTCGTATTTATTATAAAGCGCCATTAAAGCTTCCAAATCTTCACGTTTACCAAGTTTAGCTTTGCTGCCCAGCATCCCATTTTTATGGTCAACCGAAACATTAAATTGAATGGGATCTGTTTGTTTTGATAACAACTTGATCAGATTGTCCACTTCATTGACAAGTAATTCAAAATCAGCAAATCCTTTTCGTAATTGATGAATAGCTAATTTAATGTTAGATAACAAATGCTCATCTTTGGTTCTTGGCACCATCTTTTTTTTAGCAAACAGTTTAATTCTCGTATCCGTCATATCGAGTGATAAATAAGATGCGAGAGCGATGATGTCGTTTTCTTCTGCCTTTTTTGAAAATGCACTAAAATCGCGATTGAACAAATCGTCATAATAAAACGACTTTCCTTTATATTCATATGAAGTCAGTAGTAATAACATCATCTCAGCATTGATTTGCACACGCTCAATATTTTTTAATGCGTTCATTTCATCACCTACTCAAAACAAGAACCACCTATAAACTCGCGGATTAATGAGTTTATAGGTACATACTTGTCATCAATATCAACAAAATACTTCAAAAATTTCAGTAGACGATTTGCAGTAATAAAGTATGTCGATTCAGTCGGTATAGCCCGTAGTTGCTGGATTGCATATTTCTTTAAAACAGCAAGTTCATACGATAATTCAGAGTTGAAGACATAATCAGCTTCTTTTTGAAATGGATAAATCCATTTGAATTCTCCTCTTCTCACTGATTGCCACATCTCCATCGTTTCGATTGCAGATGTACCTCTGAATTGTTGATCACGAACAATACGTCTAAGCAATCTCAATTCCGTGATGGAAATCGGGTTATGATCGTCAATATGTAATTGTGTTTGCGGTGAAATATATATTTTGAATTTTTGATGTTTAGGAATTGATGCAGTTAAGCGTTCATTTAACGCATGTATGCCTTCAATGATAATTGGTGTATCAGCGCTTAAATGGATTCGTTTACCATCTTCTCTTTTACCTGTTTGAAAATTAAAATATGGCAATGTCACTGGTTCCCCCTGAATCAAAGATGCCATATCACGATTAAAGCGTACTAAATCAAGGGCTTCAATGTGCTCTAAATCCGGTTTACCATGATGATCCAATGGCGCTTTTTCTTTGCCTAAATAATAATCATCAATCGATATACTAATCGGGTGGATACCACGTGTCATCAGTTCAACACGTAAACGTTTTGCAAACGTTGTCTTTCCAGATGATGATGGCCCGGCAATTGCAATTAATCGCAATGAATCACTATTATTTGCAATCATATCACCAAGTTCAGAAAGCATATGAAAATGTTTAGTTTCGCACATGTTAACAAATTCAATCGCTTTTTGATCATCTTTCGCCCATTCATTCATACGCGGAATGGTATTACCACGAATAATCTGTCCCCATCTCGCTGAATCTTTTAGTGCCTTTCCAAAGGTTGGTTCATCGACGAATTCTGGGATGGCACCATTTAATTCTGCACGTGGATAGTGAATAAGAAATCCTGGATGATAAAGTCTAAATGCATACGATTTAATATATCCAGTGGACGGCAACATATAGCCAAACATATAATTCATGTATCCTTCGCACTCGTATAAATTTACATATTCTTCTTCTCTATATTTGATGATTTCAACTTTGTCTAGCATGCCAAAATTGCGGTATAATTTCAATGCTTCACCAATAGAAACACGTTTTCTATAAATGTGATAATCCGAAGCAATAATACGATCCACTTCTGCTTTTAATTCAGATAGTTTATCGGCGTTAAGATTACCTTTTAAACCCTCAAAAATGGCTAGTATGGATCTTGAAATACTATAATTAAAATGAATGGTTGCTTTTCCAAATATCCGGTGTGCAGCCATGGCAATGATATATCGAAGTGTTGCTTCATACATATGAATGGCGTCTGGTGAATCATACCCAATAAACTGTATATCAGCATCCTTCGTCAAGACATACGATAACTCTCTTAATCTACCATTGACGGTTGCACCTAATATGTCTTTAAGATTTAATGATTGAAGAACTTCCTCAATCGATACGAGATGATCATAGGTTACTACTTGATCCATGACATGTAATTTCATGTTTTCCTCCTAAGATTCCTCATCATCAAAGAGATCAAAACGCGTTAAATGAATGGCTTTTTTATCTTTTGTGATGATTTCCTCTTCTTTAAGTGGTTTCGTGTTTTGTTCTAAAACATATGTCTGTTGCGCAGTCATTTTAGGTTTCTGCTGTGGCTTTTCTTTTTCAATTTCTATGTCAATAAAAAGCGAGTTCCCCATGACTTCCTCATCCACCATTTTCTTGCCAAATTTATTGCTACTGTATTTTAAATCGTTCGCAGTTGTCTTTAAAGCACCTTTTTCTGAGACGATTAAAACAGGGACATCTTCCTTTTGCTGTGCCTTCGAAAAACGTGCAATCGAAGCACCATAATGCGGGTTAGCTTTGAGACGATCTATAACCAATATACCACGACGATTTCGACCATACGTTGGTAATTCCTCAACGCTATCTTTGATGATATGACCACGCGTAGTCAGACAAATGAACTCATCATCTTGATTCACATACACAGCACCGACGGTCTCATCATTTTCAGATAGGGACATCGCTTTAACGCCACCTGCCTGCAAACCATAAAGTGGTAAATCGTCAGTTTTAAACTTAAGACAATAACCCCGTTTTGACAATGCAATGATAAAATCTTTTTCGCCACGATCCACAGCAATTAGCTCATCATTTTCAGAGAGTTTCATCGCTTTAAGTGCCTTATAGTATCGCGTGACATTTAAATCCTCGATGATGACTTGTTTCATCATACCGCGCTTAGAAGTCAAAAGAAAGTGTTCATGTGTATCAAATCGCTTAATCGCATGAACTTTTATGATGGACTCATCTCGCTCTATCGGAACAATATTGCTTATGTAAGTACCGAGATCCTTCCATTTTTGCTCTTCTATTTTAAACACTGGCAAAAAGATATAATTTCCTAAATTCGTGAATAGTAATAAGGTTTCAAGTGTACTTGTCTCACGCTCATAAATTAATCCATCTTCCTGCTTTAGACCAGGGTCACCCGTTGCTTGATAACTTCTTATACTAGCGCGTTTGACATAACCTTCCTTTGTAATCCCAATCATGACTGTTTCTTCACTGACAAGATCTTTTTGATCAATTTTTATCGTTTCGATTTCATCCTCGATAACCGTACGGCGATCATCGCCTAAATTCACAGAAACTTCCATCAACTCTCGTTTAATAACACGCTTGAGCGCTGCTTCGCTTGAGAGAATATGATTCAGTTCGATTATCCGTTCTTGGAGTGCTTCTTGTTCGCTTTGTAAAGCGACAACATCTGTGTTTGATAATCTGTAAAGTTGTAAGGTAACAATCGCTTCAGCTTGTAGATCAGAAAACCCAAATGCAGCCATAATGTTTTCTTTAGCATTTGACTTGTTTTGAGACTTCCTAATGATTTCAATGATCTCTTCTACGACAGAGATCATTTTAATCAAACCAGCAACAATGTGTTGTCTTTTATTCGCTTTTTCTAATTCATAATTTGAACGGTTTGTAATCACATCTTTTTGGTGATCTATATAAGCTTTTAGTATGGGAATAATCCCAATCTGAACCGGTCTATGATTCAGAATGGCTACCATATTGTAATTATAAGAAACCTGTAAATCAGTTGACTTGAATAATAAATTTAAAAGCAACTGAGGGTCTGCCCCTTTTTTTAGATCAACGGCTATTCTTAATCCTTGCTGATCAGATTCATCACGTATCTCGATAATATCTTCAATATTTTGGTTGATTCTTAATAAGTCCATGGTTTTGACTAACTCAGACTTATTGACTTCATAAGGAATTTCGGTGATGACAATTCGTTCTTGTGATTTAGAAATTTCTTCAATGTTTGTTTTAGCACGAATAATAATTTTTCCAGCACCATTTTCTAGTGCACTAAAAATGCCATCTTTCCCTTGAACGATTCCACCAGTAGGAAAATCGGGGCCCAAGACGATTTTTGCTAAATCAGCGACACTGATGGATTCATCAGCCAAATATGCGATGGTAGCTTCAACGACTTCCCGAAGATTATGGGGTGGGATTTTAGTTGCATAACCAGCAGAAATACCTGTTGACCCATTGACTAACAAATTGGGAAATTTAGCAGGTAATACGGTTGGTTCCAATTCTTCATCATCAAAGTTTGGTATAAACGGTACTGTACGTTTATCAATATCCTGTAAAAGCAATTCAGCTGCAAAAGACAATCGCGCTTCTGTATAACGCATTGCTGCTGCGCTATCGCCGTCAATTGAGCCGTTGTTACCATGCATATCAATCAGTTCAACCCGCATTTTGAAATTCTGACTCATCCGTACCATCGCATCATAGATGGATGAATCCCCATGGGGGTGGTATTTACCCATGACTTCTCCAGCAATACGTGCCGATTTTTTGTAAGGTTTATTATGTAACATACCTAGTTGTTGCATCGCAAAAAGAATACGTCTTTGTACTGGTTTAAGGCCGTCTCTCGCATCTGGCAAGGCACGATCTTGAATGATATATTTTGAATACTTACCAAAACGGTCAGACACAATTTCTTCAAGCGTTGTTTCTACTACATGTTCAACAAATTCATCGATTTGTGCACTGATATCTTTTTTATTTGCCATTATTCTACCCCTAGCTCTAAATCGAAATCATCGCTCATTTCAAAATCTACATTTTCCTCTATCCATTCTCTTCTTGGAGCGACAGCATCACCCATCAAAATGGATATTCTTCGGTCAGACGCACCAAAATCTTCAATTTTAACTTGAATCAACGAACGCTTATGCGGATCCATCGTTGTTTCCCATAATTGATTTGCGTTCATTTCGCCAAGACCTTTGTAACGCTGTATGTTATATGGACTACCATCGATATAGCTCCTTAATTCTTCATCACTCCATGCATAAAATGATTCTTGCTTTTTACCACTTTTTCTCGTAATCTTATAAAGTGGTGGTTGCGCGATATATAACCTACCATCTTCTATTAAGGGTCTCATATAGCGAAAGAAAAATGTCAGCAACAACACCTGAATATGTGCGCCATCCGTATCCGCATCTGTCATGATGATTACTTTTTTATAATTGCATTTATCAATATTAAAATCAGGACCAAGATCGGCACCAATCGTGTAGATCATCGTGCTGATTTCTTCATTTTTTAAAATGGTTTCTAATGATGCTTTTTCGGTATTTATAACCTTACCACGCAGTGGCAATATCGCTTGAAAACGACGATTACGGCCTTGTTTTGCTGAGCCACCAGCTGAATCCCCTTCCACTAAAAAAAGTTCGTTTACTTCTTTGTCTTTTCCTTGTGCAGGCGTTAGTTTACCAGACAGTGTGATTTCTTTTTTGTTTTTAGCTTTACCCATGCGTGCTTCTTCTCGCGCTTTTCTTGCCGCTTCTCTTGCTTTCTGTGCACTCTGGGCCCGATTGATAATCGATGAAGCTACTTTTTTATGTTCTTCCAAATAGGTTGACATATGTTCATAGATAACGCTATCTGTCGCATTCCTTGCTTCTGGAGTTCCTAGTTTACCTTTCGTTTGTCCTTCAAATTCCAAAACTTCTTCAGGTATGCGCAATGACAAAATCGCTGTAATGCCTTCTCTGATATCGGAGCCATCAAGATTCGAATCTTTTTCTTTGATGAGGCCATATTTCCTAGCATAATCATTGATTGCTCTTGTTAACGCTGACTTAAATCCCACTTCATGAGATCCACCATCAACCGTTCTTACATTATTCACAAATGAGATAATCTGTTCATTGTAGCTATGTGTGAATTGTAAAGCGATATCCACTTCCATTTGCTTTTTCTTATTGTGTTCTAATGGAACGGTTTGTTCAAAAACGATAATCTCACTGACTGCTTTCTTGTTTTCAGCCAAAAATTCAATATACTCCTTGATACCGTCGACATATTGAAATGTATCCTTCTCATTATGACGCTGATCAATGAGGTTCAATTTCAAGCCTTTAATTAAAAATGCGGATTCACGCATCCGTTCCTTTATTAATTCATAAGAAAAAATAGTGGTGGAAAATATTTTCGGATCAGGTTTGAACCATACGGTTGTGCCTGTTTTTTTTGTGTTTCCTAGTGAAATTAACGGTTCAATCTTTTTGCCACCATTAGAAAATTTTTGTTGCCAAATACCTTTATCTCTATAAACAGTCACATAGAGGAATTGCGACAATGCATTAACCACCGATGAACCAACACCATGTAGACCACCTGAAACTTTATAACCGGTTTCATCAGAAAATTTGCCACCCGCATGTAAAACAGTAAAAATGACCTCTGTTGTCGGTTTTCCTGAAACATGTGTTTTATAAGGCATACCGCGACCATTATCAGAGACTTCAATGCTGTTATCGCTTTTTATGATCAGCGTAATTTCGTTGGCATAGCCAGCTAAAGCTTCATCAATGGCATTATCGATGATCTCCCACACCAAGTGATGAAGACCTCTTTGGTCAGTTGAGCCAATATACATACCCGGTCTTTTACGAACAGCTTCCAGTCCTTCTAATATTTGAATGGATTTTTCATCGTATGTTTGATTTGTTTTATTCACGTTTTCACCATCTTTTTAACTTAATTTTATTATAGCAAAAAACACACTCAACTACAATGTTTGAACATGTTTTATTTACAGTGAAAATTCATGTAAAACATGCTATAATAAATGATATCGGAGGAAAACTATGAACTATCTTTACATCTTTCTACTAATGATCTTATCTTATGTTGTTGGTAGTATACCAAATGGTGTTATCGTCGGCAAAATTTTCAAACAAATCGATATACGAAATCATGGATCTAAGAATATCGGAACAACAAACTCAATACGCGTCCTAGGCTGGGGTTTAGGCATTCTTGTTTTTGTACTCGACATCGTTAAAGGAGCAGTCGTAATTTGGTTAGTTAGAGATTTAATAAGTAATGTTTCCCTCTATGAATTTGGAGACAATAATATAAGTATTTTAGCCGTATATGGTCTAATGGCGGTTATTGGTCACGTCTTTTCTATATTTTTAAAATTTAAAGGTGGAAAGGCAGTGGCAACTACTTCCGGTATCATGTTAGCTATTGAACCGTGGACGTTTGTGTTTGCTGTTGTCGTCTTCTTAATCATCACATTGATATCACGCTATGTATCGGTTTCATCGACAGTCATAGCATCCATCATATTAGTACTATATATTGTCAGAGCATCGCTTCCGAATTGGCCTGCATCTCTCAGTAATTGGCCAACGCGCATTGTGGATGCAGCCGTTATATTTTCATGTTTTGTAATCATCATTTTAAGGCATCTTACAAATTACCAGAGGCTACAAGCCGGTACCGAAAATCGCGTATAAAAAAACCATTCACGCAAGAATGGTTTTTTATTTGTACTGATTCATTGAATTAAGAATCTGCCTGACTTGTTTTTCGGAAGCTGTACGTCCCATTTGACGCATCATCTCACGAATCATCTGTTCATTAACAGGTGGATTTTTCGCCAAGTAGCGTTTAAACCAAGCTCTAGCACCGAAGAATCCCGCTGCACCACCGACTACTAAAACGCCAACCAAGATTAAGATAAATATCCAAATTTGAAGTTCTATCATGATGCTTCACACTCCTTATCGTTTCTATTCTACTTGATATAAATTGAAAATACAAGACTTATTGAAAATAATTACATTTTGAAGATTATGTTGCGTGTTTCTTTTGATAAATCGTGATTTTTTTGATGCCATATACACGTTCACGTGTTTTCTCAAAACTCATGATAATTTCTGGAAAGGTTTCTTTTTTTGCTGATTCACAAACAACATAGCCACCCATATTAACGGCCTGGTTCAATGCCCCAATAATGTCTACGTAGACCATCAAATCATATGGCGGATCTAAAAAAACGACAT
>WOZH01000012.1 GCA_011620375.1 Acholeplasmataceae bacterium
ATACTTCTCTACCTTTGGAATCATCAAATATAATTTCGCCTTTATATGTTCCTTTATATTCTAAAAATAACTCTTCTAGTGATTTAGGATCGAAAATATCTACTTTTGATAATATAATTTCTTTTCCTTCAACCTTAAGTGTAAGTTCTTCGCTTTCTTTGATATCAAGCATTTTTAAAATAGCAGCTGGTATAATAATACCTTTACTATTTCCTATTTTCTTTAATTGTGTGTTCATAAAATCACCATCCTCATAAATAGTATATACATTTGTTATAACATTGTCAATAATTTTATATCATTAATGTTCAAATTAAATTTTAAGCATAACAAAAAAGAAAACACCCGTTAAACAGGTGTTAATAACATATGTCTTGTCATAACCAAGTTTGCTATGTGATTATCATGGAGTTTGCTTTTTTAATCTTTAAGACATCCAATTGGTACGACATACACACCGTCTGCTCTCCTGTATGCGGTTGTTCCACCGTAAAGAATCATCAAAAATGACGGTTCTTTCATATGTTCTGTATCAACTTTTTCCTTTAGTTTAATCAAGTTAGTTGCTGCACTATCAAGTTGATTACCACCAACCTTAACTTCTATTGCAGCCCATCTGCTGTCTCTTAATTTTAAAATGCAATCAATTTCTAAATCGTTTTTATCACGATAATGGAATACTGTTCCGCCTAACTTGTCCATATACACTCTTAAGTCTCTTGTCACCAAAGACTCGAAGAAAAAACCGAATGTTTCCATATCTTCACCCAAATCATCAGGTGTTGCCCCTAATGCAAGTGCAGCTAAAGATGGATCAACAAACTGTTTTTTCTGGCTCATTCTAATTCTAGTTGCACTTCTAAGTTTTGGCGTCCAAGCATCAACGTTTTCAATGATAAATAGTTTTTCGAAGGCGTTTTGGTACGAAGCAAACGTTGTTTTATCTACCCCTTCACCGATATTCTCTAAATCCCGAATCATGGTTTGATAATCCGTCAATGTAGAAATATTCCTTGCATATGCTCTCAAAATTGCTTTTGCACGACTTGGATTCCGTTTGATTCCATCGACATTAGTGATATCTGTATTGATTATACTTTGATAATAATCATCTACATATTGTAACGCTTTTCCTGTTGATAGTCCATATAATCCTGGCCATCCTCCCTTGCATACCAAATTCACCTGATCAAGTATTGTTAATTTTGAAGTTCCTCTCACATGATACTTTGGGTCATTAAATAATTTGTCAATTGAAACCTCTCCGGAGGATTCCTTGGATTCGAATAATGACATTGGCCTCATAATAATTTTAGCAATTCTTCCTGCGCCAGAATGTCGATTTTCATCCTCAAGTGGTTTTGTTGAGCCGGTAAGTAAGTACTGACCTGCGACCCCCTGATGTTCATCAATGTCTAATCTAATATAATCCCACAATTCGGGAATCTTTTGCCACTCATCAAATAATATAGGCTTAATACCATACAGTAAGTCTGTTTTTCCAGTTGAAGCAAAAACTTGATAGCGAGTAAAAACAGTAGGATCTTGTAACTTCACTATCGTTTTAGCATATCTAGCTGCGGTTGTTGACTTCCCACACCATTTTGGCCCTTCTATTTGGATTGCTCCTATATATGAAATTTTCTCTTCAATATTCTTTTCAATTAATCTTGGTAAATACATTTCATCACCACCTTTACTTCAATTATACTATAATTCGCCTTATTGTCAATATTAAATTCGCCATATTGTCATCTTTTAATTCGCCATATTGTCATTTATTCATTCGCCATATTGTCAATAATGCATTATAATGGTGTCGCCAAAAAGAAAACACCCGTTAAACAGGTGTTGGTCAGTTTGTGGAGGCCTCAACCGGATTTGAACCGGTGCATCAAGCATTTGCAGTGCCTTGCCTTACCACTTGGCTATGAGGCCTTTTGACATGCTCTTATCATTATAGATGAGACGCCAGTGAAAGTCAATTATTTTTGGAGATTTAGCGCATTAATAAATCGTTCCATCCAAAGATCAATGCTACTTGTGATAAGTGTATATGTCAACTCAAAACGCCCATCTTCATAAGGATCGGGAATATCCTGGCCAATGAAGTTGGGATTAACATCTAGAAAGAGATGAATCTTGTCCTTGTTTTTCTTTCCAGCTAATTTTTTTAATGCCTTCACATTTGATTGATCCATACCGATAATAAAATCATAATCATCCAAATCGTTTAATTGAATCATTTTAGAACGCATATGTGATGAGTCAATTTGATGCTTATCTAAATAAAGCTTTGTGCCACGATGCACCGGGTTTCCTTGTTTCCAGGGACCCAATGCGCGTGATTCGACATGAATGTCATCACTTAACCCATCCTGTTTGATGCGTGCAATAAAAAGCCCTTCGGCCATCGGTGAACGACAAATATTTCCCAGGCATACAAATAAGACTTTTAGCATAACAACCTCCTCACAATCTGTCTCATATTATAACATAAAAGATGTTATTTTATCTACATTTAGCACTTTATAGTTGACAGTGCCAATTCATTGATTTATAATGTTATTGGTAATCAAACGATTGGTTTATCAAAGGAGGATTACAAATGAATATGACACAAATGGATGACTATCAAAATGATCCTAAAATACTAGAAAAATTTGGTAGAGATATCGTTGAAGAAGTCAAAAAAGGAAAAGTTGACCCTGTCATTGGTCGCGAAGATGAAATCAGACGCGTCATCAAGATATTATCTCGTAAAACAAAAAACAATCCCGTCTTGATTGGTGAGCCTGGTGTCGGCAAGACAGCCATCGTTGAAGGCTTAGCAAGACGCATAGTCGATAAGGATGTGCCGCTTGGACTACAAAATAAAACAATATACGAATTAGACCTTGCCGCTCTCGTGGCTGGCGCTAAATTCAGAGGTGAATTCGAAGAAAGACTCAAAGCGGTTTTAAATAAAATTAAACAGGCGGATGGCGATATTATTTTGTTTATCGATGAAATTCACGCCATTGTCGGTGCTGGTCGTGTCGAAGGAGCAATGGATGCTGGTAACATGTTAAAGCCAATGTTGGCGCGAGGCGAACTCCACTGCGTGGGCGCAACCACGCTCAATGAATATCGTAGATATATTGAAAAAGATGCGGCTTTGGAAAGACGATTCCAAAAAATTTTGGTCAACGAACCATCTGTTGAGGATACCATCAGTATCCTCAGAGGTTTGAAATCGCGATTCGAAGCCCATCACGGTGTTCACATCAGTGACCCCGCTATCATTGCAGCTGCAACCCTTTCCAATCGCTATATCTCTGATCGTTTTTTGCCTGATAAAGCTATTGATTTGATTGATGAAGCATGTGCTTCTATCCGTATGGAAATTGATTCTATGCCTGTTGAATTAGATGACGTTACCAGAAAATTGATGCAACTAGAAATCGAAAAAACCGCGTTAGATAAAGAAAAGGATCCAGTTTCCAAAGAACGCTTAGAAAAAATCAAAATCGATATCAAAAGCCTCAAGACAAAAGATAAAGAACTGCGGGATCGATGGGAAACAGAGAAAAAGCATCTCAATGCTATCAAAGATAAGAAAAACACCTTAGAAATACTTAAAAATGATTTACAAAATGCTTTAAATGACAACGATTATTCTAAAGCAGCTGAATTGCAATACGCCAAAATTCCAACCTTAGAGAAAGAAATAGAAAATTTATCTGAAGAATCTAAGTCCGAAGGAAGACTGTTGACAGAAATCGTATCTGAAGAAAGTATTGCAGATATCGTATCGAAATGGACACACATCCCAATGTCTAAGTTGATGTCTGGAGATAAAGAAAAACTATTGCATCTAGAAGAAACACTCAAACAACGCGTCATTGGACAGGATCACGCACTAAAATTAATCACTGACGCAATCATTAGGCAGCGTGCAGGTATTAAAGATGAAAATAGACCGATTGGTTCATTCCTCTTCTTAGGACCAACTGGTGTCGGTAAAACTGAAGTAGCAAGAGCACTTGCAGAAAACTTATTCGATAGTGAACACCAAATTGTCCGAATCGATATGAGTGAATATATGGAATCACATAGCGTCGCACGCTTAATCGGTTCTCCACCCGGTTATGTCGGTTATGATGAAGGGGGCCAACTGACCGAAGCCGTCAGAAGAAAACCCTATTCAATCATCTTGTTTGATGAAATTGAAAAAGCGCATCATGATGTCTTTAACGTGCTCCTTCAAATCTTAGATGATGGCCGGTTAACAGACAATCAAGGACGTACCGTAGATTTTAAAAACACGATTATCATCATGACATCTAATATCGGTAGCGAATATTTGTTATCAAACGATCCGGATGCGAGAGCCCAAGTCGAAAAGCTTGTCAAGATGACATTTAAACCAGAATTTTTAAATCGGATTGATGAACAAGTGATTTTCAATCCTCTGGGAATTACCGTACAAACAAAGATTGCTCAAAAGCTGTTAAATGATCTTAAAATAAGATTAACCGGTAACAATATCTTTATGAATTTTGATGAACCCGTTGAAAAATTTGTGATGAAGCATGGTTTCAATGATGAATATGGTGCAAGGCCTCTTAAACGTTTCATTCAGCGCCAAGTGGAAACAACTATCGCGTCTCACATCATCGAAGGCACGTTGATGCCTCATCATCATTATATGATGACAGTTAAAGATGATCAATTAGTCATTGAAGAACAATAAAAAAGATGCTCAGCCATAATCTGAGCATTTTTTATGTTTAAGATAATTTGATTACCTTGAACACAGCAATTAGCCATAAAAATGGATGGATATAAATCCATTTTCAAAGCATACCAAGATTTTTAAAAATCACTATAATGATAAAGATAGTAAAGACAGAGCCAATCGATGTCCAGACAACAAGTTGTCCCGCAAGTTGTTCATCACCATGCATCTCATGTGCCATGATGACAGATGATACCGCAACCGGTGTAGCAAACAGCGCGATGAGGGCGGGTAAAGCGATGGCGATGTCTGGAAATCTATTTCTCAATAAATACGCTGCCGTAAATACTAAACCAGGAACGATGGCGATGCGCCATAACGTTCCGTGTATGATATCTTTTGCGAGGCTTTTGATTACCGATAATTCAAACTGTCCACCTAGAGCGATGAGAGCAAGCGGCGTCGCAGTATTGGCAATCCACGTCATCGGTTTATAGAAAACTTGTAGGTCTCGTGCGATTGAAAAAGCAATCTCACCACCGACAACAGGCATAAATCCTCTCATGACGATAACGACAACACCCACGATTACAGCGATAATCAACGGATTCGTGATCATATTTTTTAGCATGAGCCTTATACTGATTTTACCTTGATCATCCTTTTGAAACATCGTTAAAGCAATGACCGCTAAAACGTTATTCAAAGGAATGGCAAATGCGAAGAGTACCGCAACGAATTGCCCAGCTGCTATACCACCTATAGATTCTGCAAGCGGTAGACCAATGAGACCAAAGTTTGATCTAAATACCGCTTGTAAAATCACGCCTTTTTTACGATCATCCTTGACAAATATCAACACAGATATGAGGCCCAATATAAAGACGACAAACAGACAAATAATGGAAAAAGCAATCAAATCCCAATTAATATCCGCTAAATTCTCTATCGTGTAAATCTTATAGAACAATAATGCGGGTAACGCGATTCTAAATATGTATTTGTTCAATTGATTGAAAAAGATGCGATCAAAAAAATTAAAGTGTTTTAGAATAAAACCAAACAAAAATAAAATGATAATGGGTAATATCGCATTAATTGCGAAAATAAGTGCATCCATATATGTTCCGATCTATTAGGAATCTCTACTACCATTCTATCACAAGAAAATCAATAGTTATCTACTAACAAACAGGAAGCGTCACCAACGCTTCCTGTCATTTATCTGTGTGTATCAAACCAATAGGTTATTTCTTGTAATCTCTTGATTCTAGCTTGCGGTTTTCCACTTCTAGAGAGATCATGATTTTCACCTTTGAACCATACTAATTTTGTATCAATGCCACGTTCTTTAAGCGGTACAAAAAACTGCATGGCTTGTTCAATTGGACAGCGATAATCCTCATCTGAATGAATCAGCAAAAGCGGTGTCTTCACAGCTTTAATAAATTTAAGCGGTGAATGATTCCACAACTTTTGCATATCATCAAAGGGATGTGCCCCATTTTGATCACTCACAAAATAATACCCAATATCCGATGTGGCATGAAATGATATCCAATTGGAAATCGACCGCTGTGTAGCAGCCGCTTTGAAGCGATTCGTATGCCCTACAATCCAGTTGGTCATATAACCACCATATGATCCACCGGTGACATAAAGCCGTTTTTTATCAATTCCTTTATATTTTTTTAACACTTTATCGGTGAACGCCATGATATCTTCATAATCGATGGTGCCATATTTACCACGTATGTCAGCAAATTTGCCACCTTTACCATCAGAACCGGTGGGATTGCAATAAAAGACGACATATCCTTCGTTTACCCAATATTGCATCTCATGGTAATAAACCCTACCATATGCGGTTTTAGGTCCACCATGGATATCGAGGATAGCTGGATAGGACTTATCTGCATCATAATCTTCTGGTACCATGACAAACCCAGTCACATCATACCCATCACGTTTGATATCAATTCGTTTGGGTTTAGCAACATAATAGCCTCTTAAAACAGAGGAATTTAGTTTAGATACCTGTGTTAACTTATCTTCATAAATACGGTAAATTTCTTGTAGTTTTTGACGATTTAAGCCCACTAAATAAAGTTCATTGTCAAAATAAGCCATGCCATCGATGGCACCTTGCATGTCAAGGACATGGATGATACTACCATCTAGATCCAATTTATTAATCACCGTATGATCATCCACAGTTTCAATAAAATACAATTCGCCATCATAAACAAACCACTGTGGATTTTTACCATATCTCACATCACTACCAATGGTATTACCAACACTATACCCAAACTGACCGATAAGCGCTAAATCGTGATTTTTAAGCATATAGAAATCGGGATCTTGATTTAATCCATAGGTTTTACCATCGGTGGCTAAGACGATGAGTTGATTTTCCACAACTTCAATCGCTGATAACATATAAGCCCCTTGGTTATTATAAACTTTAGTGACCACATGCTTTTTAAGATCGTACTGATAAATATCATGATATAGCGGCATCATATCGGCTAATGTATACCCATGAAAGTAGATGGCTTCAGCAGCAACACTAAACCCATCAACTTGTACGTGGTCACCAGAGATTTGTTGATAAGATGGCTGTTTAGGATCATAAATAAATAACCGACTTTGTTTGTTAGCCGTGAAACCTTCTCCATTATCATAAATTGGGATGCGGTCAATGTCCACATACAGCTGCTGTTTTTCTAAGTCATCCAAACATGCTTTTCGCTTATCTTCTTCAACAGCGAGTAACGCCATCTCATCTTGCGTCAAGTGACCATTTAATAACAATCTGCCATCCGGAAGCACTTTAACGATAGACAACGGTGCTTGAAAGACATACGCTAATTCAAGCTTTTTAGACACGAACGAATAACGATTGTAAACCGTTTTTTTAGCTTTCTTTAATTTTTCTTCTTTTTTGTTTCTCGTCAAAGGAATTAAAATCGTATCATCGGTCTCAAATATAAAGGACCCTGCATCTTTCAATCTAATCAATCGTTTGGTCTTGCCTTTTTCAACCGTATAAAGAATACCTGTATAATCATTCTTCTTTAAATCTGCATAACTAGCCATGAAAGCCAACCGCTTTCGATTGGGACTAGTCGCGAGGTTTGATACAAACTTAAACTGCAAGAAATGGTCAAGTGGGAGTTTATTCACATTGATTCCTCCAATCTTATATGACTAATATTATAGGATATATCACGCGATATGTCTATAAGATTCACTCTACAAACGGATGAAATGAAATGATTTCCATCATTTTCTCATAAAATAGTAGATATTTTCATAAAATCAGGCATTAACTTGCTCACGGGTTTGCGAATCAAAAGACAGGTCGTTTTCGGTGAAAGCGTGATTGTTGAAAGGACAAAGACAGCTGAGTATATTGATTTTTCTAAGCCGATGTTTCCAAAGACATCGTTCAAAAATTTTTTAAAAACTAGAGCCTAACAAAAAACGCACCGAAGAGATGCGTTTTTATAGGCGATTAGATGACGAAGTTCCCTTTCTTAAATACAGCAACTTCCTTACCGTCTTGTGTCAAACCAGTAATGGTCATACCTTTTGATCCGAACATGAAATCAACATGTAAGATGGAATGATTAGCACCCGCTTTCGAAAGTGCTTCTTTGGTCATCTGTTGACCACCGATGACATTCATCGGATAAGCACGACCCAATGCCATGTGACATGAGGCATTTTCATCATATAACGTGTTATAGAATAAAATGTTCGTATTGGAAATTGGTGAATCATGAGAGATTAATGCGATTTCTCCGATGTGTTTCGCCCCTTCATCGGTATTTAGCAGTTTTTCGAGGGCGTTTTGATTTTCTTTGGCACCGAAATCAACGACCTTACCATCTTTGAATTCTAACCAAAAGCCATCGATTAAACGACCTTGAAAATCAAGTGGCTTGGATGCGAAGACTTTACCGTTGACATTGTCTTTGTCTGGCATCGTGAAGTTTTCTTCTGTTGGGATGTTGGGATTGAAATAAACACCGTTTGTAGAAAGTTCTCCACCACCAGCCCAGCGGTGGTTTTTAACGAGACCAACCACTAAATCGGTACCAAGTTCATTCTTGAAGTGCAATGATTGGAAACGATAATCATTTAAGATCTTGTTGTGCGCGAGTAAGGTTTCGTTATGCTTTTGCCAATTATCTATTGCGGATTCACCTTCACGTACACGTGAAGTCGATAAAATAGCCTGATATAAAGCTTCTACTGCTTCATCACCCTTGAGGTTCGGGAATACTTTTTCTGCCCAAACAACATTAGGTGCACCGATGATTGTCCATTGCCCTTTATTGCCCATCGTATATTCTTGATAAAATCCTAGTTTCTTATTGGAGGCAATCATCATCGCTTGAGTCTTCGCTGGATCTGTATCGCTATTTAGTCCCGGTACGGGTGAAACGATCGCGATCATGCATGCTCCACTATCGACATAATGTTGATACATGTCAACATAATACTGTGGAATATTGGCGAGATCTTCAGTGCTTCTATAGATTAACCCATCATGTGCAACATATGGATCCGTCCAAATGACCTGGACGTTTTTGGCGCCCGCCTCATAGGCCTCATGTGCGACGGCACGGGTAATCTCAGGTGTATCTGTAGATGATCTAACGATCACCATTTGTCCTTTTTGGACATTGGCACCAACTTTAACAGCAAGTGCTGCAAATTCTTTAATAAGTTCTGGTTTTGGCATAATCTTCCTCCTGAAAATATGTAGTCATATTTTAACATAATATGTCGATAAAAAACAGTTTTTGTGTAACACACCATCATTTAATGATGATGTCTTTCAATAGATCTATCTTTATCGGTCTCGCAATATGATATCCTTGTGCATAATGGATGTGATTTGTTTTGCAGTATTGGATATGTGTGTTCGTTTCTACGCCTTCAGCAATCAAGGGGACATTAAAGCGTTGTACCAAATGCACAAGCGTATCCAACATAACGCCATCATCGTCATCTGGATAATGGCTGAGATAGGAACGATCAATCTTAACAAAATCCGCTTTGATTTGTTTGAGTAAGTTGATGGATTTATAGCCAGTACCAAAATCATCGACTGCGAGCAAAATACCTTGATCATGTAGCTTGTCAATGAAACGGTTAATCTCTTCGATATTGTTGTTATACGCATTTTCCGTAATCTCAAACATCAAATGATGGGGTGAAAGGTTGCTTTGATTGATCGAGAAAATCATTTGATCGATAATCTGCATGTTGTTTAGATCATAAGATGAAAGGTTAATCGATATTCTAAAATCATCATCAAGTTCATCAATCAAAGGCTCAAAGTCATACATGATGATACTTAAGACCATGGCTGTTAATTTGCTGATATAATTGCTTTTTTCGATGACAGGAATGAAATCCTGTGGTGATACTTGTCCTAGCGCGTTGTTATGCCAACGCAATAACGCTTCTACCCCTAAATACTTGTCGTGGTTTAAATCTTTAATGATTTGATACTCCATATAAAACTCTTGTCTAACAAAGGCATTATCCAATTCATTTTCAATGCGTTTTTCAAGTTCGATCGTGGTTTTAATATGATCTGAATAGATGAGATATTTTAAATCAAGATGCGCTTTATGATAAATAAGACCAGCAAGAGATGCTTCAATTAACAACCGAATATCACGCACGGTCTCACTGGCTTTCGCAATGACTAATTTATGCGTGAAATCTCGATCTATTTTTCCTTTGGAGCGATAGCTTTCAATGAGTCGGTCGATATGTGTAATTTCTTTTTGGACATCTATCGTTTCAATTTTCGCATAAATCATGATGTGTTTTTCTTTGGGGATAGCAATGACATAGGTGCGATTGAGATGACGCTTTAAGTAAGCCGCAAAATCAATGGTATCCGCATGTTCAAAGGCAATCAGAAACATCGTGCTGCGCACTAAATCAAATGGATACAGGTTAAAGAGACGTTCGATTTCATCGATGGTCGTCTTTTTATGGATGTCATCGTCTTGATATTTATCTAGATTAATATTCGCATCCGATTGGATGCAAATATAGTTTTTATCTCTCCCTGCAAATGACGATTCTTCTTTGAGTCGCATCCATGTCATGAAATAAAAGCCTTGTTTGTTTCTGCTCCAGATATGCTCTTCATCATCCATTCGTTTTTGGGGATTGAGAACAAGCGGTAAATTGGGTAACTGAATCACTTGCAGCGCTTTTTTTAAATAGACTTCTGCCGCTGTATAACCAAACCGCTTCTCAAATGCCGGATTTACATAAATCACTCTTAATCCACGATTGATGATGATAATGCTGTCTTGATTTTGTACCGATAAATACATATTTGCATTAATGAGCAAACGGTCATCTTTTCGCGTGCGAATCATATAGGCGAGATAGGTGATAAGTGCCCCTGTCATAAAGTTTAATAAGATGGCTATAAGCGCCGTATTTTTTAGGAGGATTGATTCACTTTCAGCAATCGCAGTATCCATATCCAACAGGACATAAAACCGCAGATCGTTAGATGCTTCTGTATAAAAATGATCGCTTTGATCATCCCATAAAAAATGATAGGTAACGATATCGTTATTATAAATGATACGGTCTAACAATTGGGTGCGATAAGCGGCATCCGTGTTCATATGAATCGATGAATTAGCATCATCAATCCTCCAAATGATTTCATCGTTCATAAGACCAAAATCAAAATAGTTATCTTCATTTGTTGTATATAAATTGAACACGGATAAAAAGTCATTGACATCATAATCAACCACTAGATAAGAAACCATGATATCTTCATTCATCATGGGTTTAACAATTGTCATAATCGGTTTATCATGCTTTATATACATTTTTGAAATGAAAAGTTTCGTTGGATCCATTTGGGTAATTGCATTAAAATAATCATCGTTTTTGATATCGCCTAAATCACCAGAGGCGATAAAAAGATGGTTGGGATCCTCATGATTGATATGATAGATGATATCACCACTTGGATCAACCATCATCATATTCACAAATTCAAGTTTGTTTCCTGCAATACGATAAATTAAATTTTGATAATTAGTGATGGTGGTTGGCGTTGGATTTTGTAAATATTGATCGGTCTCATCTGCATCGATGATGACATGAATATCATCGTGAATGGCACCTAGTCTTGAGTTGAGGTAAAGATCAATGGTATTAATTTCGCTGTTAGCAGCGATATAAAGACGCGTGCTAATCGTTTCTTTTTGTGCAGTGGCAATTGAAAATACCGCCCAATTGACAAATATAAAAAGCGGGAAGATGATAATCAATAACCATCCGAATTGTGTAATCGTACTTTTAATGTTGTACAATATCAGCGTCAGTTTATCTTTCATATATCGCTTTCAACTCATAGTTTTGTTACTTTTATTATACACACGAAATCGTCAAAAGCGAAGGATTAATACAATAACTTGTTTTAATGTCCAAGATGCAACAACACGATCGATGGAGATGGGATATGAGAGAAAACACATATCAATTTTCCCTGAAACACCAAATCTTACGTCGCATCAGCTTCGCTTGCTGTACCTATCTTATCACCGATTACGATGATGCGTTAAATGTCTAAGTCATGCCGAGTATCTACTGTCATAAAAACCAAAAACAATGATCCATAAGGCTGCGATCATTGATTTTCAGACGACATCCTTTAAATTGATTATAAGTCTTTTTAAGCAGTTAATCAATTCATTGATGAAATAAAAAAGTAGTTACAAATCAAAAATTAAAGTTATTGGAAAATAGTTATCGTTTAACATTTTTAGAACCTTATCATTTTGATAGAATATATCAAAAAAACCTAAATGTGCTGAGAATGTGTCTTAGAATTTACATAAGAAGTTGTATCAACCTCATTCATTTAATAATATGCTTACATCGCATTTTTTGATGATTCTTTATAGCTATATAAAGACATTAAGCGCATTTTTCTTTGGGTGGATTAAGTATTTACGCTCAAAAACGATAAAAAAAAGCAGGAACGACGATGTTCCTGCTTGATACATTTAAGGTTAAGGTTGAGGTATTTCAATAATGCGTAGCGTGTTGGTCGCGCCATGTTTCTGTGCATAACCAGATGTGGTGATGACGGTTGTTCCTGGTGGAAAACCAAATTCTTTAGCCACTTTAATAGCGATATCGTCATATGATAGATAATCAGTGACTTTAGGTGAGTAATAAGCGGTCACACCCCAGTAATAAGACAGTCTTGTACAGGTGTCTTTATGGTTGGTGACGGCGATGATTGGATCTGCAGGTCGGAATCTAGAAATACGTTTTGCAGTCCCACCTGTTTCGGTGAATGCCACAATGACATCAGCGGTTGGCAGTGAGAGTGCGGCTTGTGATACAGCGATACCAATCGCGTCATTAATCGTTGGATGATCAATCTTTTGAGCACGACGGAGTCGTGATTCATATGGAAGCGTTGGTTCAATCGCTAAAGCGATGGTATCCATCGTTTGAACAGATTCTATCGGATAATCACCAGCAGCTGATTCACCGCTTAGCATAATTGCGTCAGATCCATCTAATATCGCATTAGCGACATCGGATGCTTCGGCGCGTGTGGGACGCGGATTGCTCATCATGGACTCTAGCATGTGGGTCGCTGTAATAACGGGTTTACCAATTTCATTTGCGAGTTTAATAATCTTTTTTTGATAGATGGGAACCAGCTGTGTTGATACTTCAACACCTAAATCCCCACGAGCTACCATCACACCATCGGATACCAATAAGATCTCTTCTAAGTTATCGACACCTTCTTGGTTTTCGATTTTAGCAACCAATTCAATCTTTTCCTTACCGACAGCTTTTAAGATATCGCGAACAGCTAAGACATCTTCTTTTCTGCGAACAAATGATAACGCAATGATATCAACATCCTGTTCGGCAGCGAACACGATGTCATCATAATCTTTTTCTGAGATGAACGGCATAGATAGCTTAACATTGGGGACGTTAACCCCTTTCTTTGTCTTAATCACACCTGGATTCATCGTTTCTACGGTGATAATGTCAGGGGTGACAGCTTTCACTTCAAACTTCATCTTACCATCATCAATTAATATAAATTGTCCCGGTACCAAATCTTCAAATAGTTCAGGTACATCGATATGGAACTTTTTATTGGTTCCTAACACAGGTTCTTTTGATATCTCAACGATGTCGCCCTTTTTAAATGAGACGGCACCATCCATTTGACCAACTCTGATTTCTGGACCTTTCGTATCCGCTAAGATACCGACATAGACATTCTTTTCTTGTCTAATTTCTTTTAACATGTTGATGCGTGCTAAATGTTCAGCATGATCAGAATGGGAAAAGTTTAAGCGTGCCACGTTCATCCCAGCATCAATCATTTTGATAAGCATATCTTTTGTATCAATCGCTGGTCCGACTGTACAAATAATTTTAGTTTTTCTAATCATTGAAATTTCACTCCTTACGATATAAAACATGTATACCTATAGTAGTATACCATTTTATATATGTTTAAGAAAGAAAAACCATTTTTGAATACATCATGATAATGGAACTGGTCCCTTTTGAATCATTTTCATTATCGATAGGATATCAATGGGTTTAGAGATATAGAAACCTTGAATATACTCACAATGATTTTTGACACAAAAATCAATGTGTGCTTGTGTTTCTGTGCCTTCTACAATCACGGTTTTATGTAGACCATGAATTAAATGGATGATGGTTTTAATCATTTCTCCTTGATCACTTTTGGGATAGTCTTTAATAAAGGCACGGTCAATTTTAACTAAATCGATGTTAATTGATTTTAAGGAGTTGATGGATGAATAGCCAGTTCCAAAATCATCAATCGCGACTAACATGTTTTTGGCGTGGAGCAAGGCTACAATTTGATTGGTTTTTTCAACATGATCGATATAATGACTTTCGGTGATTTCAAAAATAAAACGGGAGGTCGGTATGGAACTTGATTCAATGAGGTGAACGAACTGCATGATGATCTCTTTATCATTGAAATCAAAGGTTGTGATATTCACAGAAATTCTAAACTTTTTAGGTAACGATTCAATATAAGGTTCAAAATCTTTGATGACTTTTTTCAGGACCATCAATGATAATTGATTGATTAAATAACTGCTTTCGATGATTGGTATGAATTCATTAGGTGAAATCAAACCTAATCGTTTATTATCCCATCTTAATAAAGCTTCAACCCCAAAGTATTGACCTGTATTAACTTTGATTTGTGGTTGATAAACCATATAAAATTCATCATTTATGAATCCGTTTTGAATTTCACTTCTAATCTCTTTTTCGCGTTCAATTTGTTGTTTCATCCCTTCATGATAAATTAAATGCTGATATTGTGGGTTAGATCTGGCAATTTCTAAAGTTACAAGGAGACTATCTAAAAGTTTGTCTAGTGTGTTGAGCTCATGACTGGCTTTGGACGCAACCAACAAATGACTAAAATCACGACTAACGGACGGTAAATAGCGATATCGTTCAATTAAGAGACCCAAAGCACTCATCATTTGTTCAAATGACATCGCTTGATGATTGGTATAGCATAATAAGTAATTGTGTTTGATTTGAGCAATAATATCCATATAAGAACTATGCCTTTTTATGTAATTGGCAAAGCTTAAGATATCCGTATCTTCTATTCTCATCATACATATTGACGTCTGCCCAACAGCAAATTTTTGTAATCCTAAAAGTGCTTTAAACGCGACTAACGTTTCTTCTTTTTTGGTGAAATATTTTTGATAATCATCAATTTCAATTCTTGGTTCTGAGTAGACATAAATATAATGACGTCTTGTTTTTCTCACGGTACTTTCACTTTTAATACGCAAATGTTTTAACAAATAAATATTTGATCTGGTCTTTGACCAGTTGAAATATTCAAATGCTTTGTTTAGCGTTGTATCATAAGGGGGATATAAATCTTTGATACCAATGATTTCATGCAGCGGTTGATGTATCATTTCAGCTCTTTGATAATCGTAATTCTTCAAGAATGCTTGATTGATATACGTGATTTTCGAATCATGGGATGTGATGACCACCGCATCTTTACTTTGATCTGATAAATAAATATTCGCATTGGTCAGCAGGCGATCATTATTTTTTGATTTAACCATCACAGCAATATACGCGATGTTTGCAAATAGCACTAAATTAATGAGGATAATGATAACCGGATATCGCAATAAATAATAATTAGACGCTTGCACAGCTTCATCATAATGTATAGAAGCAAAGATATAAAATGATGAATCTCCTAAAGTCAAAAGATGTGGATCAATGGTTTGAGAAGTGATTGTTTTGGACATGGTATTGGGATCTGGTAAATGATCATTTAAAAGCGCATTAATCGTTGCTTGATCATCATCAGTGATTAACACGTGTTCATCATCATAGGTCCAAATAAGCCCATGATTAATGAAACCGAAGTGCAGAAAATCAACATGCTCTCCCGCATAGTTTTGAATCATTGTTAAGACTTCACTGGCATTGATTTCTATCTCTAAATAAGATTGGATGATATCTTGATCAATGAGTGGTCTAACAAAGGTGAGCGTGGGATTGTTATTGACTAAATGAAAATCCGATACATAGGTGTCTTGGTCATCTAAGGTTGAAATAAACGAAAAATAAGGCGTATTGGCAATACTGCCCAATCCTGTTTCTGATGTTGCTAATGTGCCATCTTCTAAACGTTCAATTTGATAGATAATATCGCCATTTAACGCAACATCTTTCATCTTTGTGAATGCTTGTTTACTTGCCATCACGCGTTCTAACATCTGTTGATATTCATCATGTGTGGTTGGTGTTGGATTTAATAGATAATCATCAACCTCACGCGCATTCATGATGACGTGTATATCATCTTGAAATTCCGTCATACGCGCATTGATAAATAACGATATGCTATTTAATTCGTTGGCTGCAGACGCCTTTAAACCGTCGTATATAAAATCGTGTTGAATGTTAATCCCAATCAGCAGTAAGACATTTAGAATGATAAAAACAGGGACAATAATTAAAGAAATCCATCCAAAATGTCGCACTGTTTCTTTAAAACTTTTAATGATGTTCTTGATTCTTTTTATCATATCATCACGCTCGGTAACTTCAATTGATTACGCAATATCGAACAAAAAAAACATTTTGACTAACAGTTATCCAAAATGCATGATTAAAAAAGTACGATGATATGATCTCTACACCTTCATTTTATGACTATATCATAAAAAATACAAACAAAATACAAAAAAATAGGCACGTTTGTGCCTATCTTGGATCGCCTAAGAAAAAGACTGCTATCGTTCCTGGCCCTGAGTGAGCGCCAATCACTGGTCCGACTTGACCAATGACAAAATCTTTTAAACCAAGTTGTTCAGAAATTAAATCTTTTACATAATTGGCAGATTCAATATCATCCGCATGAGAGATAAAGATCGTTTGTTTTTCTGGATCCTTGATCCGCTCTTTCATGAGATCAACAATGATTTGTAGGGAAGATTTACGTCCCCGTGCTTTTTTGATGGGTACGAGTTTTCCCTCATCGGTGATATGTAAAACTGGTTTAACCATTAATAGGGAGCCAACCAAAGCAGCTGTCCCTGATAAGCGGCCACCGCGACGAAGCGTCCCCAGATTATCAACGGTAAAGAGATGACATAGTTCTAAACGATGGTTTTCTGTCCATTGTGCGACTTCTTCGATGGATTGACCGGCTTCCTTTAGTTTAATTGCATACCAAACAAGGAGCCCTTGTCCCATAGATGCCGATAGGGAATCAATAACGATGATCTTGCGATCTGGATAAGTCATCTTTAACTCCTCAGCAGCAATTCGCGCACTTTGAATGGTACCGCTTAAAGCCGATGAAAACCCGATATATAAAATATCGTTACCCGCTTTTAAAAACGGTTCAAAGAATACAAGAAACTCACCAACATTAATCAACGATGTGGTCGCAATTTGTTTATCGCGCATCTTTCCATAAAAATCTTTTGTTTTGATGGATCGTTCATCTAGATAATTATGATAGTTTTTACCACCAATCTCAAAAGATAGCGGTATGACTTCTAAATTTGCTGCCAATACCATTTCATTTGGTAAATCGCAACATGAATCTGTGGCTAATACGAAGTTTGATGCCATAACAGCACCTCCGTTGTTTTTTTTATTTACTATTTTATTTTAACACAATTGTTCTCGTATACAAACGCGAATTATTTAAATTGACATGCGATATCATGAATCGCTTGATATAGCCTCTTTAAAAAAGCTTAATGAGTTGCTTTTTTTGCTATATATCTAGCATAGCAAAAGCATATGCGTCTACACGTCTGCTATCGTCAGTCTTCATAACAGTTTTCTCCGATGAGTGCAGCACATAAAATGTGCTCATCTTTGATGATGTGTTGTAATGATGTGAACATCTTTTTAATCGAACCCGCTTTAAACTGGACGAGAAAGTTTTGATTTATCGGATGCGCATTGATATGATAAACCGTATCATAGGATTCACGATACTTGTTTTTATTTACATTTAATAAATCATAAACGACAGCGGTCGCGGTCGGATATCTCCCTGCCCCTTGACCCACAAACGTCTGTTTCTCATGATAGCTACCATATAGTTCAACCATATTGTACGCCTCGTTAACGGTATGATAGATATGGTCTTTAGCTACAATCATCGGTGTTACATAAATGTCGATATGCTGATCGACGCGTTTGCTAAAGGCGACATACTTTAAGACATGATGGTGTTTTTTCACATCATCGATCAGTGCTTTAGATAAACGCGATAGCGGCATATTTAAAATGGCTGATTCAGCGATATAGGTTTTATAAGCGAGCATCGATAAGATGTTGATTTTACGCATTAAATCGAAGCCATCCATATCATCGGTAGAACCGGTTTCTAAATAGCCTAATTTAAACGCTTCATCTCGGGCAGATTTTAAAGATGCATTTTTTAAAAAGATGTGACTTAAGACAACATTGGTTGAACCATTGATAATACCTTGAATACGCTGAATAGGATTCGCATCACGGATGGTACGCAAGGGATCTAAAACAATCATAGCCCCACCAACGCTCGCCTCATATAGCAGGTTCACATCATGGCTGGCTGCTAAGTCATGAAGTTCTTTATAATAAGCGCTGATTAGCGCTTTATTTGCTGTAACAACATGTTTACCTGCAGCAAGTGCTGCTTTCACATATGTGTAAGCAGCATCTTTCCCACCGATCAACTCAATGACAACAGCGATGGATTTATCATTTAATATCTCTTCAAAAGAGGAGGCTTTGAGATGCATGAGATTGGTGAGCAATTCATCATTGCATTCTAAAATAGAAGTTACATGGATAGCGGGGTGGTTTTTGATTAAAAGATCATAAACACCTTTTCCGACTATCCCAAATCCTAAAAGTGCAACGTTCATGTCCACGGTCTCCTTCTTCCCTTGAGTTACTAATCCTGCTATAAAAAACAAAATCAATATCTAAATATCGCAGCAACCCCCGATGATGAAGGCATCTGGTCTTGCGGTATGATCCATACTTTAGATCCTGTTTGCATGGCGTGTTGAACCATATCATCTAAAAGGTCATCTGTCTCTGGATCGGTTAAATCATTTTGAATGATTTGTTGGTTTTCAATATCGATTTTTCCAGGAATGATTTTGTCTTCTTCGATGAATAGCGTATCTACTCGCGCTGCCAATAACCCTTTTAAAACCAATATGATTTGGTCTGTACTTAAATCTTTACTGCGTAAATCATGATATTGTTTTAGCGCTTGATCGACTTGAACCATCATCCGTTGCTGATTAATCTTTTTTAATTCATGCTTGATATCAGCCATTGAAAAATCATGATAAGCGCCATCAATGGCAACATCAAGCATCCATGGCTGACGAGATACTGATTTGAAATCATGCTGATATGCTTTATGGGATACTAATATCAATGGTTTTTTGGTTTGTATCGACGTATAGTCTAAGACTACACGATCAACATGTCTAAAGAACTTTTCACGGTCAATATCGACGTCATCAGATTTACCACCATGCCCGTGAAAGGTTGAGCCATCGGCTGCGCCACCATAAACCCCATGGGTTTGATATGCTTCGGTATGTTGTGTGCCGAGCGCTGCGGTTAGTGTTGTCGCGATATCATCACCTAAAGTGATTGGTTTGATGTCTACGTGATTACCCTCATAAAGCGCAAACGACTCAGCATCTAGTGCAAGTAATAGATAGGTGTCTAGTCCTTGAAAATGCTGGATGAGTGGTTTAATATGAAAACTGTTTGCTACAATGGATATCGGTTTAAACGACTGTTCCAGTCGATAAACAATCATGTCATCCAGCGTCGCAAACAGCGCTAACCCTGCACTGGCATGCTGCCATAATTCATTATCGCCTGTCATTTTATTAAGCAATGTCATTAAGGGTTTAATCGTCTTGTCTGCATATTTTTGTTCTAATGATAACTTCGCTTTCTTGACTAAATTTTTAAATACGAGTATGTCTTGTTTCTGATTTGTGCTCACTTTACTGGTTGGCATATAAAGCGATAAACATGGTTCATCTGACTTAAATAATAGCGGATTTGGAAATGTTGTACATAATGTGTAGTTCATACGTTCACCCTTTCTTAATCATCTTTAAAAACCCTTGTTTGCACATGTTCAATCAATGGATAGCAGTACTTTTAGTATACTGCATTTCAGATACATGTCAAACAAGGGATAATATGAGCATCTATAAACGAATTAAAGATGCCTAAATCGCTATCTCGCTTTTACTCATGAGATCAATAAACAATTGCCCGATCATTGGATCAAATTGCGCACCTAGATTTATTTTGACTTCTTCAATGGCTTGTTCATGGGTTAATGGTTTTCGATAGGGGCGTTCCGAAACCATGGCATCATAAGCATCAGCAACACTGATAATACGTGCTCGCAGAGGAATTTGTTCTCCCTTTAGACCTCTTGGATAACCTTTCCCATCATAGCGTTCATGGTGAGATAAGATATCCAGCGCTATTTCTGAATACTCCGGTGAAGTGGAGAGAATGCGGTACCCGATTTCAGGATGTTTTTTAATCATTTCCCATTCATGATCATCAAGTTTTCCTGGCTTATTAATAATCGCATCATCAATTGCTATTTTACCAATATCATGAAGTTCACTAATCGCTTCTAAAAGATTTAATTGTTCTTTGGGCATATCAAGCGCTTGACCAATTTTTTGACAAAGGGCTGAAACTCTCATAGAATGCATTTCTTCTCTTGGATTTTTCTCATGCAATGTACTTAAAATGGTTTCGATGGTTTTATGACGATAGGAGGTAACTTCAAACAATTTTTGCGCATACATGTCATTTTCAGCATCATTTAAGACTTCATCAATTAATTCATGTTTCACTTTCGTTGCGAGTCCAAACGATATAGACATATGCATGCCGTGGACCATATCATCTTCAATTCGTTTTTTGAATTCTTCCATCAGTTCAACTGCGTCGTCGTGGGTCATCTTTGGTAAAAAGACAGCAAATTCATCACCACCTGTACGCATGATCTTCTTATCATCTTCTATAACTGCTAATAGGTGATGTGCTACTTTTTGAAGCAGGGTATCTCCAGCTAAATGGCCAAAGGCATCATTCATGATCTTTAAGCCATTGATATCGACGATAGCCACAGATAATGGATAATATTGAGGTTGATCAAATTTGGGTATTTGTTCGATATAGTAACGTCGATTATAAAGCGACGTTAAAGAATCGTGATAGCTTAAATAAAGCATGGATGCTTCATAACGTTTTCTTTCACTAATATCCTGTGAAAAGACAGTCACACCGATGATATCTTGGTGTTCATCATAAATCGGTGAGTATTGTTCTAAAAGATATTTTTCTTGATCAATTTCAAGTAATAATTCAGCTGCAAATGCTTCACCGTTAAATGCTTTTAAGATATTTTTTTGTAATCTTTCTTTCATGCGGGGATTTTCTATATAGCTTAGATAGTTCGCCCCTTTTTTAATCGTAGCATGATAGTATTTTTGCATGTTTTTTTGATGGAATTTATTATATGCCAAATATTGATAGTCCTTATCCAATGCATAAATCTCCATGGTTTTCGTAGAATCGATCGATGCTTGAATTAAGATTTGTTGATCTAGAATCGTTTGGTGAGCGATTAATCTTTGACTTTGATTTTCGAGTACTTTTGCGAGCAACATAATGATGACTGGAAATAATAACAAATACGGTGCCCACAACGTTTTAGCCGCTTCCAGTCCAATCGGCCATTGGATGAAAAAGATAAAGACCAATAAAGACATCACGTTGATCATTAGACCAAATAAATAATATTCTAAAAAATGATTCATGGCAGGTAGCGTTTTTCTAATCTTATGCCATGCTAAGCCCAACAGAGCAGCAAATACAATATTAGCAACGCCACTATAAACACCAACGCCACCGATGATTATGCGATATGTAACGGGTATAATCATGGCGATGCCAGCAGTTAACGGACCAAAAAAGTAACCGGTAACGGCCATCATAATCGTTCTCGTGTCAAATACCAAACCCTCGCTTTGAATCCAAGGAAAAAGCATGATAATGAATGTGATGATACCAATGAGTATACCCGCAAAGATTTTTCCTGTTTTTGTAGGATTTTTAAAGCCGATATTGGTTGTTGAATAGATAAACCCAAGGCTAAATACCAAAATCGTATTATAGATGAGTTCTCTAAATGTATTGATATAATCGAGGATGAAATCCATGGCGGTTCTCCTTTTTTTGTTAAATATCATTTGTCATATGGCATAAAAATTATAAAAGCGTTTACTGATACACCTCTATTATATAATAAAAATTATAATTAATGAATTAAATCGCTTTGTTTG
>WOZH01000078.1 GCA_011620375.1 Acholeplasmataceae bacterium
TTGATGATTACTCACTTAAATAATGGAAAATAATCGTAAAAGCGTTTCCAAAGGTTGCATAAAAAAGTTATCCATAATATAATGAAACTTGCAGGTAGAGACCATGAGTGCTATAGGAAAAAACCTATGCTCCATAAGGAGGAAGACAATGATTACTATCTATACAACACCAAGTTGTTCATCTTGTCGGAAAGCGAAAAAATGGCTCGACGATCATAAGATCGCATATGAGGAGAAAAACCTTTTCAATTCTCGGATTACAGAAGAGGACATCGACCGCATGCTCGAGCACTCGGAAAATGGATTTGACGATATCATATCAACTAGATCAAAAGTTTTCAAAGATAATGATTTGGATATTGATGATATGCGTATCAGTGAACTAAAAGCATTTATCTTAGAAAATCCTAGTGTATTAAAAAGACCCATCATGATCGATGGTGGTAAATTACAAGTGGGATATAATGATGAGGAGATCCGTGTATTCATTCCAAAACGTCTGCGGGAAATGATTATGTGCGAAGATTGTCCAAATGGAGATAATTGTGATTACCAATCCATTTTAAAACAATATTTTGCTGAGTTAAAAGACAAACAACAATCACATTAAAAAAGACGAGCATTGTTCTCGTCTTTTTTGCGATATAGATAAATAATCATTTTTCCTTGACAAAAGTTCCGTGACATTTGATATCATCAGGTAGGTATATCACTGACTAGAAGGGGTATAAATACGTGTTTAAAAAAGGCTTTATCACAAGTTTAGCCATCATTCTAATTGCGTTTAATGTGAGCGTTTCTTTTGCGTATTGGGCAACACAAGTCAATGGTGATTCTTCTAATGCTACTGGTACAATTTCAGTTGGTCAATGGGTCGTTGTTCCCGAAGGTTCTATTGCTGTGACAACAGAAGTATTAGAAGGGCTATTAACAGGAGATCCTAATTATCCAACAAATGCTGATTATGTACTTATTGGTGATATTGATCTATCTGGCAGCACAGAAACGTTTGTGCCTATAGAAAACTTTACGGGTACCTTTGTAGGTAACGGCTTTACGATAAGCGGGTTCGAATTAGATGTAACCAGTGTTCCTAATGAAATATCTGAGGTAGGTATGTTCTTAAATGTTGGTGTAGATGCTGAAATATCCGATATCAAAGTATCTGATGTAACGGTCATACAAGATGACGGTTCTAGTGGAAATAATACAAATGAAACAACCTATGTTGGTGTGATTGTAGGAAATAATGAGGGGACATTATCAAACATTCAAGTTGAAGGTTCAAGTATTGAAACAACAAATGCCGTAAATGGCTTTTTAGGAGGCGGTTCACTGACATTATACGCTGGAGGGTTAGTTGGTAGAAACAGTGGTACCATTATTAATTCTTATGCGCGTGTTAATGTGATTTTGAACGCATCCGTATCATCACAATTTTTTTCATCCAGTACAGGCAATGCCTATGTTGGTGGACTTGTCGGTTATAATAGCGGAATCATTTCGCAAAGTTACGCGACCGGCAATGTGACAAGCAATAATGATACTTCAACGAGTGGTTTTTTTTCGTACGTGACTGTCAATACGTATACTGGCGGTTTAGTGGGTTTAAATGCCAGCGGAGGATCTGTCCATCATGTCTTCGCTACCGGAAACATCACATTGAATATCGATACGACGAGCGGTAGTCGATATATCGGTCGTGTCGTTGGTAGTAATCAAGGGGTCACATCAAGTTTATATCGATTAAATGGATCTTTGATCACCGCTAACCAGACATATACTGAATATACAGCTAATACAACATCGACATCACTTACAAACCTACAGTCAGCGGTTTATTTATCTACATATCTCAACTTTGATTTTATCAATGTTTGGCAAGAAGTAGTCTCAGACTATCCGATATTAAAGAACTAATTGATTGTGCTATGGAGTTTATGCTAGTTGTTTTATAATAAGAAAAATCAAGAAGAATTAGGTTAATCAGTGGGGAATATGGCACCTTGTCTATGCTAGGATAACGAATCGCGTTTTTTAGATCATGACGTGCCTTGCTAAATAATGCTAACAAAAAGAACTAGAACATGGTTGTATGCTAGTTCTTTTTGTGTATTTACTTTAAACAACAATTTTTATATGTCTCTATTTAGTGGGTTTCTTTAGCGCACTAAAGCGTTTTTTAATCGGACTGTAAAAGCCAGTAACTATGGTACCGAGCATAAGCAAGAAACCGAGAAGATAAACTGTTTTGACAATTGGAGCAAATCTTGAAATGACATAAGGTGTGCCAGTTAAGACGCCAATGTTTTCAACATGTAATCCGAAAAATATAACGTATAATGATGTGCTGATCAATACAAGTGTCTCTTCTTCAAAATACCAAGCCAACCATAAGAGTGCGACCGGGAATATGAAATAGTAGTAATCCACTAGAACAAATCCGGAATATTCGTATGTGTTGTAACTAAAAAATCCGAAAAAGCGAATAACAATTGCCATAATCAAAAGGATGCTTGCGACAACCGCTGTAACAAAATATGATAAATTGCGTTCTTTCATGAAGACCCTCCGGACAAAATCTCTTATACTAATTATATGTTTTAAGCCATTAAATGTCAATTTTTTGTCAAAAAAAATAGCCATTTTGGCTATCTTCTGCAGGTAAATGCGCGTTCACTCTTTCTTTTGATTGGAATTGGGTCGATATTGCACTGAGAAAGCAATTTTTCAAAAACGATTTTTCCTTCGGCATAATTGTTTGCTTCATACTCTAATTCGTAGTCAGTTATATTGCAATAATCACAACGATCCAAAAAAAGTGTACCACCTTCATAAGGTGTGCTAACCCTATAATTATCTAAACTTACTTTAAATGTTACAAATGCATCGATGTTATCAAAAAACTCGGATGTATGAAATCCGTGTTCAATCATATCTATCGCTTTTTCTTTATGCAAGACAAAATGTTTTTCATAAGCTTGTTCATCGCTTTGACTTTTAAGTGTTAATCGATAGAGTTCACCTTTTTGGCGAATACGGAGAACAATTTGTTTTTGGTTAAGCATATATTCATCCGTATCAAAATAATGATTGATTTGTTTAAATATATTGTTCTCTAGATCAAACTTTTTGAGAAGATACTGGTAGGTTTCCAGCGGTATAATCGTTTTAAATTCGATTTCAACGTTTTGTGTCATCCCATGCTCCGATCATATACAATTTATTCTTATTTATTATACCAAAATTCCCCATATTTATAAAGGAAAAACGTTTACATTTTAAAGATTATTCTAATTATTTGTTTTTATTTGTAGTAATGGTAAAATAGATGAGAAGAAATAATCCACTCAAGGAGGAAATATTATAATGGCTATTCGTGTAGCAATCAATGGGTTTGGTCGAATTGGCAGACTCGCTTATCGTCTGATTTCAGATGACCCAACATTTGATGTCGTTGCTGTAAACGACTTAACTGATGCAGAATCACTCGCATATTTATTAAAGTATGACACTGCACAAAGACCTTTTAGTAAAGACGTGACTTTTGAAGGTAATGACTTGGTTGTCGCTGGTGACCGTCTGACGGTATTATCAGAAAGAGATCCTAAATTATTACCATGGAAAGCACTCAAAGTCGATGTTGTTTTAGAATGTACAGGATTTTTTGCCAGCAAAGAAAAGGCTGCTTGGCATTTAGAAGCTGGCGCTAAGAAAGTTGTTATTTCTGCACCAGCGGGAAATGATGTTAAAACCATTGTTTATAACGTGAATGATGACACATTAAATGCAGATGATGATATCGTCAGTGGTGCGTCATGCACAACAAATTGCTTAGCACCATTGCTTAAAGTCTTAGATGATCATTTTGGTGTTAAAGGCGGATTTATGACGACAGTTCATGCGTATACAGCTGACCAATCACTTCAAGATTCACCGCATAAAAAAGGAATTTGGGCTAGACGTGGTCGTGCTGCTGCAGAAAACATTGTCCCTTCATCTACAGGTGCAGCAAAAGCAATTGGGCTTGTTATACCTAGTCTAAAAGGTAAACTAGATGGTACGGCACTTCGTGTTCCCACTATTACAGGCTCTATTGTTGATTTAACGGTAGAAGTCAAGAACCATACAGATTTAGAAGCTGTTGACAAAGCGTTTAAAGAAGCTGCTAATGAATCATTAGCTTATGTGTTTGATCCAATTGTATCAAGTGATGTGATCGGCACGAGATTCGGATCATTATATGATGCACACACAACACAAATCGTTAATTATGGTGACACACAGTTAGTCAAGGTTATGGGTTGGTACGACAACGAAATGAGTTATACATCACAACTCGTAAGAACTGTTCAAAAACTTGCAAGTTTCATTAAATAACCATATTTCAACTAAAAAAAAACACTTTCAAAAAGATTTTTGCATAAAATGCTTGACAAGTTGTGTAAAATATATTAAAATTCGTATGATAATGTAGATAGTGTAGGATATTATCGAATTTAATCAAATGTAAAAGCAAAACTAGAGGGATCTAGCGACGCAAAACTAAAGGGCCTAGTCAAGGTAGCCAGTTGCCATTCATAGTTTTAAAATGGTAATGGAACCTTACGACCTAATTAAAGATAGAATTTAGGTCAACATTACCAGATGTTGACCTTTTATTTTCTTGCAAAGGAGGTATGCTATGTACCCACGTCGGAGTATTCAGTACTTGGTTATTGTACTACTCGTGGCAGCATTGGGATTCACATCGTCCGCAGTAGTTGCTTATTGGAACGATGTAAAAAATGTTTCAAATGTTGTTGTTAACTTCGACGATGAAGAAGCGAAACTATTAATTGAACAAACAAGTGAAGACTTCACAGGAACATTAGTACCTCAGTATTATGATTTATTTGAGGGACAATTTGATGAAGCAGTATTCACTTACACTGTCTCGGTAGATAAAACGCTCGTCAAAGAAGTTAACCTGATTGTCGAGGCAATCAATGTACAGATTGGTGATTCATATGATTATGCGGATCTCGTTCATATAACCATTAATGCAGATGATGGTTATCATGTGAATAATTTATTTAATTCAGAGGTAACAATTGTAGTGGTTGTTACAATCGAAGAGCCGATTGATTTAGAAGAAGCCAATATGAGAGGTTTAGATGAAAGTCTTGTAAATGTGGAAAATTCGGTGGCCGCATACGAGGCGATCAAAGGTGAAATCATAAGTTTCACATTAAGTTTCACAGTAGAACCGAAAGAATCAATAGAATCACAGTATTAAATACAATGTAAAAAAAAATAAAAAAAAACAATGTAAACAAGGAAAGGGATTTTAAAAAAATGAAAAAGAGAAATTTAGTTATTGGTTTATTAGTTACTTTAATGGTTGCATTATCGGGTGCAACATTCGCGTATTGGGCAAGTTCAATTGCTGGATCTGACACAACAGTCTCAGGTAATAGTATTACAATTGGTGAAGGACAAGCAGTTACGACATCAGTTTCATTTGATGAACAAACAGCCGCAGATGCTCTAGTACCAACAAAATATATTGTTAATCCTGGTGATGATACTTCAACATTAACATACTCCGTAGCATGGACAGAAACAACTGATTTAGATGCAGATGGTACTGCAGGTACGGTTGTAGCGACATTCTCTAATTATAGTTTGGGTTCATTAACAGAAACAGAAATTTTAGCAATGTTTACATTTACTGCTGATCCTGCAACTGCAATTGCCTTAGATGGCGCAGCTGTAAATTATAATATTACGGTTGTATTTGCCAATGAACCAGCAACACAAGCTATTTATGCACAAGTAGCAAATGGTACATTATCATTTGACGTTACATTCACAGTCACAGTAGCTTAATAATAAATAACAAAAAACAAGCATGAACAAACGGTCTTTTGACCGTTTTTCATGAAAAAAAGAGAGAGGAGTTGAATGATATGACATTTCGTGTTTCACTAAGGACTCAACGCATAACGATGATTGTCCTTTTTACCATGTTTATATTTTCAATCTCCTTGAGTTTTGGTTATTTTACGAGTGGTACCGTTCTTGGAGATTCATCCAGTCAACAGAGCTCATTAACATTGGGTTCATGGACACAAGCGCCCGAAGGTATCGATGCATATAGTCCAACTACCGGATATGGTACGGGTGATCTGGTTTGGTTTGAAGGCAATTTTTGGATATACAAAGGTAACTATTCATATGGTCAAGATCCTACTGTTGAAAACGGCTGGACGTATCTCAATGATCTAAACTGGTATCCAAGCATTATTTATCAGGCAAATGAAGTTGTTTATTACAATGGTATTGTTTTTCAAACAACAGGATATACAGATGGTGATGATCCAATGCTAGGTGCACCTTGGCAGAGTATGATGAATAATCAAGTGCAATGGATTACCGGACAAGCGGTTACATTAAATGAAACCGTTTATCATAATGGTCAATTATGGATGTATCATGATTACTATACAACATCGGAACCCGGCACAACTGCTGGTTGGGGTGTTGTAGGAAACCTTACTTATTCTAGCAGCTTTGTGTATAACACGGGCGATGTCACCTATTATAACGGCACCTATTATCTTGCAACTGGCTATGCGAAGAACAAGGCACCTAATAAAAAGAATAGTCCATTTGTTGTATTAGATACACCTGCTTGGTCAAGTAGTATTCCAAGTGGAACAACACACGTTTTCTATAGTGGTTTATTATACGAAGCGTTAACAACAAATATAGGAACACTTCAAAGTACAACACCAGGTTCATCGGCTGCTTATGGTGTATGGCATGCCATCAACACGCAAACGTGGCAACAATACAATACATATACCGTTGATGATCTCGTCATGTATAATGGTGATGTTTATATGCTTGACAATGCGAGTAATTCCACTGTGATTCCTGGTTCTGCAGGTAATTCTTGGGACTTGATGAACAACATGGAATATGATCCATATAGTACCTATGCGAATGGTGAATTTGCTGTTGTAAACGGTGTGGTTTATGAAGTAGTCAATGCATCGAATGCAAACACACATGCACCGGGTACCTATGCTGATGCATGGAATAGATTAAGTGGGTATGAATGGTATTGGTTTAACAATTATGAAGTTGGCGATATTCTATATCATGCTGATGGTGTCTATATTGCGTTAACGGCTTCAACTAACATCGAACCTGGTGTTTCGGGTTCAGCATCATATTGGGGACTTTATAACGAGAATGCGTAATTCTTAACTAAAATTTGTATGAAACATATATAAAGATTATATGATATAATGACACTGAAAAGTGCTTTGCTAAAGGGAGCGTTGTTATGTCAAAAAATAATAAAAATAAAAAGCGGGTAAAATCAACATTATTGTACACACTGTATTCAGTCTTAGGGCTCATTGTCTTATTGATTATAATGTTGTCAGTTTTTCCCGATTTTATGTTAAATTCATTTGGCTTTAGAGCCTATGTGTCTCATTATGATCAAATGGAACCGACCATTAAAGCCAACGCGCTTGTTTTTATTGATAAAATTGATTTAGAAGACATGAATCCTAATGATCTTATCACTTTTCAATCTAACAGTGATTTAAACGACGATGGGAAATACGATTTAATCACCGCATATTTTGATAGAACTACAGGTTTGGGTAATGATGCATACTATTACTTTAGAAGCGAAGGATCAGCAGGAGATTGGGCCGTATTACAACAAGATAGTCTTGTTGGCGGTTATGCTTTTAGTATCCCTGTTCTTGGGTTAATTGTCGATTTTCTTGGCAGTCCTTTTGGCATCGCTGTTTTGTTTGTTAATATCGCAATTATTGGTAGTATTATATATATTGTAAAAAGTGGTAATAAAGAGAAGAAAGTGACCAAAATAGAATTTAAAGAATGAATAAAAATCAAAAATTATTGACAACTGAGGAATTACTGAAAGCACTTGAAGATACTTCTAGCGCTACACATATTACAAAACAAAAGAAACAACACAAGAAGAAAATTCAGTGGGTTATACTTTGGGGCATTGTAGCTATTGCAGTGCTTCATTTGTTATTTTTTTCTATACCTGCTATCTTAGGTGTCCATAGAACTGTTCAAATGTTAGGACAAACAAGCGTCATCGGTATTCCTTTTGTGGCGGGTGATGTACCTGCAAGAGAAGGGCATGTCATGGTCATTTCAAGATATAACTTAGATGAAATTGACTATGGTGACCGAGTTATTGTTTATGGATTAATCGATACAGACTATTATTGGGAAGTTGAGATTTCAAATTTTGATATGGCATCACGAACAGCATATGTAACTTATGATGGTGTATATTCTGTCGATGTTTCATTTGATGAAATTGATGGTGTTTATGAAAGAAGTGCAAATACGTTTGGAACGCTTTTGTTTGTTGCAACCCGTTGGACAGGGTTACTTGCTGCCACGGCTGTTTACGCAAGCGTTATATCCATATATTATGTAATTTTTATTCGTGAAATCAAGGTTCTCAAAGGGGAGAAAAAACATGAATGACAAGAAAAAACATAAAAAAAGTATCGTAGGAAATATTGTATTTTATGTTATTTCAGCGTGTCTTGTTTTCTTTATAGCTGTCAATGTCATTGCGCCAAATAATGTTGTCAATATCGCAGGGTTTCAATTATCTGTTATTCCAACACCATCTATGGAACCCAATATTAACGTTGGAGATATCATTATTTTGACCAAAGTTGATCGGGATAACATTGAAGAAGGCGATATTGTTGCATTTTATAATTATATCAATATGAATGGTGTTTGGCGTTATGAACGTGTCGTGCATCGCGTTGACCGTGTTGATAATTCAGGTAGTGAACCTGTGTATATCACGAAGGGAGATGCCAATAGTGCTACTGACATTATTCGTCCAGAAGGATGCACCTCAGTAACTTGTGCCATCAATCTGACCAGCGATTTGATTCTTGCTGAGGTGAAACAGATTGGAGCGAATCATTGGGCACTTAGAATTCCGTTATTGGGTTATGTTGTGTTGGTCATTCAATGGCTATTTAGAAATCCGATATTGCTGTTGTTGATTGTTGCGAATATCGGGATTATCATTGCGCTTGTTGTTTTACTGAAAAAAAACAGCAAAGAAAAAAAACGCACAGGTGTCAAAGAGGATCAAAAGCGAATTAAAGCTAAAGATGTGACATCTGACAAAGAGCATCAACGAGATGACGATGAAGAAGATGGTAGCGCATGACGTGGGATGATCTCATCAAATTTGAACTTGAAAAACCATACTTTCAAGCGTTAGTCAAATTTTTAAAAATAGAAGATCAAAAAAAGGTTATACTACCACCCAAAGAGCAGCGGTTAGCATGTTTTAAACTGACGCCTTATGATCAAGTGAAAGTCGTCCTCTTAGGACAGGATCCCTATCATAATTATCATCAAGCACACGGTTTGGCTTTCAGTGTTGAACAAGGTCAGTTTCCCCCCAGTTTGATGAACATCTATAAGGAATTAGTTGATGATTTAGGTGTTCCTTATCCGACCACGGGTAATTTGACAGCATGGGCGAAACAAGGTGTTTTATTATTGAATACAGTTTTAACCGTAGAGCTGCATAAAGCGTTATCTCATCAAAACAAAGGATGGGAGACTTTCACGCTGGCAGCGATTAAAAAGGTCAATGAAAAAAATGAACGTGTCGTGTTTATATTATGGGGAGCCAAAGCGAAAGCCTATCTACGCTATATCGATCTAAAAAAACACAGGGTTATCATGTCTGCCCATCCCTCGCCGCTGTCCGCACATCTGGGTTTTTTTGGCTCTAAACCCTTTAGTAAGGCCAATCAATATTTAATTGAAGCGGGTAGCGCACCAATCGATTGGGAATTGACATAGTGTTTTACTGTTATTTTATAAAAATAAGCGTATAATGAAAATTACAGAGTAGCTAGAAAGCGTAAAGTGTCTAACCATGGGATGTCGGGTTGGAACGAACACGAAAGTGGCGGTAATCTAGCGCGTCCGCTGTAAAGTATTTTATAGTGGGCCTCAAGGGAGGTCTTTTTTCATGAATAAACATATTGAATTAAAGCGCATGGCGCTTGCTGCAGCTTTGACTGCCATCTCCATCACGATTGATCTATTTTTTAAACAGCTGCTGGGATTACCTAATTTTGGCGTACCATTTTATGCGATTCCTTTGGTTTTTGGATCCATCTTGTTAGGACCAGTATATGGTGTTTTAATGAGTGTCATCGGTGATGCTATTGGTGTGATGTTATCACCTTATGGCTATTTGCCGCTATTTGTAATCAGCCCTATTTTTTGGGGATTGTTACCCGGGCTCATCCGAGGAAAACAAAAAGCGAATTGGGCGAGATTAGGACTTGCAGTTTTTATCACTTACGTATTTGCTTCTTTAGCGAACACCTTCGCGATTTATTATTATTACGGGATTGAATCAGCGACGGCGACCTTTTATGCGAGAGTCGGTTTAATTCCGTTGAACACAATCATCATGTTCTTTATCATCAAGGAACTTGAAAAGAAACTGAAACCAGTAAGCGACCGGTTCATGAGCCCGCAATTAAAGACGGAAGAACTTTAAAAAGCACGCAAGTGCTTTTATTTTTGATGAGAGAATCGTTGCATATCATGTATAATAGAGGTGGTGGTTAAATGGTAAAAATCATTGGTGCGGGACTCGCAGGTGTTGAGGCAGCCTATTACCTTGCCAGCCAAGGGATAGACGTCACGCTTTATGAAATGCGTCCTCATAAAATGACACCCGCCCATCAAACCGGTAACTTTGCAGAACTCGTATGTTCAAATTCACTTCGGTCTGACGACATTAAGAATGCCGTCGGTCTTTTAAAGCATGAAATGGAGATGATTGGGTCGTTAGTGATGAAAGCGGCACGCTATGCCAGCGTCCCGGCAGGATCTAGCCTTGCTGTGGATAGAGATCGCTTTTCAAACTTCATTGAAGAAAAATTATTAAATCATCCACATATTACAGTAGTTAGAGAAGAAGTAAAGACAATTGATTTGGATATACCGACCATCGTTTGTGCGGGTCCGCTTGTGAGTGATGATTTAGCAAAACACTTGCAAACCTTGTTGCATCAAAAGTATTTACATTTTTTTGATGCTGTTGCGCCCATCATCGATGCAAAAACCATTAATATGAATATCGCTTATTTGAAGAGCAGATATAATAAGGGCGAAGCGGCTTATATCAATTGCCCCATGAATCAAGATGAATATAGGGCATTTTATGAAACGATTATCCATGCCGAAAAAGTGGATGTTAAAGGATTTGAGAAAAATGTGTTTGAAGGGTGTATGCCCGTTGAGACAATGGCCTCAAGAGGTTATGATACATTGCGATACGGACCAATGAAACCCGTTGGTTTAGAACATGAAGGTCAACAACCGTTTGCTGTTGTACAGCTCCGTCAGGATGATGCTGCAAAGCAGATGTATAATATCGTTGGTTTTCAAACGCACCTCACATGGCCGGAACAAAAACGCATGATCCAAATGATTCCAGGGTTAGAACATGCAAAGATTTTGCGCTATGGCGTCATGCATAAAAATACATATATTGAAAGCCCAAATGTGTTGAATGCAGCTTATCAAGTAAAGGTTTATCCTAAGCTGTTCATTGCGGGACAACTCAGTGGAGTCGAAGGATATGTGGAAAGTGCAGCGTCTGGACTGCTTGCGGCGATGCAGTTAGCACGTATCTTAAAAGGAAATGAGATTAAACCTTTACCAAACGAAACCATGATTGGCGCAATGGCGCGTTATATATCGACGCCAAATGCTTCGTTTGTCCCCATGAATGCGAATTTTGGATTATTTCCTGAGTTGAACTTTCAGCACCAAAAAAGCGAACGTAAAGAACTTTATGTGGGAAGATCACTCATAGCACTTGATCAATATTTGGAGGAAGCATGAATCCAATTATCCAATTTTTAGAGTATTTGACAAACGAAAAAAATTATTCTGAACATACCATAAAAAGTTATGAACGGGATTTGCTAGATTTCGAAGCGTTCATTAAGAACGAGGAACTTGCAGCCGATCTTTTAAGTGTGAGAAGAGAACGATTGGGCAGACATTTTGTATCTTATTTGGACGAACGCGGATTAAGTAAGAAATCCATCGCTAGAAAAATTTCAGCATTGCGTACATTTTATGGCTACTTGGTGAAACAAGGCGATATCGATATCAATATCTTCAAGGATTTGGATGTACCAAAAATACCCAAGAAATTGCCGAGGATTATCAATGATGATGAGATTAAAATGCTGTTTGAAGCGATTGATCAGTCAAAGCCTTTAGGTTATCGTAATTATGTTATTTTCGATTTATTATATAGTTGTGGGTTACGAGCGAGCGAACTCGTTGGCATGACAATTAGAGATATTCAATTGGGCTCAGAGCAAATTTTGATTCACGGTAAAGGATCTAAAGATCGTTATTTACCACTTCACGACCATTTGATTGATGAGTTGAAACATTATTTAACATATATTAGACCTGTTTTGTTGTCCAAAGGACATGATACATCTACGCAGACGGTTTTATTAAATTATCGCGGTGGACCATTGACGGTTAGAGGATTGCAATTGATTCTCAAAAAGATTATTCGCGATTCTGGAGAAACATTCAAGATCCATCCACATATGCTTAGACACGCATTTGCAACGACGTTGCTCAATCACGGTGCAGACTTGCGCGTTGTACAGGAATTGCTTGGACATGAACACTTAAAATCAACACAGATTTATACGCATGTTTCATCTGAAAAAATACGTGAATCATATCGAGATAAACATCCAAGGATGGTGAAAAAATGATTAGTCTAGGACCACTTATTATCGAAGCAGGTTTAACTTTTGATCGCATGCCGAAAACGAGGCAAACTGCTAGAGCTATCATCACAAACGACCAAGGTGAATTAATGATGGCCTATTCTCAATTATTTAAAGATTACACGTTTGCAGGCGGTGGATTAAAATCCGGAGAGAACTTTGAAATGGCCTTAAAAAGAGAATTACTAGAAGAATTTGGCGCATCTGATATGACAATAATTAAGCCGATTGGCTATACGCAAGAACTGCGTTATGGTATTAGAGGTGAGGATGATATCTATATTCAAACATCTATTTATTATCATTGTCAGATTCATGCTTTTAGTGAACAAGATTTACATGACCGAGAAGTAAAACATGGCTTGGTGCCAAGTTGGGTTTCAATCGATGATGCACTGAAACAAAATGAATTTATTATCATTGATGAACGTCATCAAACCAAAGGATTAAAAACAGTACTTGTTCGCGAGAACATGGTACTAAATAAACTAAAGGAGATCGCATTATGAGACAATTTGAAATCGTAGAAGCTTATGCGTATTTAAACCCCCAAATACCAAAAAGACAAACTGAACACGCGGCTGGGTATGATTTAGCAGCTATCGAAGCGGTAACGATTGAACCTGGTGAGATCAAAATGATTCCAACTGGGCTTAAGGTGAAATTGCCCCATGAGGAAGCACTTTTCATTTTTCCACGGTCTTCTTTAGGCATTAAAAAGCATCTCATGATGTCTAATTCCGTCGGTGTTGTTGATGCAGATTATTACAATAATGAAAATAATGAAGGGCATATTATGATACCGCTTTTTAATTTTGGTAACGAACTTGTAACCATTGCAGTACATGAACGCATTGCTCAAGGTGTTTTCATGCGTTTTTTGAAAACCAGTGATGACACGGGAGACGGTCATTTGAGACTTGGTGGATTTGGTAGTAGTGGAAAACACTAAAATTAGGCAAATACTGTTGCAAATCCCCCTATTATATGATATATTTAATAAGGCTATAAGAAAACACATGCGCGATGCTTACGCTCTCTAGTGCCCATTGGGTGAGAATGACATGAGTCGTGCAGAGGTTAAAAACAAAAAGGAGATGTCATTTATGGCAGTTGTTTCAATGAAACAGTTATTAGAGTCTGGCGTGCATTTCGGACATGCGACTCGAAGATGGAATCCGAAAATGAAACCTTATATCTTCACATCACGTAATGGTATTTACATTATTGACTTGAAGAAAACAGCAGCTGAAATTGAAAAATCTTATCAAGCACTACTCGAAATCGTTCAAAACGGTGGTAAGGTATTGTTCATTGGTACGAAGAAACAAGCACAAGAAGCTGTAAAAGAAGAAGCAATTCGTACGGGTCAATTTTATGTTGATCAACGTTGGTTAGGCGGTACGCTAACGAACTTTAAGACCATCCGTCGTCGGATTAAATATTTGCATGACTTATACAAGATGGAAGAAGATGGCACGTTTGAAAAACTTCCTAAAAAAGAAGTGTTAGAACTTAAACATCAACGTGATCGTCTTGAAAAGTTTTTGGGTGGCATTAAAGAGATGAAGAAAGTACCAGAAGCGATTTTCATCGTAGACCCAAGAAAAGAAATGAATGCTATTCTAGAAGCACGTAAACTTGGCATCAAAGTCTTTGGTATCGTAGACACAAATTGTGATCCAGATGATGTAGATTATATCATCCCAGCGAATGATGATGCAATTCGTGCTGTCAAATTAATAACAAATGTCATGGCGAACGCAATTATCGAGGCACAGGGTGGTTATGTTGAAAAGATCGATGATGAGGAAGCTATGATTGTTCCGAAAAGAGAACCACGTGAACCACGTGAGCAACGCCCACCACGCAGAGAGAAACCAGCAACAGAGGAAAAGGTTGAAGATAAAAGACCTGCTGCACCAAAAGTGAAAAAAGATGCACCTCAAAAAGAAGCAGAACCTGCTGTAGAAAAAGTGGTTGAACCCGTTGCAGAAAAAGTGGTTGAACCCGTTGCAGAAAAAGTGGTTGAACCTGCTGTAGAAAAAGTAGTTGAACCCGCATCTGAAGAAGCTAAAGAAGATTATTCAAATCATACAGTTGCAGAATTACGCGAAATTGCAAAAGAACGTGGTTTATCAGGATACTCATCCCTTAAAAAAGCAGAATTAATCGATTTATTGAACGCATAAGATAAGGGGATTCGTCCCCTTATATTTTTATCAAATACTGGAGGAATATAAATATGGCTGTAACAGCACAAATGGTAAAAGAATTAAGAGAAAAAACAGGCGCAGGCATGCTTGATTGCAAAAAAGCGCTTGTTGAAACTGATGGTGATATTGATGCTGCGATTGATTACCTAAGAGAAAAAGGCATCATGAAAGCACAAAAAAAAGCTGACCGCATTGCTGCGGAAGGATTATGCAATGTCGTTGTTGATGGCAATGACGCTGTCATCTATGAAATTAACTCGGAAACAGACTTTGTCGCAAGAAACGAAAAGTTCTTGACTTTACTTGATTCAGTTGGTCAAGCAATTATCAAATCCAGTGCCGTTAACACTGAATCAGCGTTAGTAGCACCTGTAACAGGTGGCACTGTTAGTGATCTATTGATTAATGCAACGGCGACTATTGGTGAAAAGATATCGCTTCGTCGTGTGACACGTATCACTAAAACAGACGAACAAGGTTTTGGTGTTTATCTTCATATGGGTGGGCGCATTGCAGCATTGACAGTGCTTGAAAAAGCAGATGATGAAGTTGGTAAGAATATTGCCATGCATGTGGCAGCAAGCAATCCTAAATATTTGAATAGCGACCAAGTTGATCAAGAAACACTCGATCATGAAAAACATATTCTAACCCAACAATCTTTAGCGGAAGGTAAACCCGCCAATATCGTTGAAAAGATGGTCATTGGCCGTTTGAACAAGTTCCTTAAGGATATTTGTCTCGTCGATCAACCATATGTCAAGGATCCCGATATGACGGTTGCAAAATATTTAAAGACAAATCAAAATAATGTCCTTTCATTCATTCGTTTAGAAGTTGGTGAAGGCTTTGAAAACAGATCTTGCGATATCGTAGAAGCGGTTGCTGAATTAGTTAATAAAAAATAGTATTAAAATACAAGGGAGTGTGGCAAGATGTATCGTAGAGTCATATTGAAACTCAGTGGCGAAGCTTTGAAAGGCAATGGCACCTATGGGATTCACCCATTGACGGTTAAGGGTATTGCCACTGAAATTAAAGAGATTTACGAACTTGGTGTTGAAATCGGAATTGTCATCGGTGCTGGTAATCTTTGGCGCGGTAAGATGGGTGAAGAACTCGGTATGGATCGTGCCCAAGCGGATTATATGGGGATGCTTGGTACAGTGATGAACGGTCTTGCTCTGCAGGATGCGTTTGAACAAATAAACATTCCCACACGGGTGATGACGGTACTGCCTGTCAGCGCTGTCGCTGAACCCTATATTAGAAGACGTGCACTTCGACATTTTGAAAAAGGTAGAGTGTTGGTTTTTTCCGGAGGAACAGGAAGCCCATTCTTCTCAACTGACACAGCTGCAGCACTGCGTGCCGCAGAATTGAACAGTGACATCATTTTAATGGCGAAAAATGGTGTTGAAGGTGTCTATGACAAGGACCCCAAAAAATATCAAGATGCGAAGATGTTTAACGAGATTACGCATAGTGAACTATTGAAAAGAAACTTGCAAGTCATGGATCAAACCGCCGCATCAATCTGTCGTGAGAACAAGTTGAATATATTGGTTTTCAATATGAACAAACCAGGGAACATCAAACGCGCTGTGATGCAGGAAATGATCGGCACACTTGTTAAATGGGAGGAATAAGATGAATGAGCAAGCGGATTTATTGTTGATGGAAATTGAAGAGCACATGCAAAAGACGATTGAGGCGTTAGAAAGAGAATTTGCCGCAGTTCGTACAGGACGTGCGAATCCCGCTTTGTTGGACCATGTGAGCGTAGATTATTATGGCGCACCAAGCCCTATTAGACAAATTGCTTCTGTATCGGTAGTAGAAGGTAATCAACTGTATGTCAAACCTTATGATAAATCGATGTTAAAACAACTAGAAACAGCCGTCTATGCATCGGATTTGGGATTAAATCCCATCAATGATGGTGTAGGCTTAAGACTTATTTTGCCACAACCTAATGAGGAAAGAAGAAAAGAACTGGTCAAAGAAGTCGACCGTCAAGCTGAAGAAGCGAAGGTAGGCGTTAGAAATATTCGGCGCGATGGTAATCACCACTTAAAAAAGTTGGGATTATCAGAAGATGACGAAAAAGGATATATGGATGATGTTCAGAAGTTGACCGATGAATTCATCGAGAAAATCGATGATTTGGTCAAAGACAAATCAAAAGAACTCATGCAGATGTAAAAAAGGCTTCGGCCTTTTTCTTTATCAAAAATATGATTCTTCGAATCATGTAATCTTTCACAAATGTTTAAAAACGTTTCTTTTATAGTTGAAATCGGTTATAATGGTGTAAGGTGATTAGGATTGAATTTTAAACATATTCCAGCACATGTTGCGATTATCATGGACGGTAATGGCAGATGGGCTAAAAAACGAGGTCAACCTCGTTCATACGGGCATTATAGGGGTGGTAGAAACCTTTTTAAGGTAGCTACTATCGCGAATGAGTTAGGCATTAAAAAGCTTTCTCTTTTTGCTTTTAGTACAGAAAATTGGAAGCGTCCACAAGCAGAGATCGATTATCTCTTTCAAATACCAATTGAATTTTATGAAAAACAAAAAGATAAATTTAAAACCATGGGGTATCAAATCGTTTTTTCAGGTCGTCGTGATCGTCTACCTAAAAAGTTGCTAGATGTGATGGTCGAGATTGAAAAAACGACGTCATCATTTCGTGGATTTGTTTTAAATATCTGTGTAGATTATGGTTCATATGATGAACTGATTACAGCTTTCAATCAATTGACACCACCGATTACGATTGCGGATTTAGAAAATCATTTGATGATAAAAGAACCGGTTGATTTGCTTATAAGAACAAGCGGCGAACAACGATTATCCAACTTCTTGTTGTGGCAAGCGAGTTATGCCGAATTTTATTTTACCAAGATACACTGGCCTTCTTTTGGGAAAAGACAGTTAAAAATGGCCATTCGCAGTTATCAAAAAAGACAACGTCGTTATGGAGGTTTGGCATGAAACAACGTTTCATCACTGGTGCTATCCTACTTGCATTGCTCATTCCAATCTTCACATTAAGCATATTTTTTGAAGTTTTTGAAGTCTTTATGGTCGTTTTCGTCGTGATTGCATCTTTTGAGATGATTCGCATGTACGAAAAAGAAAAACCATTTCATCCGATTGCTAAGTATGGCATTGTGGTGTTGACGCTGGCGACGTTTGTCAGCATGTCTTCTGTGTTTCAGAACACAGATAATCCATTGGTCAAAGGCGACGTCTTAACCATCATGATACCAATCATTACATTGATATTGTTTAGCTTTATGGCACTGATCAAGAATTTCAATGGCGTTGATGTTGGTAAAGCGTTGACCATTGTTAATTATGTCGGTTTGGGATCTGCTGCTATTGTCATTTTAAGGATGATTGGTGTTCGTTTTATTGTTTATTTATTTTTAATTACAATACTTACTGATACGTTTGCGTATTTGATAGGTTCGAAATTTGGTAATCATAAATTAGCACCGCATATCTCGCCTAAGAAATCTTGGGAAGGGGCAATTTGGGGTACTATCATCGCGACTGTGTTTGCTTCATTATTTGCGATATTTTATGGTTATGTTTTTGTGCCGGGAACGATGCTTGGTGATTTATTTAACGCGACAGGAGAACGCACATTGCTTGAAAACTTTTCAAGTTTAGCGGATGGTATTCCACTTTGGGTACAGTCACTGGTACTTGTTCCGATTACATTTGCTGCTAGTCTGTTAGCACAAATTGGCGATTTGGTAGCATCAAGGCTTAAAAGAACATATAATATAAAGGATTTTGGGAATATTTTACCGGGGCATGGTGGTCTGCTTGACCGATTTGATTCAGTCTTGTTCGTCGCGATGTTCTTGGTTGCTGTGTTCTTGATTATTCAGCAATTATACCCACTATATGGCGTATGAAATATATTTATTTATTAGGTGCAACAGGCTCGATTGGCCGACAGACACTAGACATCATTAAAGATAATCCTCATGCATTTAAATTGATTGGTGCTTCGCTCGGTAGAAACGACAAAGATAACGACCAGATTTTAAGTGAATTTCCACTTGAAATTGCCTGTCTGCGAACAAATGAAAAACTGAATCTCTATCAAAAAAAATATCCGGATACAACCTTTACAATTGGTACTGAAGGTTTGATTGACATCGTCAAATATCCAAAACCTGGCTTGGTTGTCAATGCATTATCGGGATCCGTAGGTTTAATGCCGACGGTGGTTGCTATTAAACAAAAAAAGAACATCGCATTAGCCAACAAAGAAACATTGGTCATGGCCGGTGATTTAATCAACCAATATTTAAAAGATTATAGTGTTACGTTATTTCCGATTGACAGTGAGCATAGTGCGATTTGGCAAACCTTGGCACACGAACGCTTTGAAGATATCGAAAAGATTGTGATTACCGCTAGCGGTGGTGCCTTTAGAGATCTTAATCGAGATGAGCTAAACGATGTTACCGTTGAAGATGCACTGAGACATCCAAATTGGTCAATGGGACCAAAAGTGACGATTGATTCGGCAACGATGATGAATAAAGGCTTGGAAATCATTGAAGCCCATCATTTGTTTCAATTGCCATATGAAAAGATTGAAACCATGCTTCATAAAGAATCTATTGTGCACGGTATGGCGTATTTCAAAGATGGCACCGTGAAAGCATCATTAGGCGTTTCAGATATGCGCATTCCAATTGCTTACGCATTAACTTATCCAAATCGCAGCACGTATCCAAAAACATTAGATTTAAAGCAGTTGACATTTCAAGCAATGGATTTTGATCGGTTCCCATTATTAGCACTCGCTTATCACGTGGGTAGACAAGGGGGATTGTTGCCGACGGTCATGAATGCGGCTAATGAAGCAGCAGTTAAACTCTTTATTGAAGAAAAGATTACATTTTTAGGTATCGAAGAAATCGTGATTAGAACCGTTCGTCAATTCAAGAACAAAGAAAATCCAACATTGGAAGACATATTAGAAACAGATCAATCTATCCAACAATCAATTATCGAATACTATGAGAAGAGGTAAACTATGGTTATTTTAAATATTTTAATTTTCATTTTCGTGTTAGGAGTCATCATCCTCCTCCACGAAGGTGGTCATTTCTTTTTTGCAAAAAGAGCAGGCATATTATGTCATGAATTTTCAATTGGGATGGGACCGACACTTTATCAAAAAAGAAAAGGTGAAACCGTTTATGCTATACGCGCAATTCCGATTGGTGGGTATGTGTCCATGGCGGGTGAAGCAGTAAGTGATGCTTTAATCAAGAAAGACCAAACCATCGGATTAAAAATTGATGATCAGCGTAATGTTTACGAAATCATTTTGACGGATTCGGTTGAATCTGATGTGATTGGTAAAGTCGTTGGTTATGATTTATATGGAAAGAATTTCAACGGGCTCTATATAGATATAGAAAAGGATGGCGTGATTTCACACTATTCAGTCAATCGTGATGCGATCTATCAACTAGGTAAAAATAAGACCATGTGGATCACACCAGAAGAAAAAAGTTTTGAATCAAAAACGTTATGGCAAAGATTCCTAGTGGTCTTCGGTGGACCTCTGATGAACTTTATTCTAGCGCTAGTGATTTATTTTGTTTTAGGATGGTTTGTCTTGTTACCAACGTTGAGCTCCAATGAGATTGATCAAGTCACTGATAATTATGCTGCGGAAACAGCGGGTATCATCGATGGTGATAAAATTGTTTCGATCACCGCAAATGGTATCACGCATCCGATCGATGATTGGACCGATTTATCGCTTGTGATGAGTCAACTCGATACAGTCATCGTCGATGTTGCTGTATCGCGTGATGATCAAACCATTGCTTTTACAGACTTAAATCTTTCTGTTTTTATTCAATCAGCTGGACTGTCCAATGTCACAGTAGATAACGAGATTTTAGGAAATGATTCAGCGGTCCTTGGACAGGCATACGGCAGAGCCAGTTCCTCTGGTCGTTTAGAAGCCGGTGATGTCATCACTCAAATCACAGCAAACGGTACGCCTTATGCTATCTCAACATGGGATGATCTGATTGCTGCGTTCAAACTAATCACATCCGGTGATATCACCGTAAACTATTTGAGAGATGGCGTTCCTTCAGAAACATCTTATAGTTTAATAAGTGAGCAAGCATTAACGAAACTCGGGCATGAATCTATCGTGTTTCAACTTGGTGTCACTGCGACAACGCACTTTGATTTTGGCTATTCTTTATCCTATGCACCACGTGCCTTGTGGGGCGATGTAAGGGAAGTATTTACGACACTGGGGTTATTATTTAGTGCAAATGAAAATTTAGGCATAGGTGACTTATCAGGTCCTGTCGGTATTTTTTCACTCGTGAGTTCAAGTGCAAGTCAAGGGATATTATCATTGTTTGCGCTCATGGCTTTCCTATCAGTAAATATCGGTCTATTAAATTTATTACCAATTCCAGCATTGGATGGTGGCCGTTTGGCATTCTTAGGATATGAAGCTGTCTCCAGAAGACCAATCAACAGAAAGGTTGAAAATTGGATCAATACGGTCATGTTCTTTGCTTTAATGGGATTATTCGTCTTTGTTACATATAATGATATCATGCGATTGATTTTTGGTTAAAATCAAACGCTATATAAACCACACCACAACCAATATTCAAAAAGGTTGATAATGTGGTTTTTTTATTGATATAGGTTGACTTATAGGTGTAAATGTCATATCATATACAAGACTGCCTATGCGGCAGACGTGATTTCTACGGATTAACTTATAAAGCGCAAAAAAGTATGTTTAATCTGTTGACAAATCCAACATGTAATGGTATCATAATTAAGCGCGCGAAAAGTAATGCGCGTTTAGTAGGTCTTTGAAAACTGAATGATGATGAGCGTATAAAAGTTAATTTTGGAAGAAAT
>WOZH01000037.1 GCA_011620375.1 Acholeplasmataceae bacterium
CGTTTTCACTACTTCATATATACATATCGAAAACATCATTCTAATGTAAAGAAACATACTTTTCAACAACGAAAATGTGGAAAACTTTCCACAAAAAAACACTGATTGTGGATAACTTGATAACGATTTTAAATTGCTTAACAAAGATTTTTATACTTAGGGATTTCCAACATTTTATCCACAATCAGAGTGTTATCTTAGTTAGTTATCCACAAATATTGTGGGTAAATTTTCTTACTTTTTTATTTTGTTTATGTTATTCTAAAAACACTATGATGAAGGGATACGTACTATGAATATTTATGATCAACTTTGGCAAAAAATATTAAATGATTTAGAGACGATTTTTTCTGAAGAAACGTTCATTGATGTCTTTGAACCACTTAAACAAACACAAAAGTATCTCAACGGTTATATTTATGTACTTGTCCCTAGTGAATTTATTAAAAATAGAATCAACCGTTTCTATTTAAATAAGATTAATGATTTGGCTTCAAAATATCATTCTGAACCCATTCGTTTTAAGTTTGTCACAGAAGCAGATTCAGTTCCTGAAGAGACGCTTGTCAGTCCTGAAAGAAATTTAGAATCTAAATATCGTCAGGGCAATTTAAACGCCACATATACATTTGATAATTTTGTTGTCGGTAAAAGTAATAATTTCGCATTCAGAATGTGCTTGAAAGTTGCCGATCAACCCGGTACTGTCGCTAATCCTCTTTATATTTTTGGCGATGTTGGATTAGGGAAAACGCACCTGATGCAAGCGATTGGAAATTTTATTTTAGACAATGATATATCACAAAAAATTATGTATGTTAAAGCAGATGGTTTTATTGAAGATTTTGCTAATTTATTGAAACGTGAAAAAATGGATGATTTTAACTCAAAATATCGTGATTTAGATGTGCTTTTGGTTGATGATATCCAAATTCTTGGTGGTGCAACAAAAACACAAATGGAGTTTTTTAAGTTGTTTGATTATCTATACCAACAAAACAAACAAATTGTGATTACTTCTGATAAACCTGCTTCAGAATTAAAAAATATGATGTCGCGTTTAACAAGCCGTTTTGGAGTCGGATTATCCGTCGACATTCAAACACCGGATCAAGAACATCGCGTTGAAATTTTAAAACGCAAATTAGCTTCAGAATCACGTGATATTGAAGATGTTGGAGTGGGTGTTTTAGAATTTATCGCGAATAATTTTGTCACAAATATACGTGAATTAGAAGGTGCATTAAAACGTGTTCTTTTCTATTGTTTGACCAATAATTTAGATGTGACAGTTGCTACCACTACAGAAGCCTTAGAACCGCTTCTTAAAACACGTAAAAAGAGCGATTCATTAAATGAAAACAATTATGATCGCATTCAATCCATCGTCTCTGATTTTTATGGGATTACAGTCACGGATTTAATTGGAAAACGCAGACATGCTAAATATATATTACCTAGACATATCGCAATGTACCTTATTAAAAACAGGTATGATATTCCTTATAAGACAATCGGTATGCTTTTTGGTGGTCGTGATCATTCAACCGTGCTTGCTGCTTGTGAGAAAATTGAGAGTGATTTAAAAAAAGATATATCCATGCGTATTGCTATAGAAACAATCACTAAAAAAATAGATTTAAACAACAAAGGTTAATGTGTATAATTTGTGTAAAACATGGTATAATGATAGCAGTATAAAGCCTTTTAAATCATTTATCCACAAGCCCACACATACCAACAACAATAATTAAAGAATAATAAATAAAGAAATAAAGGAGTTCGCCATGATTTTCAGTATTGATAGAGACATTTTATTAAATCATTTACTCGTTGTTCAAAAAGGATTACCAAGTAAAACACCACTTCCAATTCTTTATGCCGTTAAGTTTGAAGTTCATGAGGATCACATGATTTTAACAACAAGTAATACTGATGTAGCGATTCAAGTCCTGGTAGATGACCATTCTCTTAACATTGTTCAAACAGGACATGTAGCAATTCCTGGTCGTTATTTGATTGAAATTATGCGCAAAATAGTGGCACAACGCGTCGAATTTGCACTTATCGAAGATAAAATAATTGTTATTAAAGCTGATCGCTCAGAATTTAAATTACGCTTAATGGATGTAGAAGATTATCCCGAAGTAGATTTTCTAGATCTTAACGATCCAATCATTTTAGATAGTCAATTATTAAAGACCATTATCCGTGAAACAAATTTTGCGACCGCAAACAACGAAAAACGTCCTATTTTAACAGGTGTCAACTTTAAATATCAAGATAATCATATCTATTGTGTTGCAACTGATAGTTATCGCCTAGCTCAAAAAAACGTGAAAATCAGAACGTATAGTAAAGAATTCGACATTGTTATTCCAAACAAGAGTCTAGATGAACTTTCGCGTATTTTAGACACTTATAATGAAGATGTTGAGCTATATATCAATCCAAACAAAGTGTTATTTAAAATGAATGCTACACTTTTCCAAACGCGTCTTCTCGAAGGAACATATCCAGATACACAACGTATCATTCCTACTGAATTTCCTGTAACAATTCCATTTAATAAAGAAGAGTTATTGCAAGCAGTCGAACGTGTCTCTTTGCTTTCACCTAAAGATCGCGAAACCAATTATAATATCATTAAATTAAGTTTAAGAGCTGATCATGTTGTGGAAATGAGTTCAACGAATCATGAAATAGGGGATGCGCTAGAAGAAATTATGCCATCATCAGATGTTGAAGGACCTGTTATTAAAATCGCATTCAGTTCACGATATCTTGTTGATGCGCTTCGTGCATTCAGTTCAAATGAAGTGATCATCCAATTTGCGGGTGAAGTTAAACCTTTTGTTATAAAAGGTAATTTAGATCAAGATCTCTTGCATCTCATTTTACCTGTTCGAATTGATTAGTATAGACGATAAACTCGGTTTCTTTTTGAAATCGGGTTTTTCAATACAATAACATATAATATTTGGAGGAAAATATGAAAAAGTGTTTTAAATGTCCTCAAGGGACGGATCCGGCCACGGTGCAAGCTGTTGCGGGTGATATTATTTATATCAATCAAAATCCGCAAGTATTTATACGCAACAAAAATGGCGAAAATGTTGCGTTAGATAAGATATATGTTGATTTGCAAAATCAAAAAAGACCAGCAGGAAGTTCAAATAAGTGTTTCAAAATCCCTTATAAGATTGAATTAGAACAAATAAATACTTTAACGGGTGATATTATTTATCGCAGTGGTGATGATTATGTTTACTTGGTTGACGAGGATGAAAAGGGGAATAAAATATTTATCCCGATTAAAAAAGAACACTATTACATTTAATTTGCTTCAATAAGTTAAAGAGCCGAAATTTCGAAATTATCGGCTTTTTATTTTGCCCTAGATAAAAGATACTTATATTTACGAAAAGGCAGTAAAATAGATGGTTTTTTGTCTTATATTATGTTATAATATAAGAGAAGAAAGGGTAACGAAAAACATATGGAAGAATTTAGAATCCACGAGGCGTATATAACGCTTACACAATTTTTAAAAACAAAAGCTTATATAGCTTCAGGTGGACAGGCTAAATTTTTTTTATTGGAAAATGACGTTTATGTGAATGGAGAAGTTCGAAGAGAACGCAAGAAAAAAATTTATCCAGGAGACACAGTCGTTATTGGAAAAGAACGTTATATCATGAAAAATGATCAAAACGATCAGTCTTAGAAATTTTCGCAACCACAGTCATTTAGATTTAACGATAGAAAAACCGCTCATTTACATTTATGGGGCAAACGGCAGTGGCAAGACAAGCATCCTTGAAAGTATCTATTTTTGTGCGACAACCAAATCACATCGAGCTGTTGACGAAAAAGAGATGATTCAGACAGACAAACCTTTTGCTCAAGTAAAAATAGCGACAGAAAAACACCGTTATGAAATCACATTATCCAAAGATGGAAAAAGGATTAGTGTGGATGGCATAGAAAAAAGAAGGATTTCTGAGTTCATTGGGCATTTGACTGTTGTGATGTTTGCGCCAAGTGACCTGAAGTTAATTACAGGAACTCCAAGCGATCGAAGGCAATTTCTAGACCTTGAAATGAGCCAATTAAATTTACAGTATGTACATACGTTAAATAAATACAAAAAAATATTAAAACAACGCAACGCATTATTGAAACGTATTCAAAAGAACGATGATTATACATTCTTGGACATATTGGGTGAACAACTCTATGAAACAGGCGTTCAAATTATCAGTAAAAGAAAAGCGTTTGTTGATAAATTAAACACACATTTAAAAGTGAAATATCAATTGTTTAGTAACCACGATATTTCTTTAATATACAAATTTGATGTTGATGAAAAAGCCTTCAAAAAGCATTTGGAAAAACAACAAAAGACAGATATCATGTATCAAACGACACTTGCAGGACCACATAGAGATGACTTTTACGTCGATTTTAATGGTTTTGATGCAAGAAGGTACGCATCACAAGGGCAGCAACGTTTAATTGTCATAGCGCTTAAATTAGGGCTATTGTCATTGATAGAAAAAGAAACAGAAAAACAAGCAATCTTATTGCTGGATGATGTTCTAAGTGAACTCGATCCAGAAAAACAACAAACATTTATAAATAATTTACCCGACCATGATCAAATCATTATGAACAGTGCACTGCAAATCAAACAAGCTCAAGCACAGATGGTTGTACTCGAAAAGGAGATTACATATGTCAAATTATGATGCATCAAACATTCAAATATTAGAAGGATTAGAAGCTGTCCGCAAGCGTCCTGGTATGTATATAGGTAGTACCGGTGCTCGTGGGTTACACCACCTTGTTTGGGAAATCGTCGACAATGCGATTGATGAAGCCCTAGGTGGCTACGCAACAAACATTAAATTAGAAATATTGGCAGGAGATATTATTCGTGTCACTGATGATGGACGCGGTATTCCGGTCGATCTTCATCCAAAAACAAATAGACCAGCTGTAGAAACCATTTTAACAACCCTTCATTCAGGTGGTAAATTTGATGGACAATCTTACAAAGTCTCAGGTGGACTCCACGGTGTTGGTGCGTCTGTAGTCAATGCGCTGTCGGAATGGTATCTTGTTGAGATTCATAGAAATAATAAGAGTTATCAACAGCGCTATGAGCGCGGTTTTCCTAAGACTGATGTCGATGAAATTGGCACAAGTTCACACACGGGAACAGTTGTTACATTCAAAGCCGATCCCAATGTCTTCACCGAGACCACACACTATGATTATGAAACACTTCGTAACCGCATTCAAGAATTAGCATTTCTTAATCGCGGCATACGTATTTCTATCATTGACCTTAGAAAGGAAGAAATTGTTGAAAATACATACCACTATGAGGGTGGTATCGTTGAATATGTCAAGTTTTTAAATTCAAACAAAGGACACATCAATCAAGAAACAGTTTTCATTGATAAAGAGGTTGATGGTATCTCTTTGGAAATTGCGATGCAATATAACGATTCTTATGCATCTAATATCTATTCTTTTGCTAACAACATCCATACACATGAAGGCGGTATGCACGAAGATGGATTTAAATTAGCATTAACACGCGTGATTAATAAATATGCAAATGAAAATGGCATGTTAAAAAAAGATGATTCGTTGATGGGTGAGGATACCCGTGAGGGATTGACCGCTATTATTTCAATCAAACACCCTAATCCTCAGTTTGAAGGACAAACAAAAACAAAATTAGGAAATCCCGAGGTCCGTCAAATCACAAGTCAGGTCACAGGTGAAGGATTAGAACGATATTTAATGGAAAAGCCTAATGAGGCTAAAAGCATTATTGATAAATGTATTTTAGCATCTCGGGCAAGATTAGCTGCTAAAAAAGCACGTGAAGCAACCCGCAGAAAGTCACCGTTAGATGCCCTGGGGTTTGCCTCCAAATTAGCGGATTGCAGAAGTAAAGATCCATCAATTTCTGAAATATATATCGTGGAAGGTGATTCTGCTGGGGGTTCCGCAAAACAAGGAAGAGAATCAGAATATCAAGCAATCTTACCATTGCGTGGTAAAGTTCTTAATGTTGAAAAAGCAAGACTTGATAAAATATTATCAAACAAGGAAATTTTATCGCTTATTCAAGCATTAGGAACGGGTATTGGTGATGAATTTGATGCCTCCAAAGCGAGATATCATAAAGTGGTTATCATGACCGATGCAGATGTCGATGGTGCGCACATTAGAACATTGTTGCTGACATTCTTCTTCCGCTATATGAAACCACTTATTGATCTAGGTTATGTGTATATTGCACAACCACCACTTTACAAAGTACAACAAGGTAGAAACGTTCAATATCTATATAGTGAAGAAGCTCTAAACAAAGTGCTAGCTGAAATGAATGGAAGACCATCTATTCAGCGTTATAAAGGTCTGGGTGAAATGAACCCCGAACAGCTTTGGGAAACGACAATGGATCCTGAAGAAAGAACGTTACTGCAGGTATCTTTGAAAGATGCAATGGATGCGGATCTCATTTTTTCAATGTTAATGGGCGAAGAAGTTGAACCTCGTAAAGCATTTATTCAAGATAATGCGATTTACGCAAGTAACATTGATGTTTAGGAGAGGATAACATGGACGATCAAACAACAAAAAAAACCGAAGGTAATGTCAAAGAAATCAATATTTCTTCAGAAATGAAAACCTCGTTCTTAAACTATGCGATGAGCGTTATCGTATCCAGGGCGTTACCAGACATTAGAGACGGCCTAAAGCCAGTTCAAAGACGCATTTTATTTGGTATGAATTCTCTAGGCATGACCGCTGATAAACCACATAAAAAATCGGCACGTATCGTTGGTGAAGTCATGGGTAAATATCATCCTCATGGTGACTCATCCATCTATGATGCCATGGTTCGTATGGCACAGCCATTTAGCTACCGCATGCCATTGATTGATGGTCATGGTAATTTTGGTTCAGTTGACGGTGATGGTGCTGCAGCGATGCGGTATACCGAAGCGCGCATGTCCAAAATTGCTGGCGAACTCGTATCCGATATTGATAAAAACACGGTAGATTTTATTGATAACTATGATGGTTCAGAACAAGAACCAGCCGTATTACCAGCACGCTACCCCAATTTATTGGTCAATGGATCCACGGGTATCGCAGTTGGTATGGCAACCAATATCCCACCGCACAATTTAAGAGAAGTCATTGATGGGTTACTTGCATATATGGAAAACAACGAGATTTCTATACTCGAATTGATGGACTATATTCAAGGTCCAGATTTTCCAACAGGCGGACAAATTTTAGGGTTAACGGGGTTACGTCAAGCCTATGAAACCGGCAGAGGCAGCATTGTTATGCGGGCACAAACGGAAATTGTCAATTATAAAAACAAGAGCAGCATCATTGTCAAAGCGATTCCTTATCAAGTCAATAAAACAACATTAATTGAAAAAATTGCCGATGTCGTCAAAAATAAAATCATTGATGGGATTACCGACTTGAGAGATGAATCAAACAGAAAAGGCATGCGAATTGTCATCGAGTTGAGACGAGACGTTGAACCAGAAGTCATTTTAAACAACCTGTTTAAGTATACGCAACTACAATCAAGTTTTGGTATTAATATGATTGCACTTGTCAAAGGACAACCAAAACAAGTGACATTGAAAGACGTTTTAGCTGAATATCTCGAACACCAAATCGAAGTTATTCAAAGACGCACACAGTACAATCTTGAAAAGGCTGAAGCGCGACAACATGTTTTGGAAGGGCTACTCAAGGCGCTTCACGATATCGATCACGCGATTGAACTCATCAAACAATCTAAAACATCTGAAGAAGCAAGAAACATATTAGTTGATACGTATGAATTAACGGATATTCAAGCGCGTGCAATTTTAACCATGCAACTTCAAAGATTAACAGGGTTAGAAATTGAAAAAATCGAAGAAGAGCATGCAGATCTTACGATTAAAATCACGGATTTAAAAGATATTTTGGAATCACATGAAAGAAAAATAAGTATCATCCATGAAGAATTGATAAACATTCGCGAAAAATACGGTGATGAACGGTTATCTGAAATCAACTTATCCGAAGATTTGACGATTGAAGATGAAAGCCTCATTCCCATTGAAGATGTTATTGTCACAATCACAAACAATGGGTATATTAAACGTATGAATGTTGATAATTACAAATCACAAAATCGCGGTGGCGTGGGTATGTCTGGTATCAAAGTTCATGAAGATGACTTTGTTGAACATATCCGCTTGACATCGACCCATGACTTTCATTTATTTTTCACAAATAAAGGACGTGTCTACAAAATCAAAGGCTATCAAATTCCCAAAGGATCAAGACATGCCAAAGGATTACCAATTGTCAATCTGCTGCAATTCGACGAGGATGAAACATTATCTTCATTCACAGCGGTCCATGATTTTGAAACTGAAAATGAATTTTTGACATTTGTAACAAAGAAAGGCACCATCAAGCGCACACCTGTATCTGATTTCAAAAACATCCGTGCCAACGGTATCATCGCAATCAATTTACACGATGATGATGAATTACTTACTGTTAGACACACAGATGGCGAAAGGGAAATCATTCTAGGGGCATCCAATGGTAAAGCGATACGTTTCAGAGAAACCGATGTTAGAGCTGTTGGACGCACGGCCGCAGGCGTTCGCGGTATGTCATTTGGTGCCAAAGATGAAATTGTTGGCGTCGCTTTCGTTGAATCATCCGATGATGAAATTCTTGTCATCACAGAAAAAGGATATGGTAAACGCACAGATGTTGAGGAATATAGGTTACAGCACAGAGGGGGCAAGGGAGTTAAAACCATTAATATCACCGAAAAGAACGGACGTTTGTCAACACTGCGTTCTGTAACATCAGAAGACGATCTCATCGTCGTTTCAGATAAAGGTGTTGTTATGAGAACACACATCGATCAAATTTCAAAGACTAAACGTGCCACACAAGGTGTAAAAGTCATTCGTCTAAGACCTGGACATAAAGTATCAACAATCGCTTTAGTACCAAGACAAGAAGATGAACTAGAGATGCTTGAACAAGATGAACAATTCGTACAAGAAAGCATCAACGTCGAAGAAAACAAGAAAAAAATAGAAACGGTTATTTTATCTGCTGAAGAGCCTGAAAGCGATGAAGAAAAAGAAAATATAACCACTGAAACACTATTTGAGAAAGAATAAAATTCGATATTGAAAATGTTTATTGAGAAGGAAGCCAACGCTTCCTTTTTCTATGATTTTAGTAAAATTACAAGATATGTCATTTAATGATTGAAAATACACCCAATACTTAATATAATGGAAATGTAAGTTCGTTATGTATGAAACGAGCTAAAAAATAAAAAAGGGGATACAAAATGAAGAAATTACTAGTTTTTGCTTTATTGTTGTTTGCTGCTTTCGGTTTGGTAGCGTGTGAAGGTGTCAGTCTCGATGGAGATCCTGATACAATCGTTGTTCAATTTGTTCCGTCAAACACAGTCGACTCAGAAATGTTGACAAGAGTACAATCACTAGGACAAATGCTTATGAATGAACTTGAACTTGCGGGTTATGACAAGAACGTTGTTGTGTCAATGGGCACATCATATGCAGGAGTCGTAGAAGCGATGGTTTCAAATCAAGTTCACGTTGGTTTCTTGACAGCTCAACAATATGCATACACAACACTAACTTTTCCAGGTAAAGTTAATGTTCTACTCACATCAGTACGCAGTGCATATTCGGCTCAAATCGATAGTAATGGTGACCCAATTACTGATTTAGATACAATCATTGATAACATTAATGCACCAGAATATGATGGTTCATATAACGATACAGTAGATGTTAGTTCATATCATTCAATGTTACTTGTTAAAGCTGAAGATCTTGCTGCCTTTAAATCAGAAGGATTTGCTTGGTTGGAAGGTAAAACAGTAGGAACAGGACACACTGGATCAGGTTCAGGTTATGTTTATCCATCATACTTACTCTATCAAAATGGTCTATCATTTACGGATAGCACACCAGGCGCAGGTGAAGTTAAATATGTTGTTCAGTCAAGCCACCAAGCATCCGTGTTATCCTTATTAAACAATGAAGTTGACGCTGCATTCGCTTATTGGGATGCTCGTCTCTCAAGTTCTGCATTCGAAGCTTGGCAAACAGCAAATCCTGACTTGAGCATCTTTGATGTTACGAAGGTAGCTGCATTATCAACAGGTATTTACAATGATACAATCTCAACATCTACATCATTATCAGACGGGTTAAGAGCAGCGATTGCTCAGGCATTCCTAAATATTATTGAAACACCTGAAGGTCTTGATGTCCTTTCAATTTATGATCATACAGGATATCTTCAAGCAAATGATGAAGATTATGATGGTGAAAGAGGGATGTACTTGTTCCTACAAGAAAACGCTCAATAAATAAATCTAAGAGAAGAGATAATTGCGATGATAAAACTTAATAACGTCAGTAAAACTTATCCAAATGGTGTTCAAGCACTAAAAGATGTTAATTTAGAATTTAATGACGGTGAATTCGTCGCAATCATTGGTCTTTCTGGAGCCGGAAAATCAACACTTCTTCGTTTGATTAACCGAATGCACAAGATTACGTCTGGTACGTTGCTAGTTGATGATGTCGATGTGACAAATTTGACTGGCGCCAAACTCAGACTACTTAGACGAAATATTGGTATGATTTTTCAATCGTTTAATTTAGTGAAACGCATGTCAGTTTTCAACAACGTATTGGCAGGTAGGGTGGCTTATCACCCTACCTTTCCTACGCTTTTAGGGATCTTTCCAAAGGAAGACAAGTTGATTGCGCTAGAAGCGATTGATACGATGGGTATTTTAGATAAGGCATTCACACGCGCAGATCAGCTTTCTGGTGGTCAGCAACAACGTGTGGCTTTAGCACGTGCTTTAGCACAAAAACCATCCGTTATTCTCGCCGATGAACCGGTCGCTTCACTAGATCCTATAACAACCGTTCAGGTAATGAACGATTTTTTACGTATAAACAAGAAATTTGGGATTACAGTCATCGCCAATATGCACCATGTTGACTTGGCTCTAAAATACGCGACTAGAATCGTTGGCATTAAAGATGGAATCGTTGTTTATGATGGACCATCTTCTGATATCAATGAAGATATGCTCGTTCAAATTTATGGGCGTACGCTTCATGCAGATGAAGTTTTAGGGGAAACAGAAGAACTAGGTGAAGTCAATGAAGCAGTTTAACCTAGCGAACGGCAAAGTTGTCAATAAACCAACTGGGAAGCAATGGCTTATCTTGACGGCTTTATTAGCACTTGTCTTAGGGTTTTCTGGGATGCTCATTTTTGTTAGTAATATGCGCGTCTCCGTCTCCTTACGTGGTATGACAGACGTATTAAGACGGATGTTCACGTATCCTAATCCCTTAGATGGAACTATTCTAACTACAGCAGAAAAATGGGAAGCATATTTTGGTTATATGCCCAATTTGATGCGTCCACTAGCTGAAACGTTATCAATGAGTCTTGCGGGAACAGTTATTGGATCAGCATTTGCATTTCCATTTGCTATCATGGCAGCTAAAAATGTATTTAAAACAAAGTTTGTATATATTCCAATCCGCTTTTTTATGAATATTATTAGAACAATACCAGCAATTGTACTTGCTATTTTAGCGGTTGCTGCCGTAGGTATCGGTGTTCTTTCGGGGGTAATCGCAGTAACAATCTTCACTTTTGGGATCATGACTAAAATGTTTTATGAGGTTATCGAAACCGTTGACATGGGACCATTTGAAGCGTTAGAATCTTCAGGAGCAAATAAACTGATAGCTTTCAAAATGGCGATATTGCCACAGGTTCTACCACTATTCTTGAGCTATCTTATTTATATATTTGAAATTAATGTTAGAGCATCAACCGTATTAGGATACGTTGGTGCAGGTGGCATTGGTACCGTCATCAATGGTAACATGCTTTACCATTACGAACGTGTCGGAGCTGCTATCATCTTGTTACTTATCGTTGTGCTGGCTCTTCAAGTTGTAGGTAACTATATTAGAGGTAGATTACAATGACAAGAGCAGAGCAAAGATTAAAAGAAAAGCCAAATAAATGGATAATTAATCTTATTTTCACCATTGTATTGCTAATCGCAGTCGGATATTCCTTCAAAGGTGCACACATTAATATGACGCGAATTCAAACGCTTGGTATCACGATTAGAATTTTTTTGGCACAAATCACCGATATCAATTTTGAATTATTCTTTGGATATGGCCTTTATGAGTTTAACCAAGGGATTACATATCTCGCTATAGAAACACTTGCTATTGGATTTTTAGGTACATTGATTGGTGCTGTTCTTGCCATTCCATTTGGTTTTTTTGCAAGTAAGAGTATCGGTGGGAAAATTGGTTCGAAAATCGGGCAAGTCATCCTCATCCTCATTCGCGTATTACCTGAAATCATTTTGGCAATTATTCTTGTTAGAGGGTTTGGCATCAATGCCTTGACAGGTATTATCACAATTGCTATTCACTCTATAGGTATGATCGGCAAGATGTATTCAGAAGCGGTTGATAACATGGATAGAAGTTTCACGGAAGCACTAGATGCTGTTGGTGCGAATAAACTGCAAAAAATTAGATGGGGGATTATTCCACAAATTTTAGCAGATTTCATGTCAATCGCCTTATATCGTTTAGATATTAATGTGAGGTCAGCAACCGTATTAGGTGTAGTCGGTGCTGGTGGATTAGGAACCTTAATGTATACTGCGGGTAGTTATTTAGATTGGCGCACACTAGGAGGCTGTTTGCTTGCGATTATCGTGGTTGTATTAATTGTTGATGCCATTTCAAGTAAACTTAGATCTAAACTAATATGACAAACACGGCTCGTTCAATGCAACTATTTATTAAGTAAAAAGGGCAATTAAAAAACTAGAACACTGTATTAGGCTATGTCTAGTTTTTTTTATAATGATTTTCGAGAATTTTATTTAGTATCAGCCATATGATTTTTTAAGGCTTATCATTTCAGGATATTATTCCTTGTCTTGGTTTTGAAGGAGGAGTTTTTCTTTTTTTCTATATCTAATAACGAAGAATATCAACAATATTAAAACTTGAATTGGTGCCGCGATGATAAAGAATAAATAGCTGTTTTGTACAGGTATCCACAAGGTCAAAGCGAGCGCTAATGCGGCACTCCAAATGAATAATGAAATAGGATAAATTAAATTTTGATAGTTACTCCAAATTGCAGTAAAGACAATTAATACAATAAATGATATCGGTATAGCGACAATGAATATCAACCACAAATCAAACGCATTATAAGAAGCCATTGCTGCAATTGCATAAAATGCGACGGCGACTACCCATACACTAGCAAATGCTGATAGAGCAATCATTAGATGTTTTTTTTGTTTAGCATTCGCAACTATAATTGGAGGATTATTGTTTAAAAGGTCATCGACAGACAAACCAAAAAAGGTTGCTAACTCTACTAAAACATAAATGTCAGGAACGCCTTCGGCGCGCTCCCATTTTGATATAGTTTTATCTGAATAATTCAGTTTGGAAGCAAGTTCCAGTTGGGTCAATCCATTAAGTTTTCGATAGCGCTGAATGTTTGTCGCTATCGTTTGTGCTACTTTTTCTTTATTCACAGCATCATTTTATCATTGAGCATATAAAAAAGCAATATCTACTGTGAGTAGAACACTAAAAAAAAATTCTACCGAAAGCATATCTAATCGTATAATAGCAAAACAGGGACGTAGAGAAACTTTTATATGCATATGTAATAAGATGAGGGGGACAGGAGGCGTATCGCATGACAAAAAAAATAGCAATATTTGGTGATTCGGTATTACGCGGTATCATCTATGATGAAAAAATAAAAAAACATACATTCTCAAAAGCCATTGATTGGAAAAGAATTGAAAGAGAATTGAACATAGAGATTGACAACCATGCAAAAATGGGGGCTACCATTAAAGATGGCAAGAAAAGGCTTGACTACTATTTAGAAAACAATCCACCAGCAGATATTGTGCTGATGGAATTTGGTGGTAATGATTGTGATTTTGATTGGCAAAAAGTTTCTGAATTCAAATCTAAAAATCACCAACCAAAAGTAACACCACAAATTTTCAAACAAACCTTGATTCAAATGGTTAATCAAATTCGAGCAAAAAATATCAAACCCATATTAATGACACTACCAACGATTGATGCTAGACGTTACTTCGATTGGATTACACAAAACGGTAGAAGCGCTGACAACATACTATACTTTCTAGGTGATGTCGCTCACATTTATAGATTTCATGAACTTTATAATCTCGCAATTATGGAGGTGTCTATTGAAACACAAGCGGATCTAATCGATGTCAGAAAAGTGTTTTTGGAAAACGGCAAACTTGACGAATTGATCTGCCACGACGGTATTCATCCGTCACCATATGGAGAAAAACTCATTGTTGAGGATATCATTATGCGCTATCGAACAGTTTCCCCAACAACTAAAACAAAACTTTACAACCGTCCAACATTAACATATAATTTATAGAAAGAGGTAAATTTTATGGGGATTAAGAGAAAATTAAAAGAAATAATCATGGTTCATAGTATTAAAAAAAAGAATAAAAAGGAACCATTTATTGCTGAACAAGCAGAGCTTTATCAACTCCCGGAGGGTGCAACTCGTTTGGACACCAATAGTTATTACTTCTCAGCACATGACCTAGAAGGTCATAGTATTTTTATGCGACGTGCAGAGCGTGGCGATAATACTGTTGAAATATGGGTTGCGTATAAAACTAAAGATTTTATCTATACAAATAAAAAACAAGTGTTCAATAAAAGTGACGCACCCATCCAGTTAACGTGTGTACAACCCGCAAAAACATGGAAAGCCGTATTTAATGGTGATGTTTACGCTGCTAAAATAGATAATCAAGGTGTCGCTAAAATCACAGAAAAAGCTATGCATGCAAGTATGATTATGACATTTGAAGCAACAGCTAAAATTTTTGATTTTACTTATCATTTGAACCCAAAACTTATGGCAAAAACCCTTGCGAAAGAAACATGGGATAAATCATTCCAAAAAAACATGAAAGAAAACCAGCAAAGACACTATGAACAACTAGGGGAAGCCGTCGTAGATATTGAATTGAATAATCAAAAAGAAACACTGAAACTCACAGCGATGAGAGATCACTCATTTGGGCGTAGAGATTGGCAATATATGGATCGTCATATCTGGCTTATGGCACTGATGAGTGAACATGAATCACTCAATGTCAATATGGTCAGTTACCCGCATATGAAAGCGTTGAAAACTGGTTATTACGAACATGAAGGTATCACAAAACAAATTGAAATATTTCCAAAATTTGATCAATTTGATGTAATTGGACATGTGCCAAACGAATTAAAGTATGATATCATATTAGAAAATGGTCATGCATTTCACGTAGAAGCTACCAAGGAATTGGAAATACAATTTCCTTTTGACAACGGTAATTATACGATATATGAAGGCATTGGTACATTTGATATTAATGGCTATCCGGCACGGGGAATCATTGAATTTGGTTTTAATAAAGATAAAGCGCGTTGGGAATGATAGCCTTAGGAAGGAAGGGCACTTTGCCAACGCTAAACCATGAATATTTATTGGTTAGACAGTATTCCCGAGAATCAATTAAGTCGCGTGGGTGGAAAAGCATTAGGTCTTTATAAACTCAGCAAAGCACGATTCAAGGGTGCCAAAGGATTTGTAGCAACTGATGTCAAAACAGATATAGACATTAAAGAACTAATGACCTTCTGGCAATCCTCAGGGCTCAAAAAAGTGGCAGTTAGATCATCAGCCACCTTGGAAGATGGCATAGATTTCTCATCTGCGGGGCAATATGAGAGTTATCTAAACGTAGATACAAAAAGCGCGTTTTTGAATGCGGTCAAAGGATGTTTAGCAAGCCTAAACAAACCCACGATTGCTAAATACCGCGCTTTTTTCACGCAAGGACAAAGCGATATGAATCTTATTGTCCAAGAAATGGTAGACGCAAAATATGCGGGTGTTGTTTTTTCAATGAATCCACTGACAGGGGAGCCCAATATCGTTATTGAAGCTGTCGATGGATTGGGTAATACATTGGTTGATGGTACGAAACAAGCGAAATCATATGTTCTCAATCGCAAAGCCCCAATATATGATCAAGCAGGACTGTTGCACAGGGAACACATAAAAGCACTATATCAAGGTGCAATGAGCGTTGAAAAAACATGGCAGATGCCTATGGATTTGGAATGGGCAATCAATCAAGACAATGAAATTATTTGGCTTCAAGCAAGACCCATTACAACCCTAAATGACCCGACAATTGGTGAACTAAACACTAATTTTAACGTTGAATACGATGTTATTACAAATCACAATGTTGGTGAAATGCTACCGGGAGCAATCACCCCGTTGACCATTTCAACCGTTGTTTATGCCATCGATTACGGCTTACGAGAAATGCTAGTTCGTATCGGTATGTATAAAGATTTAGCAGAGATACCAGAAGCGTTGCTCATTAGCCATTATTATGGACATCTGTTTTTCAATATGCGCTACCTTTACCGGTTATCAAAAGCAGTTCTTGGCGTTAAAAAAGAGAATGTTGATCTCGGTATTTGTGGCAAAGTACTAACAGTAGAACAAAAAGATGATTTTCCTGAGAAAGGAAAACTAAGTAAGGCAATCAATGGCATACGATATGCCCGTTATATGATGTCGAGAAATAAAGCGAGACGTCATATTGAACGTATATCAAAAAAAGTTGTTTTTGATTATTCAAACATTGAAAATCTATATCGTTCAATTACAGATAATATGAAGTATTTGAATCAAACACTTTCTGATCACTATATTACGTCAGCACACTCTGGTGCGATGTCAACGGCAATTTATTATATTTTATCTGACGATATCGAAGATGAAGCAGTTATCAAAGCAAAATTGACAAGTGTGTTAGAAGATATCGATGACATCGAAAGTGTTGACATATTAAAATCACTGCGGAAAATCACTAAAGCCATGGTTGAAGATGATCCCAATGTTATAAAAATGGATGCGGGTGCCTTGCTTGATTATTCAAAAAAAGCGCCACGAAGTGTGAAAGACGCATTAAATGAGTTTATAACCAAACACGGACACAGGTCAATTCGTGAATCCGAGTTAAGAAACGTCGGATGGAAAGATGATGAACTCGGACTGATGGCATATCTTCAATCCATTTTGCAAATGAAAGGAATTGAAAAAGAAAAGATAGAAAAAACAGCTGAACAAAATATTGCAGCAGTTTTATTACCATACAAAGGATTAAAACGGCAAGCTTTAAAATACTTAATTAAAGAGGCTAGAAACGGATGTCGCAATCGCGAATTTTCTAAATCCCGAATGATTCTTATTGTTGATTACTTCAAGACCGCATATAGGCAACTAGCAAATATGCTTGTTGATAAAGGCGCTTTACCAGAAACAGACCTTATTTATTTCTTAACACATAGAGAATTAGGTAATCTAATTTTCCATAAAGATCCAATATATGTTAAAAAGAGTGCGATTAGAAAAAGATTATTGAAAGAACAAGAAGGTTTGCGGTTTGATCATGTTTATGTAGGTAAACCAGAACCGATCGACATGACGCAAACTTTGGATAAAACAAACACTCAATTGTACGGAACACCACTATCGAGAGGCAAGGTGGTTGGAACTGCAAGAGTGATTGAATCCAGCGAAGACGCTAGACATTTAAAACCAGGAGAAATTATGGTTGCTAGTTATACAGATATTGGCTGGTCGCCCTATTATGCTGTAATTGGAGGTTTAGTCACAGAGGTGGGAAGCGCATTATCCCATGGTGCTGTGGTTGCTAGAGAATATGCGTTGCCAACCGTTTCAAATATTGAATTTGCAACTAGAAAAATCCAAACCGGAGATAAACTATCGATAGATGGAGAAAACGGCACAGTCACAATCATAGAAACCGTCGAGGTATGATAAAAACGTGATAGATAAAATCACGTTTTATTTACCAGCGCTCATGAGTCGTGTGATGTGGTAAAATATGGTCATGCTGATAACGAGTTGCGCCTATGCAGACATTGGACAAAAAGGTACCTTATGAGTCATTATAGATATAAACTGATATTTGAAAAACATGATTTTACTTCATATAAAGAGCTAGCCAAATGAAGCATGATACGAAAAAAACGGCAGGAAATAAAAATATATGATTAATACAACAAGGCCTCACGCATATAAAATATTCATCGCATTATTCATCATATTAAATATGCTTAATACATATTTTTTGACAACCAGTGCGCTAAATCGATATATTGCGCCTTTTCCGCATACATTCATCGGTGAATTTACAGCGATACTTGGCAATATAGGGGTATTGTTATTATTTGTGTTGATTGGATCACTGATATTTAAGTCAGTCCGCGGGCGAATGATATATTTGACAATATTAACTTTAATATTGAATTTTTATATTTTTTTGATGGGTATATTCAACCTATATTATGGCACCGCATTTTCTATCGATACGTTAAATATGTTTAATAATCCAGCCGAAGGTTTTGCAGGGCAAACAGCACTAGAAGTTATCGGAGAACTTTTTACCTATTATCGCATCGTTGTGTTTGTGCCATTTTTTGTGCTCACCACCTGGATGGGCATGCATTTTAAGGGACTTAAAGGACGGGTGTTCACTTTCGACCATAAGAAAATACTCATGCAAATGATTGCAATATTTGCAATTGTCATGGTGACATCAGTCACATTTACAAAGCAACTAAAAACGACGATGCCAATTCAATCGGCAGTGTCTAGTTTTGCCATCCAAAATTATGGTGTTTATCCTTTTTACCTAAAAGAGTTTTTAGGATTTGAAACAAAGATCGATCCTGCAGAATCATTAGGAATTGAAACGTCTGAAGAGGCATTATCAGTACTTGAAACTTACAATAAAAATGTTTCAAGTTATGTCAACGCCATCGATGGGTTGACCTATTCAAATAGGCTTACAGTGAATCAAGCAAATATTGATTATATTGACCCAACCATTCAAAACGGTGATTATCTAAATGGTATATTGGCAGGCAAAAATATCGTATTAATTCATTTGGAATCACTTAGTTATTTTTTACTACAAAATGAGTATACAAAAGCGAATATGACGTTTCTTTCGGATCTTTTAAGTCAAAGTTATGTTTTCGAAAATTTTTATGCTAACGTGGGTATGGGGGTCAGTTCAGATGCTGAACTTTCGGTTTTGACAGGGCTTAATCCACAAGGCGATCGAACGCTTTATTGGGATTATAATGATATACCCTATGAGCTGCCATCCATTGTTAAATATTTAAATAATGAAGGATATCAAAGCACAGCCATTCATGGTGATAGGCGTCATTTTTATAATCGGAATGTTGTTTATCCAGAACTTTTTAACTTTGACACTTATTATTCATTAGAAAACTTCGTTGATGACGGATATGATGTAAGCGCAGGATTCATATATAATCAAGAAAACCAACTCATACATGAGAGTCCGTGGGTCAGTGATTATTATTTGGCTGATTATACGGCGTCCTATGGTCAAACATTGCCGTCGCCATTTTTAATTTACCCGATTACGATGATGGGCCACACGCCGTTTGATTTTGGGCCGAATGGCAATGACACAACCATCTATCCTTCATATGCACCATTCATTAAAAATATCACGTTAAAATATATAAATTACGCCAGTTATTATAATGAAACAATCAAACGATATTTTATTGGGGATGGTGGTAATGATCAAACGCTTGATAACACGGTCTATATTTTTTATAGTGATCATGGTCCCGGATTAAAAAACGGTGATTTAGAGGTATTATTCGATCGCACATTGAACGACCTGGAGGAAAGAAAGATTCTTCAACAAACACTGGCGTTCATTTATGTACCCAGCGATGATGCGTATGTTGACTTTGATGATTATCAGATTCGAAAGGGCATGTTGGTTGGAAGACAAGAATTAGTCAGGTCAAATGTGGATTTATATCGAACTATGATAGAATTATTTGATGTTCAAGTAGGACATGATATGTATTTTGGCGTTAATGGATTATCAACCGAACCGACATTTGCACTAGACAACAGGATACTTGATGTTGTCACTGATGAGTACATCTATTCGTTAAGAGATAAACGTCAAATTTATCCGCTTGAAAAGTCTGTTGATGATGAGTTGAACGCATATATAAAAATGTATAAAATGCTAGGAGATTATCTTTTGTCAACAGAAGACAACATCGTGACATTGAATGACATGTTGAATGAATGAAAAAGTCATCAACATATATAAATTATATAAACCGATGAGACTTTCATCGATTAAAGGTGTACCGATACTGGGGGGAAGGTATCGTGATTTAAACAAAAACAGAGGATTTAATACGTTTCGAAAAGATTAAAAAATCCGTGAATTAAGTGATGAAAAATCAAATTCAAATGTGTTAAAACAGTAACAACATCACAGCTAAAAGTAGAAAAACTTTCAGTAATCAAAAGATATCTGTAACATTATGCCAAGCGCATTTAGAGAGAAATGACACGCCTAAAAAAATTGTATGGAAAAGCAAAAAAGAAATTAAAAAAACTTTATTCAACACTTATATGCAAACTGTTCAAACCTAATTTCACATGGTATTTACATGAAAACAGATTACAGGATACAAAGTGATTATACGATGCTGATAATGGTAGATTAAGTAGTTACTGATCTTAAAAACCATCATAAAGAACACCGCATCATACAGAACAATAAAAAAGAAAATTCATAATGAGAAAACACGTGATAATCGCACAGTAGAGGCATTAACTGTCAAAAAACCAAAATCATAACCAAAAAACAAGATTTTGTTTTTTTTTATTAAATAATCTAAGTTAAACAGCTGATTGATTTCACATATAGATTTTAGTGATAAAACGGGATGATTTTATTTTAAATGCCATACACTATGTTTGATTGAGTATGATGCCATAGAC
>WOZH01000027.1 GCA_011620375.1 Acholeplasmataceae bacterium
AAAAGACTAAGAGATAACTCCTAGTCTTAGTATACGAAAATAGTTTAACATTATCACATATAGTTTAAATTTCAAACCAAAGTAGTATAGAATTAAAAAAATGACGTATTCATTCTAGAATTTCAAGTTCTCTTTCATTCCCTGATCCTTTTAATATAATTTTCTGAATATTCTCATCAATTGTAACTGTTATAGTTCCAGATCCATCGGAGCGCCCAAATAAACTATATCCCCATCTTGCTCCAATATACAAAATCCCATCAGAGTAATCAAATACAGCACCTTTAAAATCCATAACACTTGATATTGTAGTAAATGTTATTTCCATTTCATTATCGACAACTTCAGTATAACTAACTATATATGTATCTGGTTCATCACAAAAAGTAAAGCCAAATGCTCTCCAACCAAAGCTAGCAAAAGATACATATACGATTAATAAAAGTAGGAATAATAAAACTAGTTTCTTCTTCATTTTTCTTCCTCCTAATTTTGTAGTTGTTCTATAAATACACCATTATCGTTAGAATCATATCCATAATAACCCACATAATCATCGATATTACTAACCACAGTAAATTGAATACCAGTAAAGTATCCCGATACATCTTTAATTGAGTTACTCAATTTTTTTGGTGTATCAACAAATAATATATCATTGTATGGGTCTAAATAAATGTCAGAGACTAAATTCCAAGCTTCTGAAGCAAAGGATGAACAATTATAAGAATTTGTCCAAGTATTATGATTGTCAATATATTCATCCAATACTTCAATGTCATTTTCGTTTACTATCATATTTAGTGAAGCTGCATTAGAGGTATGCTCCAACTTCATCGTAAAAGTATTGTTCCAAATTATACCAGACACCTAAATTATCAATCTTGTTTCCATATATCCCAATTGAAACAGATTGATTCGGTAAAACATTATATACTCCTAAATTAGCTGAAGTGTTTCCAATATTGTGAAAATAGATAAATGAGTGTGTGCCTGCAAGTAATGGAATGAAACTAGCTGAAGAACTTCCTGATGAATTGGTCGTTCCATCTGAGTATATCGTCAGTATTCCTTCTGTAAAAGGTGTTCCTCCTCCTTCATCAGGAGGTAAAACAAACTCTGCATTAACAACAAAACCAAAACTTGTAATAAACGTAAATAATAACAAAAATATAAATACTATTTGCTTCATATATAAACCCTCCCAAGTGATTTTATTTAAATTGATTATATCAAAAAAAGGATTTGAAAGCAATATTTCAAATCCGGTTTCCTCCAGGTGGCGGAAGCGGTGGGATTCGAACCCACGGATCCTTGCGGATCACTGCATTTCGAGTGCAGCTCGTTATGACCACTTCGATACGCTTCCTCATTAATGGCTGTCAAAGAAATCATCAACAGCCTTATGAAATGCTTCTTGTGTGCTTGTCTTACTTAAGACGGCTCTTAATTCTGCCGCATGTGGGATACCTTTAAGATACCATGGTCCATGACTTCTCATTTCTAGACAGGCAATCTTCTCGCCTTTTAATTGTACCAAAGAATCAAGATGTTGTATCATCATTTCTCTAATTTCTTGATGTGTGGGTTTTGCTAATATCGTCCCATCTTTTAGATATGCATCAATTTCTCTAAAAATCCATGGATTACCCAATGCTGCACGGCCAATCATGATGGCATCGCATTTTGTATAATCCAACATGCGTTTTGCAGAAGGTCCATCTTTGACATCACCATTGCCTATTACGGGTATAGAGACACTTTTCTTAACCGCTTTAATGATATCTAGATCAGCAAACCCACTATAACCTTGCGACCGCGTGCGTCCGTGTACGATGATTGCACTTGCTCCGGCAGCCTCTACTTTTTTAGCAACTTCAACCGCGTTCACACTATGACTATCCCAACCACTCCTCATTTTAACTGTCACGGGTTTTGATACTCTTTCTACAATCGCTTTGATGATCTCATAGATGCGATCAGGGTCTTTCATTAAAGAAGCCCCAGCTTGCGCCTTTACGGCAACCTTAGGTACAGGACACCCCATATTGATATCAATGATATCGCAATTGCTATGCTCATTTACATAAACAGCTGCAGCCACCATGGTCTCTAAATCAGCACCAAATATTTGCTGTGCCATAGGATGTTCTACATCGGTCATATGCAAAAGTTCTAAAGTCTTTTGATTATGATGAAGCAGTCCTTTATCAGAAACCATTTCAGCATAAACTAAGCCCGCACCATGCCGTCTTGCCAATGTGCGAAATGAACTATTTGAAACACCTGCCATCGGTGCTAGTATGATGCGATTTTCAAATACGAGATTACCAATTTTAAATGACATGTTTATCACCTGATTCATTGTATCATGAAACCCTATGTACATTCAATTATGCTACAATATGATTGAGGTGAAAAAATGAAAGATTATGCGCTCATCAGTTATGCCTATGATAAGACTGTTAGAATATACGCTGCCACAACGACGAGTCTCGTTGAGGAAGCTAGACAATTACATCATACATGGCCGACAGCAACCGCTGCTTTAGGTCGTGTTTTAAGTGTGTCTGCTATGATGGGATTGATGTATAAAGAGGGTGAGCGAATCACTGTTAGAATTAAAGGAGATGGCCCAATTGGACCCATAACTGTTGAGGCGAGTGGTTCGGGTGAAGTGCGTGGTGAAATTGCAAATCCAAAAGTTTATATAAAATACGAAGATGGTCCAAATGCTGGTAAACTCAATGTAGGAGCAGCCATTGGAAAAGGGTTTTTATTTGTTACAAAAGACTTAAACATGCGTGAATATTTCACGTCTTCATCAGAACTCCAAACTGGAGAAATCGGAGATGATTTTACTTACTATTTCACGTTATCCGATCAAATATCCTCATCGGTTGGTGTCGGTGTTTTAGTCAACACTAATCAACATGTTTTAGCCGCTGGCGGTTACATATTACAACTGATGCCTAATTGCACTGAAAAAACAATTGCTAACTTAGAAAAAATCATTGCTGAGTTGCCACCAGTTTCTTCATTGATTGAACATGGCAAAACACCTGAAGACATCATTCATCGATTAGCAAACGGTACAGAAGAAATCCTTTTCAAAAAAGACCTTGCTTATTTCTGTAATTGTTCTAAAGAGCGCTTTGCGAGATCTCTAGCTGCACTAGATGAAATGACATTGGATGAACTGATTGAACAGGATGAGAAAGCAGAAGTTGAGTGTCACTTTTGTCATAAAAAATACCACTACAATAAAAATGATTTATTAGCTATAAAACAATCGCGTAAGGCGTAACAAAAAGGACATCAAACGATGCCCTTTTTGTTATGTAGCTTTTTAAAACCACTCCAAAACTTCAGGTTGATGATATCAATAATCCCCTCAATTTGCTGTATTGTAATTGTCTTATTACTGAATATGCCATGCATTCTCATGGGTGTCTCAACGATTGTTTTCGACACCATTTTTTGCATCGTTGGATCAAATTGATTAGTAATCATAGCTTTTGAACGTTTGATGAACTGACGTCGCACAATACGTCCTATAAGTGTGGTACTCACATCATCCAATGTGTTATTAATTGTAAATGGTCGTTTCGCTTTAATATGTTTTGGTGGTAACGCTTTGCCATATAATTTAGAAAAATCAGATGTATTGTAGTGATATTGGTTATAACTGTTGAGTGGATGTTTAATTTCACGTCCAATGACATGTATTTCAACACTATCAATGATTGTCCGTGCATTTTTACAAATTTCTATCGCATATTCCCCTTCCTCAACATTCCATCGCTTTTGAATCCAATCGTAATATGCAAAATCGTTACGCTGCAACTTTAGTATGAGTGTTTTTGCCTCTCCTGGATTCAATTCAACTTTTGTAAAAGCTTTCAGTTCTCTAACAGCCTTATATACTGAAGATTCGTTGTTTTTGACGTAGACTTGAACAACTTCTTTACCACGAACATGCCCTGTATTTCTTACAGTAACACTCACATAATAATCTTCTCCACGCGGTACAACCGTTAAATCTTTATAGCTGAAGGTTGTGTAACTCAAACCATAACCAAAGGGAAATCTTGTTTTTTGTTTAAATGTTTCATAATACCGATAACCCACATATATAGATTCATCATAATAGACTGCATGATTATCATTGAGTATTTTAACATTGCAGTCTTTATCATCATCAATCCATGTTTCAGCAAGTCTTCCGGAGGGATTAACACGACCATATAATATATCAAATATAGCCAAACTTGCTGCTTGTCCGCCAAGATACGCTGCTAAAATGCCTCTGGCACGCTCAGCAAAACGTAGATTGACAACCGATCCACTCAATACAACCAAAATAATGTTTTGGTTATATTTGTAAATCTCATTAAAAAGATCAATTTGATTTTGTGGTAAATTCAAATTTTTCCGATCAAACCCCTCTGATTCAAATGTTTCTGGAACACCAACAATATATATAACCTTTTTTGCTTGGTTAGCTATTTCTAGCGCTTCGTTAATGAGTTTCTTATCATTTATTGGTGTGTCAATTCTAAATCCCTTAGCATGTTTTATATTTTTTGAATAATTCTCAAGTATGTCCATAAATTGTGGTAACCGTGTTGGATTAATATGTGATGATCCACCACCTTGATAGCGAATCTTATCGATAAAACCAGAAATAACTGCCACATTTTCCTTATCGGAAAGTGGTAGAATGTGGTCTCTATTCCGCAGTAAAACCATCGACTCTCTCGCAATCAAACGTGCTTGTTCATGATGCTTGTCAAAATCAACTTCAATAGGTTTAATGGTCTTGTATTTATTGACAAGTGATTTGACGCGTTCTGCTGATCTTTCTATTTGACGTTTTAAATCGACATCATACTTAGCTTTTTTTAGTAGCACTTTTGTATGGTAACCTTGTGAATTAGGCATTTCCAAATCACAAGATGCTAAAACCGATTTGGCTCGGTCATTGATAGCACCCCAATCAGAAACGATAACCCCCTGATAACCCCATCGATCACGAATCAAATGATTGATGACTGGATGTTCTGATGCATAATAGCCATTAATCAGATTATAACTAGCCATTAATTGTGCGGGATTTTCGGCAATCACGCGTTTGAATGGTGATAAATATATTTCATGAAGCGCACGTTCGTCAACAATGCTATTAACTGTGAAACGGTGCTTCTCCTGATTGTTACACAAAAAGTGTTTTGGTGTCGCACCAACGCCTTGATCCTCCAAACCACGTACAAATGCTGCGCCACATTCGCCCGATAATTTAGGATCCTCAGAAAAATATTCAAAATTACGACCACCCAGTGGGCTTCTTTTAATATTTATTCCTGGTCCCAACACAATATTTACACCAAAATATCTCGCTTCTTTACCAATCAAGGTCGCTGCCTTTTTGATTAGTTCAGGATCAAAGCTACACGCTAAAAGACTTTCTGCTGGATAGCATGTTGAAGCAATACTTCCCTTTGTCCCCATTGTGTCATCGAGATCATATTGTTTTCTAATACCGTGGGGTCCATCGGACATGGTGATGGAAGGCAGGCTATCATAGGCCTTGGTTTGCCAAACATTCAATCCTTCAAGTAGTTTGGCTTTTTCTACAAATGTCATTAACATACTCCTTTGATACTTCATAGACCACTTTAATTAATTATATTATAACTGTTTTTCATCCTTACTGCCACATAAGCGAAGAAATAGCCTGTTTTAACAGGCATCATTTTTAGATACTTTCCAACGCTTTCAAAGCTTCTATAACATCCTTTAATGGCAGCCCAACAATGGTGAAGAAGTCGCCGTTGAAATGATCGACCAGTTGCCCACCTGCGCCCTGGATGCCATAAGCACCTGCTTTATCCATCGGTTCATCTGTATCGATATAGTTTTTGATTTCTAAATCTGACAATGGGCGCATGGTAACAGCACTTTTGGTATAGAAGACACGCTCATTGTTGCCTTTTAAAACGGCTACGCCTGTATAGACATGGTGTGTTTCATTCGACAAAAGTTTCAGCATACGATATGCATCCTTCTTATCTTTGGGTTTGCCGAGAATTTCATTACCGAAAACAACAATCGTGTCTGCAGCAATCACCGTATCCTTTGGATGATTTAAAAAAACAGCTTTAGCTTTTTGTAATGCGAGGTCCAAAACAATTTCTTCGGGACTTTTTTCCTCATTGAATACTTCTTCAATATCGCTTGGAACAACTTTAAATTCAAGTCCAGCATCGCTCAACAGTTTTGCACGTCTGGATGAACCACTAGCTAAAATCAGCATACATACTTCTCCTTTATCATCATTATTATAACATGAGAAATAAGATATACATCTTCTTCTTTACTTATCGCGTGATATAATATTAATGGAGGACATTTTTCCTATGGAAAAAGAAATTACGCGTCTTTTAATAAATTATGGCATTTCAAAAAGGGATTTACTCATTCTATCCATCAGCGGTGGTATCGATTCTATGTCAATGCTCGATTTTTTCGTTCGTCAAAATTACAATGTTGAAGTTGTTCATTTCAATCATCAAAAGCGTGAACAATCTGCTCAAGAAGCTGATCTAATCAAACATTACTGTGCAACTCACAGCATCCCTTATCATTACTATACTATCGATATAGATGAAGGAAATTTTCATCATCAAGCTCATATGTTAAGGCAACAATATCTTCATGATGTAGCAAAAGTATCAAAATCTTCATACGTGCTGACGGCACATCATCTAGATGACTTGCTTGAATCTATATTAATCAAACTGACCAGAGGTAGCAATATTTTAGGTTATGCTGGTATGCAGCCGTATCATATCGATAAGCATGTTAAGTTTGTCAAGCCCTTATTATATATCTCTAAAGAGCAAATTAAGGAATATGCAGTTGCCCATGAAGTCGCTTATTTGGATGATGAATCCAATGATAGTGAAGCATATTTGCGAAACAGATACAGACACGCTATTGTCCCAATCATGAAACAAGAAAATAGTCATCTACTGATTCAAGCGAAACAGTTTCACCATCAATTATCTACAGCTTTTCATTTCATCAGAAAAACATCAATCGCTTATCTCAATCATGGTTCATCGCTTGATATTCCTTCTTTTCTTGAATTAGATAACGCCATTCAAGATGATGTTATTGCCTATCTTTTAGAGTCATATCATATCCAATTGTCCTATGAAAAAATTCAAACTTTAAAGAACATTCTTCACACTAATGCACCAAATAAAACATATAGAATTAATCATGATCACTTCTTCGTTAAACATTATAATAAGGCTGAAATTAAGCTATTGGAGCCTATACCCGACGTCTTAATCAAGGTCGCTGAAGGCGACACAAAGCTACCGAATATGGCGATTTTCACATTTTTTAGTAATTCATTCATCAATACAGAAGAAATGGAAAAATTATGTTATAATAAGTTAGCCTTTCCCTTATGGCTTCGTTACCGTAAAGATGGTGATATGCTATCTTATAATTACGGTCATAAAAAGCTTAAAAAGCTTTTGATTGATGAGAAAGTGCCTATGCTGACACGTAATCAACTGTGGCTTTTAACAGACAGTAATGGTGAAATTCTTTGGGTACAAGACTACTACATCAACGAAACATTGGGAAATGAAAACAAATTATATTTCAAACTTAAGGAGAATAATCATGCATCATGATGTTTCTGAAATACTCGTGTCTGAAAAAGATATTCAAGCTATTTGTGAGCGTTTAGGTAAACAATTGACTATTGATTATAGAGATAAAAATCCACTGCTTGTTGGTTTGTTAAAGGGGTGTGTTCCGTTTCTTTCAGACCTAGCTAGAAAAATTGATCTATCCGTTGAAATCGCATATATGTCAGTCAGTAGTTATCATGGTGGTATCACTTCATCAGGAGATGTTAAAATTAAGATGGATTTGGATTTTTCATTGACAAATAGAAATGTTTTAATTGTCGAAGACATCGTCGATACGGGAAAAACACTTGATACCATCGTCAAACTTTTCAAGCATCGTGGTGCAAAAAGCGTTAAAGTCGTCACGTTACTCGATAAACCCGAAGGTCGTGTCGTCCCCTTCTTACCAGATTACATTGGGCAAACAATACCTAAAGCGTTTGTTGTCGGTTATGGACTCGATTACGATGAAATTTACCGCAATCTCCCTTATGTCGGTATTCTTAAACCAGAAGTATATACAAAATAATTTGAGGTGTATGAATGAATCAACAACCAAAAAAACCCACGAAACGCCCTGATTTTAGGAAGCGTCCTGATTATTTAATCATTATTTTTACTATCATTATCGTTATTTCGATCATCATTTTTTTGCGCGATGCTCTTTCTGAACAAACAGCAAATTTGACAACTGCTGAAATATTAGCAGCAGCCAATAATCATTACATTGAATCCGTTGAATACGAACTCATTGGTGGTGACAATTACGATCTCGTTACCGTCACCGGATATTTTTATGAACAATATACCGATTTATATTTGGGGGCGGCTGGATTTAGTCGCGTTATGCGGATTGATGAAGCTGATCAGATTCTAACCATCGTTGATAGTTACGGTGGTACAACAGCCATCGTTCCAGTTTCAGGTATATCCATTTGGACTATATTGATTTATCTTGTACCAACCATTGTTATCATTGGTGCCTTGTTCTTAATCTTTAGAAATGCAAACTCCCAAAATAATAGAGCGTTTGATTTCGCAAAGAATCGTGCTAAATTGAATCGTGAAAAAACTGTAACATTTAAAGATGTTGCCGGTGTTGAAGAAGAAAAACAGGAAATGGAAGAATTGATCGATTTCCTTAAAACACCAAAGAAATATATTGATATGGGCGCTCGCATTCCGAAAGGTATCCTTCTTGTCGGTTCTCCTGGTACAGGTAAAACCTTACTTGCTAGAGCTGTAGCGGGTGAAGCAAACGTGCCGTTCTTTTCAATATCCGGTTCGGATTTTGTTGAAATGTTTGTCGGTGTTGGTGCTTCCCGTGTGCGTGATTTATTTAAAGTCGCTAAAGAAAATTCACCCTGTATTATCTTCATCGATGAAATTGATGCTGTTGGTCGTCAACGCGGTGCTGGTCTTGGTGGTGGACACGATGAACGTGAACAAACACTTAACCAATTATTAGTTGAAATGGATGGATTCACTGCAAACATGGGTATCATCATTATGGCCGCTACAAACCGTCCAGACGTATTAGACCCTGCGTTATTGCGTCCGGGTCGTTTTGACAGACAGATTACCATCAACTTGCCTGATCTTAGAGGTCGTGAAGCAATTCTTAAGGTTCATGCTAGAAATAAAAAGATTGACGAAAACATTAAATTTGGTGAATTCGCAACCAAGATTCCAGGTTTTTCTGGTGCTGATATTGAAAACCTATTAAATGAAGCCGCATTGCTTGCTGCCCGCGATAATAGAACATCCATTTTATCAAAAGACTTGGATGAAGCGATTGATCGTGTGATGATGGGCCCTGCGAAAAAGAGCAGAAAATATTCTGAAAGTGAAAAGAAAACCGTTGCTTATCATGAAGCTGGCCACGCAGTCATCGGTCTTAAATTGAAAGATGCAAATATCGTTAGAAAAGTGACCATCATTCCTCGTGGTCAAGCTGGTGGCTATAATTTGATGACCCCAGCCGAAGAAAAATTCTTAGAAACAAAGCATTCATTACTCGCCCGAATCACATCGCTGATGGGTGGCCGTGTTGCTGAAGAAACAGTATTTGATACAGTAACCACAGGTGCTTATAATGATTTCCAAAACGCAACAGCCATTGCTAGAGCGATGGTTACTGAATATGGCATGTCAGACTTAGGTCCTATTCAATATGAAACCCGTGGTGGTAATGTCTTCTTAGGTCGTGACTATTTTAAAGAAAAGAACTTCTCCGATCAGGTTGCGCTTGAAATTGACAGCGAAGTCAGACATATCATCAGTGATTGTTACGATGAAGCCAAAACTATTATTTCAAAAAATCGTAAACTCCTAGATACAATTGCACATTATCTTGTTGAGGTTGAAACACTCAGTCAATCAGATATTGAAGAAATTAATGAAACTGGTAAACTTGTTTGGTGGGAAGAAGAACACACACCAACCCCTGAGGTTAAACTAAATCCTGATGCGGCTTGATAAATATTTGAAGGTCGCAAGAATCATCAAGCGGCGAACTGTAGCCAAAGAGGCAGCAACCAAAGACCGTATTGAAGTCAATGGTTCGGTTGCGAAGCCTTCCAGAAATGTTGAGATTGGTGACATACTGACCTTGCGGCTTGGCCAAAAAACCACAACGCTGAAAATCACAAGTCTCGGATTATTAAAAGGCGAACTGATGTATGAATTAATTGAAGAAAAGCGAAAGCCATAACATCATTATGGCTTTTTCTATGGTAATATATTAAATAATGAGGAGGATGTTTATGTATCCCGAAGATTTAACCGAACAGCAACAAGTTCGTCGTGAAAAAGCTGCTGAATTAAAAGAAAAAGGCATTGATCCATTTGGTCAGAAATATGAAAGAACACACCATACAAAACAAATCTTTGATTTATATGATGAATTCAATCATGACCAGCTTGAAGAAAAACATATTGAAGTTAGCATTGCTGGACGCATCGTTCTAAAACGTCGTCAAGGCAAAGCCGGTTTTATGCATATCCAAGATCGTGACGGCCAAATTCAAATATATGTTAGAAAAGATATCATCGGTGAGACTGCTTATGACGTGTTTATTCAGTCTGATTTGGGTGATATCGTTGGTATCAAAGGACATCTTTTTAGAACAAAAACTAACGAATTAACCATAAAAGCAAACACCTATACACACTTAACAAAAGCCCTGAGACCACTGCCTGACAAGTTTCATGGTTTACAAGACAAAGAAGAAGCGAGACGTCGTCGCTATGTGGATTTGATCGTCAATGAGGATGCAAGACTTGTCGCGTTGACGAGATCAAAAGTTATTCGTGCTATTCAAAACTATTTTGATTCACGTGGTTTCATTGAGGTAGAAACACCCGTTTTGCAAAGTGTTTTAGGTGGCGCAGCAGCAAGACCTTTTGTCACATATCATCATACACTAGATATGGATTTTTACTTAAGAATCGCGACTGAGTTACCTCTCAAACGTCTCATTGTTGGAGGCCTTGAAGCTGTTTATGAAATTGGTAGGCTTTTTAGAAATGAGGGCATGGATGCGAAACACAATCCTGAATTCACGACGATTGAAGCGTATCTTGCTTATGCAGATATGGGCGATATGATGAATATAGTTGAGGGATGCTTATCGACCGTAACAAAAGAGATTTTAGGTACTTATGATATCCATTTCCAAGATGAAATTCTTCATATGGAACGACCATGGAAAAGAATTCATATGGTTGATGCCATTAAAGAAATAACCGGCGTAGACTTCTGGCAACCAATGACACTCGATGAAGCAAAAGCGTTAGCTAAAAAACACCAAGTTGAAATTCAAAAGCATTTCGCATTTGGTCATATTGTTGAAGCTTTCTTTGACCAATTCGTCGAAGATACAATCATTCAGCCTACGATCGTTTATGGCCATCCCATCGAAATCAGTCCACTTGCAAAGAAAAATGCTGATGATCCGCGTTTCACCGACCGCTTTGAACTATTTATTATGAGGAGTGAATATGCGAATGCGTTTTCTGAGCTCAATGATCCAATCGACCAAAGAGAGCGTTTCGAAAATCAACTCAAAGAAAAAGCACTTGGTAATGATGAAGCCAACGAGATGGATATCGATTTCATCGAAGCTTTGGAATATGGTATGCCACCAACTGGTGGTCTTGGCATAGGTATTGACCGCTTTATCATGTTAATTACGAATACACCAAATATCCGTGATGTCATTTTATTTCCACACTTAAAAAATAGATAATAAAAAGGACAATTAAACCGATCGTTTGATTGTCCTTTTTTGATATTCTTTAATCAATTGCCACTTGTTACTATAGGAATATTAATTAAATAAATTCAGATAACCTGAACCGATATCATCAACACCCGTATAATCATTTAAATCACTGGGGAAATTTGGTAATTCAGCATTCCTATTCAATACGACAGCGAGCGTTATATCAATGGATTTTCCCGTATTTGTTGTGAAATCATCATTTGATAGTACACTCGTACCTAAACTCAAACTTGCCAATTGATTGTCTTCTATGATGATGTCTAATGTGAACTCAAGTTCGGTAAAATAATCTAAATACTCATCTGCGATTGTGACCATATCGTCAATTTGTTCAGTAGCTTCTGCTACTGTCGGAACCTCCGTACTACCTGAATCAACTGCCATATTGTAAACTGCCCACAATAAATCTTCTAAGTTGGCAGTGACTAGTTCTTTATTAATTTCAATATGAACGTTTGTCACAGAACTTCTTTCATAAACCGTAACTGCAGGAAAAGCTTCTAAAATGCCTTCAAGATTTTCCCATGCTAGCAAATCAAGTAATGTATTTGGCATATTCGTGAATTGTCCCATACTTTCAAGATCTGCCCCTGATCTATATTCGTCCCACATGGTCTGTGTCACTTCTTCATTTAATTTTTCTTTACCGCTAACCGTCACATCGGTGCCATCGTTTGTCACTGCAACATTAGGATTAACATAAAGGAATCCGTCAACAAAATAAACATCTAAAGAGCCATTTCCGGATATATCCTTACTTATAGGTTCATTAAGAATTGTCAGCGTTTCATCGAGTGTATAGCTAAATTCGACATCCGATGCAGAGTGAACGAGCGCCTCACCAACTGTTTCGCTATCAAGAAAATAGGAAGCGGTGTTAAACACGACATCCAGCGTCATATCTCTTTGGTTTTCACTTGCAGGTAAAGAATTTGATGAAAAGTAAATATCAGCATTGGCCGAAAGCATCATTGCTTCACCAACGGCTTCCCAATCAACTTCGCTTAATAATGCCGAGACTTCTTCATTCGACATTTCTACAACATCCTTATCTCTGAAATATTCAGGATCATATTTATCTCCGCATGCGACCAATAAGAATGTCGCCATTAATAAAACAATGCTCAATAAAATTTTTTTCATAATTTACCTCTTTTCTTATATCTTATCATATGATTTAATTTATTTAATGAAAGATACCCTGCTTTAAAACAGAAAAGCCCCACATCTTGAGGCTTATAGTATACCTAATTCATCAGCGATTTCAAAAAAGATGTCATCGATGGGATAATAATCGACATCCATATCCTGGAATATCTTATAACTGAGTTGATCAACTTTTTCAAACATCTCTTTAGGAATGTCTTCTTTGTTCATAATGTGCGTTAAGATGCGCTGTTCCATTTGGCTCAATGCATTCAAATCTCTTTGTTTGAATTCATTCGTGCTCAAAAGTTCGTTCTGAAAATCAATAGTACTCAATAGTAAATTGACGTCTTTCGCACGTTTTTCTAAGTCTTCCACTTTACCTTCATAGGCATCTTCTAATAAATTCTTAATTTTATCAATCTGATCAAACACATAATAAAAACCAGTCTCAAAAATTTGATTCTCCTCATCAGAAAAAGATGGGTCATCAATTAATTTATCATATAAAAACTCAGTCACATCAAAAACATGCTTAAAACGGATGATTAGATTCGAATCATTCTCTCTTAAATATTTCACCAGATCGTTGACTTCTAACTTCCAGTTCGCATACTCATTATAAATCGATTCGTTGCGTATTGTTGACATTTTTATGCTTTGCCGATAGATCCAAACATTTCCAATTTTTCGCGAACGACTTGTTTTGCTGCTTCGGTACCTGGTGCTAATAACTTTCTTGGATCGAATCCTTTACCAATCCTGTCTTTTCCTGCTTCAATGTATTTGCGTGTCGCTTCAGCGAAAGCCAATTGTAATTCAGTATTGACGTTAACTTTGGATACACCCATCGAAATAGCCTTTTTGACTTGATCGGCAGGAATACCTGTACCACCATGTAAAACAAGTGGAACATTGCCGGTTACTTTTTTAACTGCTTCTAATACATCAAAACGAAGACCTGGCCAGTTATCAGGATATTTACCATGAATATTACCAATACCTGCAGCAAACATATCAACACCGGTTGCTGCGATTTGTCTGCATTCTTCGGGATCGGCGACTTCCCCTAAACCAATAACACCATCTTCTTCACCACCGATTGCACCAACTTCAGCTTCAACTGATACACCTTTTGCATGGCAAGCAGCAACAACTTCTTTCGTCTTTGCTAAGTTTTCTGCAAACGGATAAGATGATCCATCAAACATAATGGATGTGTATCCCGCCTCCAAAGCTTTGAACGCACCTTCATATGTGCCGTGGTCAAGATGAATGGCGACAGGTACAGAGACATGATAAAATTTATCCAGCGCTTTAACCATTGCTACAACGGTACCATATCCGCCCATATATTTGGATGCACCTTCTGATACGCCTAAAATAACAGGAGATTTAAGTTCTTCTACGACTTCTAGGACAGCTTTTGTCCATTCGAGGTTATTAATGTTGATTTGTGCAACACCATAGCCCTCTTTATGTGCCTTTTCAAGCATTTCTTTTGCTGATACTAACATAGTTTTCCTCCTTGAAAATTATCAATTTAATTATACCCCTATTTGTCATGATTATCAACGAATTAGATGGGGTTTAGATGCTTTGTTTATCGATAATTGATTTAATATAATCTCTAAATAATGGGTGTGGTCGAAGTGGCCTAGACAAGAATTCTGGGTGAAATTGAACGGCAACAAACCAGGGGTGATCTTTGAGCTCAACCATTTCCACCAATTGGTATTTCGTGTTAAATCCAGAGATGACCATATTACTTTCTTCAAATTGATCGAGGTACTGATTATTAAATTCATAGCGATGACGATGACGCTCTTTGATTAGATGCGTCTGGTATGCCTCATAGGCTTTTGTGTTTTTCTTGATTTCACAATCGTATAAACCAAGTCTTAATGTGCCACCCATATCTTCATCCTCAAGTCTACCCCGCTGTAATGAAATAACGGGATTTTTTGTTTGTGCATCAATTTCTGTAGAATTAGCATCTTCTATATGAAGTACATGGTTGGCATATTCAATAACCGCCAGTTGCATCCCATAACATAAGCCTAAGAATGGTACCTTGTTTTCTCTTGCATATTTGATAGCAGCGATTTTCCCTTCAGTTGCGCGTTTTCCAAATCCACCGGGGACTAGCACGCCGTCACAGTCTCTTAAAGCATAAGCGATATTTGATTCATCAACTTCTTCTGCATCAATCCATTCAATCGTTACATTTTTTTTATGAAAGAAACCTGCATGTTGCAATGCTTCTGATACAGATAAATAAGCATCGTGAAGCTTAACATATTTACCAACTAAACCAATTCTAATATTGCCTTCCAAATGTTTAATACGATCGATTAAATCATTCCATGGTTTAACGTTTGCTTCTGGAAGATTTTCATATCCGAAATGATTGATAATCCAATCATCGATATGTTGTTTTTTCATTTCGGTAATAATTTCATAAAGCACTTCAACATCATTTGATTCGAAAACGGCTTTTACATCGACATCACAAAATAGAGCTATTTTTTCTTTTTGTTCATCGCTTATGCCCTTTTCAGAACGCAAGACAATGACATCGGGATGAATACCTAAACTCATCAATTCTTTGACACTGTGTTGTGTGGGTTTTGTCTTATACTCATTAGCTGCTTTTAAATAAGGAACTAATGTTGTATGAACATACAGTGTATTGTTAAAACCAAAATCTCTTCTCGCTTGTCTGATTGCTTCTAAAAAAGGAAGGGACTCAATATCACCAACGGTACCACCAATTTCTGTGATAACTACATCGGGGTTATTATGTCTTGCCACATCAATGAGTTTCTTTTTGATTTGATTGGTGATATGTGGAATGACTTGTACGGTTGCTCCTAAATAATCACCACGTCGTTCGCGTTTAATCACAGACTCATATATTTTACCCGTTGTCACGTTTGAGTGTCTGTTTAGATTCTCATCAATAAATCGTTCATAATGGCCTAAGTCCAAATCTGTTTCCGCACCATCATCGGTAACAAATACTTCTCCGTGTTGGAGTGGACTCATGGTTCCTGGATCAATGTTAATATAGGGGTCAAATTTCTGCATAAAAACAGAAAGCCCTCTGCTCTTTAAAAGTTGTCCAATAGCGGAAGCAGTAATTCCTTTCCCGAGACTTGAAACAACGCCCCCTGTTACAAATATATATTTAGCCATACGCTTCCTCCTTTGAGCCCCTTAAAAAATAATGGCCTCTTTTAGAAGAGGCCTATAGTGTGCTCTTAACCATTATATCAAAATCATATTCGAGTCGCAATAAGCAAGATGCAAATAATGGTGAGAAACTTTACTTTATGGTGCTTGTATCGTTTGAGGGGTTACAAAGTATAACAATCTTGTTGTTTTCATGTCAAAGGTTGTTATTTGGTTTTTAATCATGTTTGTTTTTTTATTTTATGGATAAAATTTTAATTTGCATTTGTATGTTTTATAGGTTTCTTTGCATCTTGTTACGCTTTTCATCTAGAATAAATCCCATGCGTTTCAAATAGTTTTGGTGTTTAGCTGTACCTTGTGCACTCGTAAGTTTTTTAACACCTAATGTTTTAAACATGGATTGGTGTGTTTCATAGATAAATTGTCCAATTTTGAAATCTCTATAGGTTGGTGTCGTATAGTCAATCAATATTTCAAATTCATCACCATTCACTCTACCGATGAACAATCCAGCTGGTACTGTATTTCTGGTCACAAAAAATTTAACATAATCTCGATGATATAAAACATTCACATCAGTATCCATAAATTTTTTCATGTCATTTAAATACTGGTTGACAAATGTTTCTAAATAATCAATATCAACTTTGATTGGAATTATCTTGAGTGCGTCTTTTTGATGATATATTTGGTAAAGATAATAACTATTAACAACCACAATACCTAAGTTCATCACCGCTACCGGATAGCTTTTTATTAACATACCATATACTGCAAACACCAAAGAGCCACCCAAATTAATCCATCTTAATTTCTTGACAGAACTCATTACAAGCGAGACTAATACGATTAATGATGCGATATATCCAATCCATTCATACCATAGTTGCATATCATCAACTCCTTCAATATTATTTTAAATTAAATCATCTTTGTATGCTTGATTTATAGTGCTAAATAATAGGTTTTTCGCTTTTGTGATATGTTAGCAGCATGTATTGGGGTTCCTTCTTAATAGACAAAGGCAAGAAAACAAGTACGATCGTCATAATCGCTTAGAAAATTCATATTGTGATTAATACCTGTGCACTGTTGATAGATGTAATCATATCTTTTCTATGCTCAGTAACATATCTATTGTCATTATAGCACGAATATAGAAAAGCACTGTTTCAACTGAGAAACAGTGCTTATACTTTAATTGGTAGATGATGGATTAATCATCTTCATACATATCTTCGTAATCATCCATGATCTCGTTATAATCGTCTTCGTCATATTCATCAAATTCCAAATCAATGTCATCGTCGACATCATCATCATCGGTTGATTTAATTGGTAATTCAACGTCAATATACGCTTCTTCTTCCTTGCGTTCTTTTTCTTCTTCGGCTTTTTTCTTTCTTTCAATTTCGTCAGCTATTTCTTCATCGTCTTCGTCATCTTCATCCTCTTCGTCGTCTTTTTCTTCAGGCGTTTCTTCCTTTTCTTCAAAGACAAATTCAGTGAATTCCAAATCATCCTCTTCTTCTTCAGCTTCTTCAATTTCTGCAGCTGTAACGAATGCGTATCCATCTTTATCCCAAAGTTCTAAGTTTCTTTCCTTTAGATCCCATTCATCATTGCCACTATATACGAATTTAGCGCTTTGCGTGATGTCCATATATAATTGTGTGAGTTTGTCATAATCTTCAGCGTCAATACCTTTGATTTCACTAACTTTTTTAATCAGTATATCAATGGACATCGGCTTATTATTTTCCTTCAATAACGTTTCAGCAACATCAAGCATTGCTAAATTTTTTAAACTATCTTTCATTTTTGCCTCCTAGAAATCGTAATCTATTGTAAACGATTCTTTCCTAATTTGCAAGTTTTTTATGACGTTAATTGTGTAACAAAGAAAATAATGCCTAAAATCACTGCAATCACGATAAATAACTTCATCGTTTTTTTAACAAAACTGATGACGCCAAATACGATAATAATCGCCAATAATCCGGTACCCAAAATTTTGATAATCTCTGGTAACGGCACAACGAATTGGTTATATAAGTCCACCGCAATCTGATCAAATTGAATGGTGCTTTGCATCCATCCATTAACGCTGCCATAAATGTTTTCAAAAAAGTTTTTAATCGCATCCCACATTTTTCAACCCTCCATTAATATTTCATTCTATTTTCTACAGCCTTACTTAACGTAAGATCATCTGCATATCTTAAATCAGAACCAACTGGTAAACCTGATGCTAGCCTAGTAATCAGCAATTGTTTGTCAGCAAAGAATGCCTTGATAAACTTTGCGGTCATTTCACCTTCGACTGTACCATTGGTTGCCAATATCAATTCCTTAACACCTTCAAGCCTTTTTTCTAAGCTTTCAATGTTGAGTTCTTTATCTGTAACACCTCTTGAAAAATCTATCAAACCACCTAAGACGTGATAACGTCCACCGTAGGTTGCCATTTTCTCCATGACAAACACATCTTTTGGATCAGCAACCACCATGATGGTTGTTTTATCTCTAGATTCATCTTGGCAAATGTGGCATGTCTTTTCATCTGTCAACATACCACAAGTAGGGCATGCATGAATAGCATTTTTCAACTCACTTAAGTGGCTGGAAAAATCATCAATATCTTCGTTTGAAAATTGCGTAGCAAGGTGAAGCGCCAAACGCTCTGCAGTTTTTTCGCCGATGCCTGGTAATTTTTGAAAGTCTTCAATAATCCGTGTTAAACTTTTCGGATACATTAAAATCCGAAGCCTCCCATGCCACCAGCAAATTGACCCATGGTTTCTTCTTGCTCTTTTTCAATTTGTTTTAAAGCATCATTGGTTGCTAATAAAACAGCATCTTGTAATAATTCAACTTCTTCGATAATTTCGGGGTTGATTTGAACATCTATCACTTGACGCGAGCCTTGCATGATAACTGTTACCCCACTGGCGCGGCCGAAAAATTCTTTGCTTTCAAGCGCTTCTTGTGCTTCCATCATCTGTTTTTGAATTTTTTTTAGTTTATTAATCATGTTAGGGTTCATATATTTACTCCTTAACTGTGACTAGGTCACCGAAATATTCTTTAGCGAGATTAACAATCTCCGCTTCTTTTTGAGGTTTATCTGGATCCTTATATAGTTTTAAATCATAGGGTCCTAATTTTGGCTTTTTAATGCCTTTTGCGTGTTGTTCAATGTAAAGTTTTTTAATAACCAACCAATCAGATTTCAATATTGCCACATACCCATCAATCAGTTGTGTTTTTGCATTCATGATGGATAGAATCTGTTGTGATACTGTTTGATCATATAGTTTTTTGCATATAGATATATCATCATAGACAAGTAGCATTTCATTTGAGACCGCTTCTAATTCACCTTGATACAAAAGATAGGCTGCCATCTTTAAATCCGCCTTCGGATAATTTTTAAGTTTATCCCAAGCAGACAATAATAATTCCTTTTTTTCTTTATTTCCTTGATTAAGAATCTTTTCAACATCTTTGATGGTTACGAGTGCATCTTTTCTTTTTGATTCAACCACTCTTGCCGGTGCATCATCAAATCTTTTTTTTAGTGCTTGAATTTCATTTTTTAGATCAGCGATAGTTCCTGCATAATCGATGGTTTGTAGTGTCTGATGATCCATCATCTTGATCAATGCGAGTTCGACATATGCCCGCTTTTGATGTGTCCATTTCATGTCTTGTTGAAGTTCATTCAATACATCGAGATAGAAATAAATCTTTTCTGTGGATAACGCTGAAGCGAGTTCTTCGTATTTCGGCATCGCAATTGTCGTTGTTTTTTCTAATAGTATGTCACGAAGGGCAAGTATTAAATCAGAAACGATTCTAGTGATTTCTTTGCCTTCGGCAATCAGATCTTTTAGGATAATAATCGCGTTGGTTATTTCTTTGTTTGAGATAGCTTGCAATATCTTTGTGAGTGATGTTTTTGATACTGAGCCCGATATTTGGTGAACATCTTCTTCTGTGATGTTACTTTCGGCATATGATATCGCTTGGTCTAACAAACTGATGGCATCACGTAGACCACCCTCGGCGTTTTCTGCAATCGCTTGAACTGCTTCGGGATCGATAGCGATTTGCTCCTTCGCGATAATCTCATCAAGTTTTTCAACCATATCTTTTATTTCAATGTTTTTAAAATCAAACCGTTGACATCTTGAGAGAATCGTCGGTGGTACTTTGTGAACTTCGGTTGTCGCTAATATGAAGATGACATGTTTTGGTGGTTCTTCAAGTGTTTTTAATAATGCATTGAATGCCCCTGTCGTCAACATGTGAACTTCATCGATGATATAGACTTTAAATTTACCAACCGAAGGCATATATTTGACTTTATCACGCAAATCTCTGATTTCATCGACACCATTATTTGAGGCAGCATCAATTTCAATCACATCTGCAATATCACCGCGATCGATGCCCACACATACGTCACACTTGTTACATGGTGATCCGTGTTGTGGATTCAAGCAATTAACAGCTTTAGCATAGATTTTTGCAATTGAAGTTTTCCCTGTGCCTCTGGGCCCAGAAAACAAGTAGGCATGCTGGATTTTATCGTGGATAATAGCATTTTGCAATGTCTTAATAATCACTTTTTGACCAGCAACTTCTTCAAATGATTTTGGTCTATATGTTCTATATAATGCTACATATGCCACGTGCAAAATCCTCTCTTTCTTATTTCACTTTATTATATCA
>WOZH01000080.1 GCA_011620375.1 Acholeplasmataceae bacterium
GCATCAATTATGGCCATACGGAATGCAAAAAAAAGTGCTTGAAATCAGCACTTTTCTTTCGTTTCTATTTCGATTTCTCATCTCATTTCATGCTATAATCATATAAAAGGTGACACATATGAAACATAAGAAAATATTCTTATCGATGCTACTACTGTTTGTAATCTATCTATCATTTATCGCATTAGGCTTGCCTGATGCTCTTTTAGGATCAGCGTGGAATTTAGTTAGAGAAGATTTAAATGTCTCTTTAGGTACATTAGGGATAATGACCGTTGTTATTTATATCATGTCCATCATATCCACCTATAATGCCCCCAGGCTTTTAAGATTATTACAAACCAAATGGATTACTTTTGTTTCAATTTTATTAACGGGTACTGCATTAATCATCATGAGTACCGTTTCTGAATTCTATCAAATACTCTTTTTCGCTATTCCTTTAGGTATTGGTGCTGGTGCTATTGATGTCTCTTTAAATCATTATTTAGCTAAAAATTATAAAGCATCCCATATGAACTATCTTCATTCTTTTTATGGCATTGGCGTTACCCTTGGTCCATCGATTATGGCAGCAACCCTCCAACACAATTCATGGCGCTTAGGCTATGTGATCGTTGGCTCTATCTTATTGGGAATTGCTGTGATTGTATTATTGTCTTTTAAACTCTGGAAAAAAGAAACAGCCATTGAAAAAGAATATCATGAACCAATCAAATTGCACGATGCCCTTAAAACCAAAAAAGTCATTAATTCACTTGTGATATTTTTAGTCTATGTACATATCGAATCGCTTTTAGGTGCTTGGATATCTTCTTATATCTATATAGATAAAAATGTGTCCTATGCGGTTGCTGCTCTATTCGCCACCACCTATTATTTAGGGCTTACACTAGGTCGCATCTTAGCAGGAATTATGGCACATAAAATCAATTCAGCCAAACTGATCATCATCGGTATTTCCATGATGTTGAGTGGAGCAGTCCTTTTCTTATTTAATTATCATTCTCTCGTTTTTTACTTTGTTATCGTTGGTCTCTTAGGTATAGGGTCAGGCCCTATATTTCCTAATATGATGTTTTTAAATAATGAAAAATTTACACAAAAATATTTATCTAAAGTCATCTCTTTGCAAATGGTGATAGGCTATATGGGTTTTGGTCTTTTAACACCGCTGGCAGGATTGATCTTCGACCAAATATCAATTGGTTTATACCCTTATGTCTTACTCTTTTCAACTAGTATATTAACACTATCTATTTATCTTTTCCTTAAACAAAAAATACAGGTGAAAGATTAGTAAAAATATAATCTTCATCGTTGATTTCTATAACCTCGTAGCCTAATGACTTGATTTGCGGTATAATTAAAAGAAAACTGCTAAAGGAGAATTTGAATATGTTTGATTATTGGTGGATTTATGCGTTAGTTGGTTTTATTTTTTTATACGTATTAATACAATCCGTAGTCGCTCTACTGAAAGCGACAAAACAAGCAAAGGTCTTAGGGTTTTCGTCATCAGATATCAACAAGACGATGACATCTTCAGCACTACTTAGCATTGCACCATCGATTGCAATATTAATCAGCCTTGTCGTTTTATCAAAGATCTTTGGACCTTGGATAGCTGGTATGCGTTTAGCTACATTAGGCGCGGTAACCTATGAATTACCCGCAGCAATCAATGTCATTGAAGGTGCTTTCGGTGCAGATATCAATGGTGCACTCACCATCGAGATGGGTGTAACCGCCATCTGGGTCATGACATTAGGATGTATACCTCCGCTTCTTTTAGTCCCGTTTTTCTATCAAAAAATCAGTACACGATTTGAGCAAATCAAAGAAAAAAATTCGGAATGGAAAGACATTTTGATGGATGCCTTGTTCTTAGGTATGATTTCAGCGTTTGTCGGTTATGTCATCGCGCCAATCGAACCGGAGGGTGGCGGTCCTGCATATATTTCTATCCTCGCAATTCTCGTCTTAGTCGTTTCAGCTGTATTGGTCGCCGTATTCGGTCTATTATCCCAAAAGAAAAACTTCTCTTGGTTAAAGAGCTATGCCTTGCCTTTATCTATGGTCCTATCCATGGCACTAGCCATTGTATTTGCATCTTGGGGGGTGAGATAAATGAATAACACTTATAAAGATCAAATCCATCGAGAAGGTCGTTTGTGGATGTTAGGTGCGTTATTTTTATTTCTTTCATTACCATTAACCATCAGTATCGTAACCGGCGTATGGCCACCATTCAATTATTTCATCAGCGGTTTTTTTGCAACTGCCATCATCTTTTGGCCGGTAACATCGATTGAAGTTTTCACATTCTCACCAATGATCGGCAGTGCTTCTTATTTAGCGTTTGTCACCGGTAACCTATCCGGTATAAAAGTTCCAGCTGCAATCAATGCCCAAGAAGCGTTAGGCATTGAAAAAGGATCTGAAGAGGCTGATGTTATTTCCATGATTGCAGTCGCATCCTCATCCATCACAACTACGCTTATTATCTTAATCGGTATTTTTTTGTTAATCCCATTGACGCCAATACTTGAATCAGCAATCTTACAACCAGCCTTCAACAATATCTTGCCTGCATTATTCGGTGCGTTAGGTGTTGTCTTCATTTCCAAACGCTGGAAAATAGCAATCCTGCCAATTGTCTTCATGTTGCTCTTCTTTGCGCTCATTCCTGGTGCGGGCAGTTTAGTTGGCATTATGGTACCAGTGGGCGTTGTCATTACTGTCAGCAGCGCTTACCTATTTCACAAAAAGGGGTGGATTTAAATGATTTGGCTATATGTTGGCTTAGGATTGCTTGTCGTATTCATCATTATTTTAGTCGTGAGAACACTCATTCACAAGCAAACCATGGTCAATGAACCCATTCATGATGTTGAAGTTGATGAAAAAAGAATCATTGAAAATTTTATCAAGAAAATTAAGTATAAGACCATTTCTTATCCTGATTCATCATTGATTGACCGAAAAGCATTTGACGCTTTAAAAGCACATTTGAAAAACGATTATCCACTCATTAATCAACGCGCTACCTACCAAGAAATTGGCATGGGTGTGCTCTTTCACATCAAAGGTAAGTCATCGAATAAACCAATCGTTTTAATGTCTCATTTTGATGTTGTTCCCGTCTCAGATCATTGGTCTGTTGAGCCCTTTGGTGGTATCGCCGATGATACACACATCTATGGACGAGGCACTCTAGATACCAAGCTCACCATCAACGCGGTCATGGAATCCGTTGAATATATGCTAGACAAACATCAGATGCTCAATCAAGATGTTTATCTTTCTTTCGGTGGTGATGAAGAAATCGGTGGTTCATCGCAACGTGCCATCGTCAAATATTTCAAGGAAAATAAAATCAAGCCTTACCTCGTCTTAGATGAAGGTGGCGCGATCGTATCGAACATGTTTCCTGGTGTCAAAGAGAAAGTCGCGGCTGTTGGGATCGCTGAAAAAGGATTTTTGAATCTAGAATTAAAAACTGAATCTAAAGGCGGACATGCGTCGACACCACCTAAGGAAACACCGGTAACTTTACTAGCGTCTGCGGTCAAAAAACTGAATGAGTCCAAACAGTTTAAAATGAAAATGACATCTCCCGTTAAGGCAATGTTTAATCAAATTACACCTTATTCAACAAATTTTATGATTCGTTTAATCTTTGCTAACATGTGGCTATTTGGTCCTGTTGTTAAATTAATTGCCAAATTATCGGGTGGCCAACTCAAAGCGATGTTTAAATCAACATTAGCATTTACTGTATCGGAAGGCAGTAAGGCTTATAACGTTTTACCCAATGAAGCTAAAATTGGTATTAACATTCGCTTACGACCTGATGAATCATCCGATATGATTATCAGTCGGATCAAAAAAATCATCAACAATCATGATATTATCGTCACACCAATTCTTGTTTCAGAGCCATCTCCAATCTCAATGATGGATGAAGGATATGCCATGCTTGAAAAGGCAATTAATGATACATGGAACCATACCATCGTTTCCCCATATCTCATGGTTGCGACAACCGATTCAAGATATTATCATGAGATTTGTGACCGCGTATACAAGTTTTCACCGATGAATGTCTCAGCAGATGATTTATCACGTATGCATGGTGATGATGAACGC